>NZ_RAVZ01000297.1 GCF_003611635.1 Corallococcus terminator | reverse complement strand
CCACCACCCCCACCAACCTCACCCGGTGCCGTTCCATCACCTTCAAGGCACCCAGGAGGGTATCTGTGGGAAAAACTGTGGCAATGAAGGTCGACACCGCTTCCTTGAAACCCCGGCCCTGCCCCATTTCTGCGACCTCCCAGCGAATACCTCGTACCTCCTGCAACTGCCCTGCCGTCGCATGAAAGTCCCTGTGCGACACGGCGGCATCGTCTGGCGGTCGGGCGTAGACTGAAGACGTGACATCACGACAGGCAGCGGCACCCCGGTTGAGCCGGATGGCGGACCTCTTCACGCGAGCAGTCGAGCGCGGCAAGGAGGGGTTGCTGACACTGAGCTTCAAGCCGGATGAGCTCTACCGGGTGCCCACGGACGACGGGGCCGCCATCGCGCTGGGGCGCTACCACCCGCGCGGCGAGCGCCGGTACGCGGAGCCCGTCATCCTGTGCCACGGGCTGGGAGCCAACCGCTTCCACATGGACTTCAACGAACAGTACAGCCTGGCGCGCTACCTGGCCCGGGCGGGGTTCGAGACCTGGGTCATCGAGCTGCGCGGCCGGGGACTGGCCGGGGCGTGTGCCGACTGGAATTTTGATGATCAGGCGGAACACGACGTGAGAACCGCTTTGCGCACGGTGATGTCCACCGGCGCCCAGCAGGTCCTCTGGGTGGGCCACTCCAAGGGAGGCCTGATGCTCTACGCCCACCTGGCGAAGAACCCCCAGGCGCCGGTGAAGGCGGGCGTGGCCCTGGGCGCGCCGTTCACGTTCGCGGTGCAGCCGGGCCTGCGCGCCTTCGTGCAGCGGGTGGAGCCGCTGCTCAAGCTGAAGGTCATCCCCACCCGCCGCGTCACCAGCATCGCCTTCTTCGGGGCGCCTCCGGGGCCGCTCACCCGGTACATGATGCTGGCGGAGAACATGGATCCGCAGGTGGTGCGCTGGGCGCTCGCCAACGTGCCGGCGGACATCGCCGGGGGCGTGGGGCGGCAGTTCGCCCGGTGGATCATCTCCAGCAAGTTCACCTCCTATGATGGCGAGTTCGACTACCGCGAGCCGCTGGCCGGGGTGCGCATCCCCTTCCTGTTGATCGCCGGCAGCCGGGACCTGCTCGCGCCGCCGCTGGCGGTGGCCCGGGCGAAGGAGCACCTGGGCGGGCCGGTGAAGATGCTGGTCGCCGGAAAGGGTCACGGCTTCGCGGAGGACTACGGCCACGCGGACCTGGTGCTGGGCCGAAAGGCGCCGGACGAAATCTTCCCCCAGGTGGAGGCCTTCCTGACGTCCAACGCCACGAAGCTGTAGGACCGCCAGCGGCCTCCCCGTGGGTTGTCGGGGCCCCGACGCCGTGCTACCCGGAAGGCCGTCCCATGGGCCCATCCGTTCGCTTCCCATCCCGGCCGTGACGTCCCGCTTGAAAGCCCCGCGGCCCGGCACCACCGTGGAAGGTCCCCCGCTGTCCCTCCCGAGGCCTCCGCGCATGCGTCCTGCTTTCCTCCGCGCCTCCCTGCTGTCCTGGTCCGCCGCCCTGGTCTTCGGGGTGGGCGTGCTGGGCTCCGCCGGCTGCCGTCCGCCGACGCAGGAGGGCCCGGACCCCACGGTGGTCGCCACCGTGAACGGCGAGTCGCTCAGCCGCACGGACTTCGAACAGGAGCTGGGCCGGGAGCTGGCCACCACGGAAGGGCCTGAGCCCACGCCTGAAGAGGTGGAGCCCTTCAAGCGCGCGCTCGTGGACACGCTGGTGAAGCGGATGCTGCTGCTCCAGGCGGCCAAGCAGAACAACATCGCGGTGACGCCCGAAGAGGTGGACCGGGGCGTGCTGCGGCTGTCGGGCGACTATCCGGCCGGCAACTTCAACGAGGTGCTCGCCCAGGGGCAGTTGTCCATGGCGGAGCTGCGCGCCCGGGAAGCGAGCCGGCTCACCATTGAGAAGCTCTTCACCCACCACGTCTATTCGCGCGTGGCGGTGACGGAGGAGGAGCTGCGCGCGTACTACGCGGCGCACGAGGCGGACTTCCAGGAGCCGGAGGAGGTCCACGCGGCGCAGATGGTGGTGAAGGGGCTGGACGAGGCGCGCAGGCTCCAGGTGCAGCTCAAGTCCGGCAAGAAGTTCTCCGACCTGGCCCGGCGCTATTCGCTCAGCGCGGACGCCAAGGTGGGCGGGGACCTGGGCTTCTTCCCCCGGGGACAGATGCCGCCGGCCTTCGACGAGGTGGTATTCAAGCTGGGGGTGGGGCAGGTTTCGGACGTGGTGTCCACGGAGTACGGCTACCACCTGTTCAAGGTGCTGGAGCGCAGGGCGGCGAGGAAGCGGGAGCTGGTGGAGGTGCGCTCGAAGGTGGAGGCCCGCCTGCTGGAGACCAAGCGGGCGGAAGCGCAGGAGGCCTTCGAGAAGGACCTGCGTGAGAAGGCGCAGGTGGTGGTGAACGAGGCCACGCTGCAGACCATCCGCGGGCGGCCGGCGCCGCAAGCGGCGAAGTGAAGGACTTTTCCGGGGGCCTGTGGGTTGGCCGTCCCGGGGTTTCGTGGAGAGGGTCGTTGCGATGAAGAACCTGGTGGCGTTCCTGGCGGCGGTGATGCTCCTGGCGGGCGGTACGTCCGCGCGCGCGGAGCTGGTGGACAAGGTGGCGGCGGTGGTGAACCGCGATGTCATCGCGCTGTCGGAAGTGCAGTTGCGCGCCGCGCCGGAGCTTCAGCGCATCAATTCGGAAGTCGACGCGCGCAAGCGCACCGAGGCCCGCGCGCAGCTCATGAAGAGCGCGCTGGACACGCTCATCGGCGAGAAGCTGATGGAGACGGAGGTGCAGCAGTTGGGCATCACCACCACCGACGCGGAAGTCGAAGAGCTGGTGCAGGACGTGCTCAAGCAGAACAACGTCCCGGACATGAAGCAGTTCGAGCAGATGCTCATCAACGAGGGCTACACGCTCGCCAGCTACAAGGACATGCTGCGCAAGCGCGTCGTGCGCGACAAGCTCTTGCGCATGAAGGTGGGCCCCAAGGTGAAGGTCACCGAGGAGGACCTCAAGGCCGCGTACACCCAGTACACGCGCATGGAGAGCGAGGACGTGGAGGTGCACGCCCGCCACATCCTGGTGCAGGTGGACGCCAAGGCCACGCCGGAGCAGGTGGCCGCCGCGAAGCAGAAGGCGGAAGGCATCGCGAAGGAGGCCCGCCGTGAGGGCATGGACTTCTCCGCCCTGGCGCGAGCCCGCAGCGAGGGCCCCAGCGCGGCGGACGGCGGTGACCTGGGCTACTTCAAGCGCGGCGTGATGGTGCCCGCGTTCGAGAAGGCCGCCTTCAACCTCAAGCAGGGCGAGGTGAGCGAGCCCATCCGCACCAACTTCGGCTGGCACATCCTGAAGGTGGAGGAGCGCCGCAACGTCGCGGTGGCCTCCTTCGACGAGATGAAGCCCAAGCTGGAGTCCAAGCTCCTCTCCGAGAAGACGGAGAAGTTCCTGGAGCAGTACGTCCAGGAGCTGCGCTCCAAGGCCAACGTCGAAGTGAAGATGTGAAGCGCACCCCGGTGGCCACGACGCCCGCGCTGCCTCGCGTGGGCATCTCGCTGGGGGACGTGTCGGGCATCGGGCCGGAGGTGACGGCCCTGGCGCTGGCTCGCCCCGCGGTGCGCCGCGCGCTGGTGCCGGTGGTGTTCGGGGATGGGCCCACGCTGGAGGGCTTCCCCCTCTTCCGCCGCTTCCCTCGCGTGTCCCTGGAGGAGCTGGGGCGCACGACGGGGCCGGCGGTGGTGGAGGTGACGCGGCTTGCACAGAAGCACCGCGTGCCGGGCAAGCCTTCGCGCGAGGGTGGCAAGGCGCAGTACGCGTACGTGCGGGCCGCCATCGACGCGATGCGCGCGGGCTCGGTGGACGCGCTGTGCACGGCGCCCGTGTCGAAGGAGGAGATTTCGCGCGCGGGCATCCCCTTCATGGGCCACACGGAGGTGCTGGCGGACGCGTTCGGCGTGGACGTGTTGATGATGATGGACGGGCCGCGCGTGCGCATCGCGTTGGCGACGAACCACGTCCCCATCTCCGCGCTGCCGAAGCTGCTGACGGTGGACAAGCTGGTGGCGCAGCTCCAGTTGCTGTCGCGCAGCCTGGAGCCGGTGGTGGGCCGCAAGCCGCGCATCGCCGTGCTGGGCCTCAACCCGCATGCGGGCGAGGGCGGCATGCTGGGGCGTGAGGAGGTGGAGGTGATTGGTCCCGCCATCCGCCGCGCGCGCTCCAAGCGGGTGGATGCGCACGGGCCCATTCCCGCGGATGGCCTGTTCGCCCGGCCCGACGAGGTGGGCGCGAAGTACGACGTGGTGCTGGCCATGTACCACGACCAGGGACTCATCCCGGCCAAGGCGCTGGACTTCGAGCGCACGGTGAACGTGACGCTGGGACTGCCGGTGCCGCGCACGTCGCCGGACCACGGCACCGCCTACGCCATCGCCGGCACGGGCACCGCGAGCTGCGTGCCCATGATGGAGGCGCTGCTCAAGGCCGCCCGGCTTTCGCGCGGACCTGGAGCAGGTGCTTCGCCAGGTCCTCGCCGTCCGCCAGCGGGTCGATGAGCTTCGCGTGTGTCCCCTTCGCCGTGGCGTCGGGGACGACGAGCGTGGTGACCAGCCCCGTGGGGCAGTGACCCAGACAGGACGCGGGGATGAGCTGCGTCTGCCCCGCGAGCCCGTGGGTCTTCAGCGCTTCGCGCACGCGGCGGGGAAGGTCCGTCCCCCCCGCCTCCACCGGCAGGCGCATCAGGCACCGGTGGCACAGGTGCACCTCGATGGGGTCTGGACCCTCCGGCACCGGAGGCGCGCGCTTCGTCATGACCCGACAGAGGATAAGCGCCTCCGGGATGCGGTGCTGAGCGTTCCTAGAAAACGAAGGGGAAGCGCACGGGGGCGTCCATGGCCACGCGGTGCACGGGGAACTTCCAGCCGCGCACCCGGTCCTCGACGCAGCCGGCGAGCGGCGAGCCGCGCAGGGACTCGGTCTCCATGGCCACTCCGGACACGCTGCCGGAGGTGTCCACCGACCAGCGCACCTGGAAGCGACCGCCGTTCTCCAGGGCCGTGCCGGCCTTGAAGTTCTGGACGCAGGCGGAGATGTCCGGCTGGTTCGTGAGGACAACCGCGCTCACGTCGGAGGGAGACAGGCGCTCCGGGCCGGCGGCGCTGGGGGCCGGCGGGATGTAGACGGTCTTCTCCGGGGCCTGCTTCGACGCCTGGGCCTGGGCGGACTCCGCCTCTTCGGTGAAGCCCATCTCGCGCGCGAAGTCCTCGTCGAACTCCGAACCCGGCGGCGCGGCCTCCTCGGCCTCGGCGGCGGCGGCGGCCAGGCGAGCCTGCTCGATTTCCTCGGCGGTGATTTCACGGCCGAAGGACAGCTCGCGAACCTCGCCCGTGTCCTCCGGCTCTTCAAGGGTGGCGGCACGCGGGGCCACGGGGGCCTTCTTCTTCGTCACCGGGGCGGACGCCGTGGGCGCCTGGGCTTCCGGAGCCAGCGTGTGCAGGCCGGTGGTCAGGCCCACGTTCGCCGGGCCCGCGAGCACGGGCGCGTTCGGCGTGAGCGACTGCGCGGCTCGCTGGGCCTCCGTCAGCGCGGACGTGCCCACCGTGTTGGAGACGGACGCGGCGGCCTGCTGGAAGTCACCCGACGGCTGCCAGCCCGGCGCACCCGAGCCACCGTAGGCGCCCATGACGTCCTGCGCGTTCGTGGCACCCGGCACGCCCGGGGCCTGCTGGGAGTCCGTGGCGCCCGGCGCACCCGCGACAACCCGTGCCCCAGCGGCGCCCACGACCTGCCGCGAACCCGCCACCTGCGCGGATTGAGTCTGGGCAGTGGACACGTACTGATCATTTCCCGAGGTCAGTCGCACACCCGCGACGACGAGCAGGCCCGCTGCGAGCGCGCCCATCGCCACGGCGCTGACGAAGGAGAAGGGATTCATCCCCAGGATGCGCGTCGACACGTCGGCGATGGCCGGCGGCGGAGCCTCGGGGGCCGGCGCTTCGTAGGGCACCCACGGCTGCGGCGAATAGGCCGCGGCCGGAGAATCGGGCGAGGCCCAGACATTGGATTGCGGAGCGCTGTCCCACGACGTGGCGTTGTCGGAGGACGGCGACTCCTCCGCGCGCAGCCACTCCGGGATGACGAAGTTCGCGGCCTCGTCCGACAGCGACATCGGGACTTCCGTGTCGTCGTTGGAGGACTGCGGCAGCGACTCCAGCCAGGACTCTTCCGTGGAGGCCAGGTCGAGCAGCGCGCGCATGGAGCCAGTCGCCGCGACGTCCTGCACGGCGTCGTCGATGTCGATGTCGATGTCTTGAGAAGGACCGGAGAAGAGCGCGCGATCCAGGCACGCATCCAGCTCCGCGTCGAAGGTTTCGGGGTCGTGGGAGAAGCCCGCACCGCCCGCGGAAACCGGAGTGCCGACACCCTGCGCACGCGACAGCCCATCACCCGTCAGAAGCTCGCTCACGCCACCCTCCCGCCGCCCTTACCGCGCCAGACCACCAACCCACCCAACCGCCAGGGGACCGATACTAGGAACGGCCCCCAATCGCGCTACCGCGAGCGTCGTGTCCTGAACGCTCCGGACGCGTTTTGCCCACTGGCATGGCCTCAAACGTACGGCCCCGCACTCCACACTGTGCGCCCCTGTGCGGACGGGGCCCGGGTTTCCACCGCGTGGCTCAGTAGCGCGGGACGCTGCCGGCCTTGGGCTTCAGGCTGCTCGGCGGGGCCTGGACGCCGTTCACGCTCAGGCCCGCGTGCATGAAGGACGAGGCGTTCTCCAGGAAGGCCGCTGGGAAGTTCAGCGTGGGCTTGGAGATGTCGTCCAGCGCCTTCACCTGTTCGGGCGTGAGCTTCAGGTCCAGCGCGCCCAGGTTGTTGTCCAGTTGCTCCAGCGTGCGCGCGCCCAGGATGGTGGACGCCACGCCCGGACGGTTCTGCACCCAGGCCAACGCCACGCGCGCCACCGTGGAGTCCTGCTCCTTCGCCACGCGCTGGAGCAGGTCGATGAGGTCGTAGGTCTTGTCGTTGAGCGAGCTCTCCGCCCACGCGCCCCGGTCCGCCTTCTGCTTGCCCGCGTTCTGGCGCGTGTACTTGCCGCTGAGCGCCCCGCTGCGCAGCGGCGACCACGGCGTCACGCCCAGCCCCAGCTCCAGCGCCATGGGGATGAGCTCGCCCTCCACCGTGCGCTCCAGCAGCGAGTACTCGATTTGCAGCGCCACCAGCGGCGCCCAGCCCCGGAAGGACGCCGTCAACTGCGCCTGCGCCACCTTCCACGCGGGCGTGTCGGAGAAGCCCACGTAGCGGACCTTGCCCGAACGCACGAGGTCATCCAGCGAGCGCATCGTCTCCTCGATGGGCGTGTTCGCATCCCAGGCGTGCATCCAGTACAGGTCGATGTAGTCCGTCTGGAGCCGGCGCAGCGATTCCTCGCACGCGGCCATCACCGACTTGCGGCCCGCGCCGCCGCCGTTCGGATCCTTCTCGAAGAGGTTGCCAAAGAACTTGGTGGCGATGACCACCCGGTCGCGCTTCGCGGGGTCCTTGCCCAGGTGGTCCCCGATGATCTTCTCCGAGTGGCCGAACGTGTACACGTTCGCCGTGTCGATGAAGTTGCCGCCCCGCTCGATGAAGCGGTCCATGATGGCATTGGATGTCTGCACGCTGCTGCCCCACCCCAGGTCCTCGCCAAACGTCATGGCGCCCAGACAGAACGGGCTGACGCGCAGGCCGGAACGGCCCAGGGTGACGTAGTGATTGAGCGACATGGAAGGGTTCCCCGCGTAGAAAGTGGCACGGCTGAAGGCGCGCGGAGCCAATCCCAGACGCCCTACCGCGCCAACGGCCTTTGGCTTCAGACGTCCAACGCGGAACAACGTCTGGCCCGCATCCGCCTTGCGCAAGACATCCCGGCGCTTCAGCGGGTCGCGGAGGCCGGAGGGTCCTCCAGCGAGCAGCCATACACAGGCGTGTCGCCGCCCGCGCCGCCTTCACGCAGCACCCGCTCCAACGCCATGCGCCCCGGGCTGTCCCCCGCGTGCCCCCGCGCCACGGTGAGGCCTCCACTGAAGCGCAGGTGGCCTTCCGCGCCATAGAGCACCACGTGTCCGGAGGTCGTCGCGCCGAAGCGCTTCGCCTCCACGCCGCCCGGATCCTTCAGCACCGTGACGCCGGGGATGCGCGCGGCGGCGCGCCACAGCTCGCCCTGCTCCCAACCATCCTCCAGTCCCTCCGGACGCAGGAACAGGACGAACGCATCCACGCGCCCGCCCGCGTGCGCCATCAGCGTTTCGAGCTCCGCGACGCTGGCCCGCGTGCAGGGACACTTCGGGTGCGCGAGCATCACCAGCACGGGCCGCCCCGCCTGACGTGTCAACCGCGTCCCTTCCGGCCACCGCTCCACCATCGCCTGCGCATCTCCCGGCGTGAGCGAGTACCGCGCCAGCGTCACGAGCCCGAAGCCGATGCCGCCCAGCCACAGCGCGCCCGTGAGCACGAGCCATCCCCGGGAGGAAGGAGTCTTCATGCGAGGTGTCTCCAGGAAGAGGTCGACGCTACCGACTCCCCCGCGGCACCGACAGGTCCCCTCCCCACGGTCCAGGCAAGTGTCCGTCCCCTGGCGACAGCGGCCCTCGCGGTCCATGGAAGCCCCCTGCATCCCGCGCGCACCACCTCCCGTGAGGGTCCGCCTCCGACATGGGCCTGTCACTCGGCAGACCGTCCGTTCCGCGATAAAGGGAGTGTCCATGCGAATCCTCTTCCCTGCCCTGCTGGGCATGACGCTGGCCGCCGTGGGTTGCTCCTCGCCCCAAGAAGTGGTGACTCCGGATGAGGAGACCGTGGAGCGGGGCCCGAAGACCATCGCCGTGGATGGCGACCCCAACGGCCTGTGGTGGGACGCGCAGAGCGCGACGCTCTTCATGGCGGACGACGAGAACAACCGCGTGCTGCGCTACCGCGATGGCGAGGGCATCTCGCTGGTCGCGGACCTTCCCGTCACCTCCGCCGACAGTCCGGGCCTGGGCGCGCTGGCGCGGCTCACGGACGGTACGCTGGTGGTGGTGCGCTTCGGCGGTGGCACCGCGGGCGACGTCGTCTACGTCCGGCCGGATGGCACCTCCGCGGTGGTGCCCAACCTGCTTCCGGAGCGCCGCCGCATCGGCATCACCGTCACGGCGGATGGACAACTGTTGGACGGCTACTTCGTGCGCAACAACAACGTGAACGTGGGCAGCGTGGCCCGACTCACGCTGGAAGGCACCGAGCAGGAAGTGGTGGGCGCGCTCCAGAAGCCCGTGGGCGTGCTCGCGGTGGGCGACACGCTGTTCATCTCCGACCAGCTCGCGGGCAAGGTGTACCGCTCGCCGCTGTCCAATCCCTCGCAGATCGTGCCCTTCGCCACGCTGTCCAGCCCGGACCTGCTGGCCCAGGGCCCCGGGGACACGCTGCTCACCGGCAGCCGCGACGGCACCGTGCTGAGCATCCGCCCATCGGGCGAGGTAAGCGTGCTGGCCGGTGGCTTCCAGCAGCCGCACGGCATCGCCTACGACGCGAAGAACCAGCGCATCTTCGTCGCGGACCATGACGGCGACCCGACCAACGGCACCACCCACACCCTGCGCATCCTGCCCATCGCGGAATGAACCGCCCGCTCACGCTCGCCGCCCTCGTCCTCCTGTCCGCGTCGGGTGCCCGCGCGCAGGGGCCGCTCATCACACCCACGCTCGTGGGCGAGGTGGACTACCGCATCCACGCGGACGACATCGAAGGCCATGACGGCTTCACACTCGCGCGCCTGCGGATGGGGGCTCGCGGACAGCCCGTGCCATGGCTCGTCGCCGTGGGCACCGCGGAGTGGGCGCAGGAGAAGCCCGCGCTGCTCGACGCGTACATCGACCTGCTCGTCATCACCGGCGTGCGCCTGTCCATCGGCTACGCGAAGACGCCGCTGTTTCCCGCCGGGCGCGACCAGAGCATCGAAACGTTGCCCATCCCGGAGCTGCCCCTGGTGACGCAGGCCTTCTGGGCGCGGCGAGACCTGGGCCTGGAGGCGCAGTGGACGCCCGCGTCGCTGCCCCTGGAAGGGTGGCTGCGATTGGGCAATGGCTCCGGCAGCCCGCTGGGCAATGACAACGCCTCGCCCTCCGTGGACGCGCGTCTGGACGTGCACCATGGCGGTGCGCGCCTGGGCGCGGGCGTGCACGTGGAGGACGCGTTCGACCGGCCCGGCATCGGTGGACGGCTGCCACAGAACTTCCTCTTCTACCGACCGCCGCCCGTGTCCGGCTATCGCACCGTGACGGAGGCGCATGGCCGGCTGGACGCGGGGCCCGTGCGCGTGGACGTGCAGGCGGCGGCCGCGTGGGAGCACCGCTCGCGGGACACGGATGGGAATCCGGCCACGCCTCGCGAATCGCTGCCCACGATGAGCAGCCAGGGCCTGGGTGTGGAGGCGTCCTGGGTGGTGCGTGGCAAGCCGCGTGAAGGCAACCAGTGGCCGCAGGCGCTCGCGGGCGTGGGCTCCGAGGGCATCCCTTCCGGTTCGCTGGAAGTGGCCGCGCGCATGGAGCGGCTGTGGCTGGGACGCGGCGCGGAGGACGTGCAGCCCGGTGGCGCGACGGGCGGCGCGTTGAGCTTCCGCTGGTGGGTCACCGGCTTCCTGGGCGTGGGCGTCGCGGGCTACGTGAACCACTACGACACCCCGCCCGTGGAAGAGCCCACGCGCGAATGGACGTACCTGGCGCTGCTGCGCACCACGGTCAGCATCCACTAGCTCGGAGACGGGATGGGCGCGCGGCCGGACTCCACGACCTGTGGCCCGCGCCCGGGGAACTGCACGGCGGCTTCGCGCTCCTGCTGCTTCTCCAGCAACTTCACCTGCGCGCGCGTGCGGTGCAGTCCCTCCCCCAGCCACTCGTAGGCCCGGTGCAGGAAGAAGGACGCGGCGCTGAGCGCGAAGATGGAGGCCACGAAGCGGGTCTCACGAGGACGCACCGTGGACGCGGCCACGAAGCCCGTCGCCACCCAGGGACTCAGGCAGAAGGGACAGTCCAACAGCTCGCCCAGCGCGCGGCGCGGTCCTTCGCCCCTCGCCGTCTCCACCACCTCGCCCGCGGTGCTGTCCGAATCGAAGCGCACGAACGGCGCGCGCAGCGTGCTCGTCACCCGGTCCAGCGCCACCAGTCGCGTCACCGCGTGCGTGGCGACGCCGAACAACGCCAGGTCCTTCCACCCCAGGCGCTCGGGCAACCGCCGCCCTGATGCGCCCATCCATCCCAGGAAGCCGAGCATCGACGTGCCGAACGTCCCGATGAGCGCCGCATACGAGCCCAGCGGATGGTGCTCCGAGTCATAGCCGGCGAACGGTCCCGTCTCCTGAAGCGCTTTCATGCGGTGGGCAGCCTCCGTGTAGCGCCAAAGCTGTGCACTCCACCGCGCCTCAAGCATCCAGGCGGTCAGGCCCGCGGACCCTCGCCCGTGCCCGCCATGTCCAACACCGCCGCCCCCCGCACGCGCCCTTCGCGCAGCGCCTGGAGCGCCTCGTTCGCGGCGGACAGGGGGAACACCTGCACCTCCGTGCGCACGGGCACGCGCGGCGCCAGCGCCAGGAAGTCCAGTGCGTCCGAACGCGTGAGGTTCGCCACCGAGCGCACCACGCGCTCCTCCCACAACACCGAATAGGGAAAGGAGGGGATGTCACTCATGTGGATGCCGCCACACACCACCACGCCGCCCTTGTCCACGGCCCGCAGCGCGGCGGGCACCAGCGCGCCCACCGGGGCGAAGAGGATGGCCGCATCCAACGGCTCCGGCGGCAGCACGTCCGAACCTCCCGCCCACACCGCGCCCAGCTCTCGCGCGAACGCCTGGCCCTTCACGTCGCCATCGCGCGTGAAGGCATACACCTTGCGCCCCTGGTAGCGGGCCACCTGGATGAGGATGTGCGCGGCGGCGCCAAAACCATACAGCCCCAGCCGGGGCCCCTCACCCGCCATGCGCAGACTGCGAAAGCCGATGAGCCCCGCGCACATCAGCGGCGCGGCCTCCAGGTCCCGGTACGACGGCGGCAGCGGGAAGCAGAAGCGCGCATCCGCGACGGTGTACTCGGCGAAGCCCCCGTCCAGGTCGTAGCCGGTGAAGCGCGCCGTGTCGCAGAGGTTCTCCTTCCCCCAACGACAGAAGCGGCACTGCCCACAGCTCCACCCCAGCCACGGCACGCCCACGCGCATCCCGGGCACGAAGCCGCCCACCCGTTCGCCCGTCATCACCACCGTCGCCACGATTTCGTGGCCGGGCACCAGCGGCAGCTTCGGGCGGGTCAGCTCACCGTCCACCACGTGCAGGTCCGTGCGGCACACGGCGCAGGCGTGCACCTTCAACAACACCTGCTCCGGCCCGGGCTCCGGAATGGGGAGGTGCTCCTCCCTCAACGGCTGCCCGGGTGCGTGGAGCACCATCGCCCGCATGGTCCCTGGCATGCCCCGCCTTCCTTCCCACCCGCGGCCTTCGCGGGTGATGAAGACAAGGTAGTCAGTGCCAGATGACCCGACCGCTGCCGCTCACCCGCGCCTGGGTGGAGATGGCATGGCCGAAGAGGTCCACGCTCCCCGACGAGTCGAGCGAGATGACCACCCCGCCCCCGTCCACGAA
>NZ_RAVZ01000296.1 GCF_003611635.1 Corallococcus terminator | reverse complement strand
GCCCTCCCCTCCACTGGCCACCCGTGTCGGGCGGTTGCGGAGCACCGGCGCGATGGCGCTGCTGATGATCACGCTCGTCAAGAGCCACGGCCTTGAGTACCTCTTCGCGGCCACCATCCTCACCGGGGTGTTCCAGCTCGTCTTCCGGCTGCTGCGACTCAGCCGCTACATGAAGTTCGTCCCCGAGCGGTGATGACCGGCTTCGTCAACGCGCTCGCCATCCTCATCTTCCTCGCGCAGTTGCCCCAGTTCGTGGGCGCGAACTGGCAGATGTACGCGATGGTCGTCGGGGGTCTGGCCATCATCTACGGGCTGCCACGCCTCACGAAGGCGGTGCCGTCGCCGCTGGTCGCCATGATTGGCCAGTCCGTCATCAACGTGCGCTCTGGCGGGCGCGGACGCCTCTCCACGTTCGCGGCGGGCGTGTTGCTTCTCTTCCTCATCCTGGTGCTTGGCGACTGGGTGGCGCGCATCCCGATGGGCGTCCTGGTCGCGGTGATGATCATGGTCTCCATCGGCACCTTCGACTGGAAGTCGCTGGGCGCCATGCGCCTCATGCCGAAGAGCGATTCCATCGTGATGGTGGCGACGGTGCTCACCGTCGTGCTCACGCACGACCTGGCGAAGGGCGTCGCGGTGGGCGTGGTGCTGAGCGCGCTGCTGTTCGCGCGCACCGTCGCCAGGCTCGTCAGCGTGGAGGGCTCGCTGTTAAAAGCTCAGGCCGGGCACCCGCACCGGCGTGAGGCGGTCCGTCGTCGTCCCGTCGCTGAGCTGGCCGACGTTGTTCCATCCCCAGGCCCAGACGGTGCCGTCCTGCTCCAAGGCGAATGCGTGGTAGCCGCCAACGACGAGGGCTGTGACACCCGTCACGCCCGGCACCTGCACTGGCGTGGGGCGGCGCGTCGTCGTCCCGTCGCCCAGTTGTCCGGAGTCGTTGGCGCCCCAGGCCCAGACGGTGCCGTCCTGCCTCAAGGCAAGCGTGTGGTAGGCGCCCGCGGCGAGGGTCGTGACGCCCGTCACGCCCGGCACCTGCATGGGCGTGAGGCGGTTCGTCGTCGTCCCGTCGCCGAGCTGGCCCTCTGCGTTGCGGCCCCAGGCCCAGACGGTGCCGTCCTGCTTCAATGCGAGCGTGCGGTCGCCGCCCGCGACAATGCCAGTGACGCCCGTCAAGCCTGGCACCTGCACGGGCGTGGGGCGGTCCGTCAGCGTCCCGTCGCCAAGCTGGCCTTCGTTGTTCCAACCCCAGGCCCAGACGGTGCCGTCCTGCTTCAATGCGAGCGTGTGGTAGCCGCCCGCGGCAAGGGCCGTGACGCCCGTTACGCCCGGCACCTGCACCGGCGTGAGGCGGGCCGTCGTCGTCCCGTCGCCGAGCTGGCCCCCTGCGTTGTGGCCCCAGGCCCAGACGGTGCCGTCCTGCCTCAAGGCGACCGTGTGGTAGCCGCCCGCGACGAGGGTCGCGACGCCCGTCAAACCTGGCACCTGCACGGGCGTGAGGCGGACCGTCGTCGTCCCGTCGCCAAGCTGGCCCTCCGAGTTGCGGCCCCAGGCCCAGACGGTGCCGTCCTGCCTCAAGGCGACCGTGTGGTTGCCGCCGGCGACGAAGGCCGCGACGCCCGTCATGCCCGGCACCCGCACGGGTGTAAGGCGGTGCGTCTGCGTCCCGTCGCCCAATTGGCCGTAACCGTTGTGGCCCCAGGCCCAGGCGGTGCCGTCCTGCTTCAAGGCGAGCGTGTGAGATTGGCCACCCGCGAATCGAGCCGAGGGGCTCGCAGCGCAGGCGGTGCCGCCTTGGAGGGAGAAGGTGTAGGAGGCAGAGAGGCCCAGGGCGTTGGTGACGGTGGCCGTCACCGTGGGCGGGCTGCCCGAGGGCACGCAGGAGGGCGCCGTCCAGAGGACTTCGCTGGTGGTGGCGGTGCTGGTGGCGGTGCCTGGCGCCCCGGTGCTGGTGGCCCAGGTGAAGCCCAGCGCGCTGCCCTGCGCGTCCTTCGCCCGCACGCGGAAGACGACGGTTTCGCCGGAGGCGGGCACCGAGGCGATGGACTGGAAGGCTTCCACCACTTCGGGCGGGAAGCGCCCCGTGGTGGGCGTGCCCACGTGGAGGGTGAGGCTGCCCGTGCCCTGGCCGCCGCGGCCGTCCTGCACCTTCGCGGTGAGCGTGCACGCGCCGCCCGAGGGCTGCTCGGAGGGCGTGAAGGTGGCGCTGGCGGAGGTGGCATTCGTCCACGTGCCCGCGCACGAGGCCGTCCACTGGTAGCCGAGGCTGTCGCCGTCCGAGTCGCTGGCGGAGACCGCCGCCTGGGTGGCCTGGCCCACGGCGACGGAGGACGGCAGCGCCGTCACCCTGGCCACCTGGGGCCAGGTGTTGAAGGAGACGTTGACGGCGGCGCCGCCGTTGCCGGTGCTCACCGTCACCGTGACGCTGAGGGAGGAGCTGGCGCCCTTGGAGTCCGTCACCGTCAGCGTCAGCACCACCTGCCCCGCGGAGGCCGGTGCCGTCCAGGCGGTAGAAAGGCTGGAGGGGGCGCTGAAGGTGCCGGAGTCCGCCGTCCAGGCGGAGGTGAGGGAATCGCTCGCGTTGGGGTCGTCCGCGGTGGCCTGGAGGGCCACGAGGCCGCCCGGGGCGACGGTGCCGGGGCTGGCCACCAGGGAGAGGATGCGCGGCGCCGCGTTGTCGAAGGGCGGTGGGGCATTCACCTCCTGCAAGAGAAGCGTGACGGCCGTCGTCTGCCCGGCCTGGATGGTGACGGGCGTTACCTGGCCTGAGTAGCGCACGGTGTGGGAGGCGTCGAAGGCCTGCGCGCTGAAGGTGCGGCCGTCTCCCGCAGGCAGTTGCCCGAGCACCCCACCCCACTGCCCGGCCGTCTTCACCAGGGCGTCAGTGCGCGTCGTCATGCCCGCGCCGGACACCGTGAGCTCCACACGGGCCACGTCGCTGGCGCTCAACGCCTGCGGCAACGTCACCACCGCCTGCGCGCTTCCCTCCGGCACTTCTTGCTGGGCACCGCACCCGGCCAATGCCAGCACCAGGCCCAGGGCCGCCAGCACCGCCAACCCGCTTCGACTCCCGCTTCTCATTCGTCGCTCCCGCGCGTGGGCCTTGGAGGGGTCCTCTCCCTGCTGCGGATCCGCACCCACGCGGACGGCCCTACCGAGGAGAGGGGCGCGGGACTCTAGGAGTCGCCCCTCGCCTGCGCTCCTGAGTCACCGCGGCGCCAGGAAAGTCCCTCGGGACTCCCCGCGCCCGCTCCTCTCCAGGGCTGCCCAGGAGGGTGGGTTCGCACTCCCCTCCCGCCTCTGCCCCGGGTCGGGGTCGAGCTTCGGGCGTGCTTCATCCGACAGCGGGAGCCGGATTCAGGGTCCCCGGGCCCGGTAGCGGCTGCGTCGCGTGGCGGTCGAACTCCACCGCGCAATGCGCCGAGAACACCTTCACCTCATTCCCGTGCATCCGCACCAGTCCCCTCAGGCGCTCCTGGTTCGCGAGCCGCGCGGCGTTGTCCACGGACTTGAGCCGCTGGAACAACGCCGTCCCCCACGGGCTTCGCGGCGCCACCGGATCCACCTCCCGGTGGTTGAAGTACGCGTCCCCGGCGTGCAGGACCCAGCCTCCCGGACCCTTCACCGCGACGCCGCAGTGGCCCGCCGTATGGCCCACCAGCGGCACCAGCAGGACCTCCGCGTCCAGGCCCGGAATCACCCTCACGGCCTCGAACCCGAACCACCGTTCGCCGTCCACCGCGTACCGGCTCCACTTCGGCCCATGGGCCCACTGCACCGGCTTGTACCCGAACTTCTCCTTGGGCCCCGGGGGCACCATGGCGGCCGCGTGCTCGTCCCCGAACACGTGGACCTGGGCGTCCGGAAAGTCCACCAGCCCCCCGACGTGATCCAGGTCCAGGTGCGTCGGCACGATGTGCCGCACGTCCTCGCGCCGGAACCCCAGCCGCTCCACCTGGGCCAGCGCCGTCTCCGCCGGGTCCAGCCGGGGCGCGTTCCGGGCCACGAACCGCTGTCCCAGGCGCCCCTTCGCGTCCTGCACGTCCCGGGTCCCCAGGCCCGTGTCCACCAGGACCAGCCCCTGGGAGGACTCGATCAACAGGCAATGGCAGACCATCCGAGCCCGCTCGAAGAGGCCGCCCGTGCCCACGACGAACCGGGCGCTGGCGGGACACAGGGTTCCGCAATTGAGATGGTGGATTCGCATGCCCGGAAGCCTACGGACCGCCCCCCCGCGCCCGATTGGAGGAATCGGCCATCGGACGCCCTCCCCCAGGCACTCCCGGTTGAAGCCCCGGCCCGGCCGTCCCAGACTGGCCCCCATGGACCCGGATTCGACGTCCGATAACGCGCTGGTCCCCCGAAGCGACCTGTCGCGCTTCATCCAGCGCGCGCGGATCCTCTGGCGCGGCCCGTCCGGGGACGCCTACGTCCGGCTGCCCGACGGCACCGTCGAACTGGTGATCCGCGTGACGTCCGGTGCCTGTGACGTGCACGCCCTGGGCCCCCGGGAGCACGTGCAGCACAAGTCCCCCTCGGAGGTGCCGCCCGACACGCTGGCCCTCCAGTTCAAGCCCGGTGGCGCCTATCCCTTCTTCGGCCTGCCCATGTCGGAGCTGGCCCATCGCTCCCTGTCCATCGACACGCTCTGGGGCCGGTCCGACGGGGAGCGGCTCCGGGCCTCGCTCGTGAACGCCCCCACGGCCCAGGCCCGCCTGCGCACGCTCGAGGCCGCCCTCGTGGACCGCCTCCACCGGGACGACGTGTACGAGCCCGCCGCCGCGTACCTCGTGCGGCGCGGCATCCGGTTGCTCTCCGAAGCCATTGAAATTCCCCGGGTGTCGGAGCTGGCCCGCACCCTGGGCGTGAGTGAGCGGCACCTGCGCCGTGCCTTCGACGACGTGCTCGGCATGGGCCCGAAGGCCTTCGCCCGGCTCGTGCGCTTCCAGCGGGCCCTCCAGGCGTCCACCGCCCGGGGCGCCCGGCCGGACTGGGGCGCCATCGCCACCGGGGTCGGCTACTACGACCAGGCCCACCTCATCGCGGACTTCCGCGCCGTCACCGGCACCACGCCGGGGGCCTGGCTGCGCGGCAGCACCCGGATTTCCTGATCCACCCTGCCCGCCCGTTTCGGACGCAATGCGTCGGACGTGTCACGGGGGAAATCCGCATGCCCGGCCGGTGACCTCAGGAATCGTTCAGGCGCCCGATCGTTGAGCGTCCTGCGTGGGCGTTTTCACTGCTTGACCGTCGCCAGCCCTTCCCTCACAAACGCCCCGTCCCCGCTGCTGGCCTCCCGTCCAGCAGCCCGAAAGGATCCCGACTCATGAAGCGATTGGTCGTCATCGCCGCCCTCGTGGGGGCCGCTCCGGCGCTCGCCGATGAAGGCATGTGGACGTACAACAACTTCCCCAACGCCAAGGTGAAGGAGAAGTACGGCTTCGAGCCGTCCCAGCAGTGGCTGGAGAAGCTTCGCCTGGGCGCGGTGCGTCTGGCCGGTGGCTGCTCCGCGAGCTTCGTGTCGCCGGATGGTCTGGTGATGACGAACCACCACTGCGCGCGGGGCTGCATCGAACAGCTCTCCACCGCGAAGCAGGACTACCTGGCCAACGGCTTCTACGCGAAGTCGCAAGGCGAGGAGAAGCAGTGCCCGGCGATGGAGGTGAACCAGCTCGTTGAAATCACCGACGTCACCGAAACGCTGAACAAGGCGACCCAGTCCCTGACGGGCAAGCAGTACTCGGACACGCTGAAGTCGGAGATGGCCAAGGTGGAGAAGGCCTGCTCCGCCGGCGACGACAAGGTGCGCTGTGACGTGGTCACGCTGTACCAGGGCGGCAAGTACAACCTCTACAAGTACCGCCGCTTCCAGGACGTGCGCCTGGTGTTCGCCCCGGAGCACGCCATCGCGTTCTTCGGCGGTGACCCGGACAACTTCGAGTTCCCCCGCTACGACCTGGACGTCACGTTCGTGCGCGTCTACCAGGACAAGGCGCCTGCGAAGACGCCGGACTACTTCAAGTGGTCCAAGAGCGGCGCCAAGGAGAACGAGCTCACGTTCGTGGCCGGCAACCCGGGCCGCACGTCGCGCGCGCTGACCATCGCGGAGCTGGAGTACACCCGCGACGTGTCCATGCCCAAGTCGCTCATGTACCTGTCCGAGCTGCGCGGCATGATCACCGAGTTCCAGAACCGCGGCGCCGAGCAGAAGCGCATCTCCAGCAACATGCTGTTCGGCGTGGAGAACGCGCTCAAGGCGTCCAAGGGCCGCCACGAGGCGCTGCTGGACAAGAAGTTCTTCGGGACCAAGGTCGCCGCGGAGCAGGAGCTGCGCAAGAAGGTCGACGCGAACCCCGAGCTGAAGAAGAAGTACGCCGGCGCCTGGGAGGAGATCGCCAAGGCCGAGGTGCAGTTGGGCAACCTGCGCAAGGACCTGAGCTACATCGAGCACGGCCAGGGCATCTCCTCCTCCCTGTACGGCATCGCCAAGACGCTGGTGCGCGCCAGCGAGGAGCTGCCCAAGGAGAACGGCCAGCGGCTGCGCGAGTTCAACGACGCGAACCAGCCCGCCCTCAAGGCGAACCTCTTCAGCCCCGCGCCCATCTACCCGGAGCTGGAGATCGCCCGCCTGACGTTCAGCCTCACCAAGCTGCGTGAGGAGCTGGGCGCCAAGCACCCGTTCGTGAAGAAGGTGCTGGGCAAGGAGTCCCCGGAGCAGGTCGCCACCCGCGTGGTGAAGGGCAGCAAGCTGAAGGACGTGAAGGCGCGCCAGGCGCTGTTCGACGGTGGCAAGAAGGCCGTGGAGGCGTCCAAGGACCCGATGGTCCAACTGGCGCTGCTGGCGGATCCGGACGCCCGCGCCATCCGCAAGAAGTACGAGGAGGACGTGGAGTCGGTCCTCAAGAAGAACGGCGAGCTGGTCGCCAAGGCGAAGTTCGACATCTACGGCACCAGCCAGTACCCGGACGCGACGTTCTCCCCGCGCGTGTCGTTCGGCTCGGTGAAGGGCTACACGCAGAACGGCGAGAAGGTGGAGCCGTTCACCCAGATGGGCGGCACCTTCGAGCACGCCACCGGCCAGGAGCCCTACGCCCTGCCGAAGTCGTGGGTGAAGTCGGAGAAGGTCGTCACCGCCTCCACGCCGATGAACTTCGTCACCACCAACGACATCATCGGTGGCAACTCCGGCTCGCCCGTCGTCAACCAGAACCACGAGGTGGTGGGTCTGGTGTTCGACGGCAACATCCAGTCGCTGGGTGGCGAGTACGGCTTCGACGAGTCCGTGAACCGCACCGTGGCCGTCCACTCGGACGCCATCATCGAGGCGCTCCAGAAGATCTACGGCGCCAACCGCGTGCTGGAAGAGCTGCGCCCCGGTAGCACCAAGGTGCCGCCCGTGAAGGCCAACCCGGCCGGGTAGTCAGACTCCACCGTCGCTTGACGTAAGAATGAGGCTGCCCGGTTTGCTCCGGGCAGCCTCTTTTCGTTGGTGAGGGCATCACATGCTCGATGACGCGCAAGTCGAACAGTTCATGCGGGATGGCTTCGTGAGGATCGACCATGCCTTTCCCCGCGAAGTCGCGGACGAGGCTCGGGGCATCCTCTGGCGGGACACCGGCTGTGACCCTGCCCTGCCTTCGACCTGGACCCGTCCGGTCATCCGGCTGGGGATGTACTCGCAGCCACCCTTCATCGCTGCCGCCAACACCCCGGTCCTGCACGCGGCGTTCGACCGGCTCGTCGGCGCTGGCCGTTGGCTGCCGTGCCGCGCGATGGGCACGTTCCCGGTGCGCTTCCCGTCACCCGAGGACCCGGGGGACGCGGGCTGGCACATCGACGCGAGCTTCGACTACGAGAAGCCGGACTTCTTCGATTGGCGCGCCAATGTCACCTCGAAGGGACGGGCGCTGCTGATGCTGTTCCTGTTCTCGGATGCCGGCGAGGACGATGCCCCCACCCGCATCCGGGTGGGCTCGCACCACGACATCGCCCGGCGGCTGGCCCCGGCCGGAGAGGCAGGCTTGACGTTGAGGGAGCTCGCGGCGGACGGCTTCGCGGTCTCCCATGACCGGGCCCAGGCGCTGGCGACGGGAGAGGCAGGCACCGTCTACCTGTGCCATCCCTTCCTCGTCCATTCCGCGCAGCCGCATCACGGCACCCGGCCTCGCTTCATGGCCCAGCCGCCGCTCCTCCCCCGCGAACCCCTCAGCCTGACGCGGAGCCCCGCGGACACGTCTCCGGTCGAGCAGGCCATCCGCCGGGCCCTGGCCTCCAGCCGAGGGGCCTGAAACGCGAAACGGCGACCCGCTGTCCGCCGGGTCGCCGCTTCTGCTTCACGCTGCCTTCAGCTCACTCCCACTCGATGGTGGCGGGCGGCTTGGAGGAGATGTCGTAGACGACGCGGTTGATGCCGCGCACCTCGTTGGTGATGCGCGAGGAGATCTTCTCCAGGATGGGGTACGGGATGCGCGCCCAGTCCGCCGTCATGCCGTCCACGCTGGTGACGGCGCGCAGCACGCAGGTGGACTCGTAGGTGCGCTCGTCGCCCATCACGCCCACGCTCTGCACCGGCAGCAATACGGCGAACGCTTGCCACACCTCGCGGTACAGACCGGCCTGGAGGATCTCCTCCTGCACGATGGCGTCCGCGCGGCGCACCAGGTCCAGGCGCTTCTCGTTCACCTCGCCCAGCACGCGGATGGCCAGGCCCGGGCCCGGGAACGGCTGACGGCCGACCATCTCCTCCGGCAGGCCCAGCTCGCGGCCCAGGACGCGCACCTCGTCCTTGAACAGCTCGCGCAGGGGCTCCACCAGCTTGAGCTTCATCGTCTCCGGCAGGCCGCCCACGTTGTGGTGGCTCTTGATGGTGACGGAGGGGCCCTTCCAGGACACGGACTCGATGACGTCCGGGTACAGCGTGCCCTGCGCCAGGAAGCCCGCGTCCTGCACGTCGCGCGAAGCCTCCTCGAACACGGCGATGAACTCCCGGCCGATGATCTTCCGCTTCTGCTCCGGGTCCGTGACGCCGGCCAGCTTCGACAGGAAGCGCTCGCGCGCGTCCACCGTCTTGAGCGGCACGTGGAAGCGGTCCACGAAGAGCGCCTCCACCTGCGCCCGCTCGTTCTGCCGGAGGACGCCGTTGTCCACGAAGATGCACTGGAGGCGCGGGCCAATGGCCCGGTGCAGGAGCAGCGCCGCGACGGAGCTGTCCACGCCGCCGGAGAGCCCGCAGATGACCCGGCCCTCCTCGCCCACCTGCTTGCGGATGATCTCCACGGCCTCGTCGATGAAGCCCTTCATCGTCCAGGAGCCGGTGACCTTGCAGTCGTTGAAGAGGAAGGCGCGCAGCATGGCCTTGCCCTGGGGTGTGTGGACCACCTCCGGGTGGAACTGGAGGCCGTACCAGGGCTTCGTCGCGTGGGCGGCCGCCGCGAAGGGCGAATTGCCGCTGCGGCCAATGGCCTCGAAACCGGGCGGAAGCACGTCCACCCGGTCTCCGTGGCTCATCCAGACCTGGACCTGGTCGCCCGGCCGGAACTCCGCGAACGGGCCCCGGGCGGTGAGGACCTCCACGGACGCGCTGCCGAACTCACGGTGCGCGCCCCGGTCGATGCGGCCTCCCAGCAGCTTGGCGGTGAGCTGGAGGCCGTAGCAGATGCCCAGCACGGGGACGCCCGCCTCGAAGACGTAGGGGTCACAACGCGGCGAGCCAGGGGCCTCCACGGACGCCGGCCCCCCGGAGAGGATGATGCCCCGGGGCGCGTATTTGCGGATGTCGTCCGCAGGGAGATCGGGGCGGTGGATCTCGCAGTAGACGCCCAGTTCACGCACCCGGCGGGCGATGAGCTGGGTGTACTGGCTCCCGAAATCAAGGATGAGGATCTTCTCGGAGTGCAGGTCCACCGGCATTTCTCCCAGGGGGCGTCGTTGACGGGTGGGGGCCCTTATCGCTACAAACTTCGGGAAATCAACGCTGAAAGGCCGTCAATTGTTCGAGGTTCGGATGCGCCGCCTGACCGCTTCCAGTGCAGCAGCCATGCTTCTTCTGTCCACCGCGGGGTGTGTGAAGGAGATCTCCTCGGACGAGCGTCTGGAGCGAGACACCCGCAGCGTCGCCGTGAAGGACACTCCCGGAATCGCCGAACTGTCCAAGGTCACCTGTGAGGACACAACCGAGCCCCTGACCAAGGCGCGCAACGTCAACCGTCCGGAGTCGGACCGGCTGGTGGACTACGTCCAGCTCTACGCCTCCCTCAAGGACCGCACCCACACCTTCGAGGACGCGATGGCCCGGAATCCGGACCTGAGCTACCGAGAGGGCAGCCAGGCGCTGGTCTCCGCCAAGGACACCTGCATCCAGCAGACGGCCGACGTGCGGGTGGAGTTCGAAACCTACCTGCGCGAGCTGGTGGACGTGCCCACCGTGCAGGAGATCAAGGGCGGCAACACCGTCACGGTCGCCCGCCTGGACTTCGCCACCCTGCGCAAGGCCATTGAGACGCTGGATCCGGACGACCGCGAGCAGCTCATGCAGCGCGTGGGCGCGGCGGAGAAGCGCGTCGCCACGGTGCCGGCCGCCGCGGAAGACACGGCGGCGGGCGGCAAGCGTCGCGGCGGCAAGTAGTCTCCAGGACCCGCCCCCCCGGTAGGACCTTCCGGGGGGCGGTGAGCCGCGAGTCGAAGCGCCCTACTCCATCCGGTAGTTGGGCGCTTCCTCGGTGATGATGACGTCGTGCACGTGGCTCTCCTTGAGCCCGGCCGACGTGATGCGCGTGAACATCGCCTTCGTGCGCAGCTCTTCGATGTTCGCGCACCCCACGTAGCCCATGCCGCTGCGGATGCCGCCCAGCATCTGGTGCACGTTCATGGACAGGGTGCCCTTGTACGGCACGCGGCCCTCGATGCCTTCGGGCACCAGCTTCACCGCGTCCACGTCGGACTGGAAGTAGCGGTCCTTGGCGCCCTGCTTCATCGCGCCCAGGCTGCCCATGCCCCGGTAGCTCTTGTAGCTGCGGCCCTGGTACAGGATGACGTCGCCAGGGGACTCCTCGGTGCCGGCGAACAGCGAGCCGATCATCACGGAGCTGGCCCCCGCCGCGAGCGCCTTGACGATGTCGCCCGAGTACTTGATGCCGCCGTCGGAGATGATGGGGATGCCGTGCTTGTCCGCCTCGCGGGCGCAGTCATCCACCGCCGTCACCTGGGGCACGCCCACGCCGGCCACCACGCGGGTGGTGCAGATGGAGCCCGGGCCAATGCCCACCTTCACCGCGTCCACGCCCGCCAGGATGAGGGCGCGCGTGCCCTCGGCGGTGGCGACGTTGCCGGCGATGAGGTCGAACCCGTGGAAGTTCTTGCGCGTGTCGCGCACGCCTTCAATCACGCCCAGCGAGTGCCCGTGCGCGGTGTCCACGACGATGACGTCCACGCCCGCCTTCACCAGCGCGTCGATGCGGGCCTCGCGGTCCGCGGACACGCCCACGGCGGCGGCGCACAGCAGGCGGCCCTTGCTGTCCTTGGCCGCGTGCGGGTGGGTGCGGCGCTTCTCGATGTCCTTGATGGTGATGAGGCCCTTGAGCTCATAGGCCTCGTTCACGACGAGGAGCTTCTCGATGCGGTGCTCGTGCAGCAGCTTCTGGGCCTCCTCCTGGGAGATGCCCTCGCGGCCGGTGACGAGCTTCGTCGTCATCACGTCCTCGACCTTCTGGGTGAAGTTCTTCTCGAAGCGCACGTCGCGGCTGGTGACGATGCCCACCAAGCGCTTGCCCTGCACGACTGGCACGCCGGACACGCCGTGCACCTTCATCAATTCCAGGGCGCGGGCGAGCGGGGCCTTCGGTTCGATGGTGACGGGGTCCACCACCATTCCGCTTTCGAACTTCTTGACCTTGAGGACCTCCAGGGCCTGCTGTTCGGGCGTCATGTTCTTGTGGATGACGCCGATGCCGCCCTCCTGGGCCATGGCGATGGCGGTGCGCGCTTCCGTCACGGTGTCCATGGCTGCTGAAAGCAGGGGCACGTTGAGCCGGATGTTGCGCGTCAGGCGGGTCGTCAGGTCGGCATCACGTGGCGTGACGGCGCTCTCACC
Source organism: Corallococcus terminator (assembly GCF_003611635.1). Classification (GTDB taxonomy): domain Bacteria; phylum Myxococcota; class Myxococcia; order Myxococcales; family Myxococcaceae; genus Corallococcus; species Corallococcus terminator. Next base: position 603 of record NZ_RAVZ01000296.1, on the reverse strand, counting down.
GGGCAGCAGGAGCACGTCGTCGAAGGTGAGGGCCAGCCGGATATCGGGGTTCAACATTTGGGCTCCCGGAGGCCCCGCGGGGCACCAGCGCCCGGCGGGTGCGGTTCCATACGAGTAACGCGGCAGGCGCGCAACGAAGAAGGTTTTTTGCCGCTGTGTCCAAGGACTTCGGGTGATACTCGGGGCTACACACACATGGGACTTGGGACCGGGCCTTGGCGGATCTGAATCAAGGGGGGGCGGTCGGGCTGGTGGTGAAGCTGCCCTTCGCCACTCCCGAGGAGTTCCTCGCGAAATACGGGGGCAACATCACCCGGGGCGGCATCTATTTGCGCGCCAAGGCCGTGCGCCCTCCGGGCACGGCCGTTACCCTGGACCTCCGGCTGGCAGGCGGCGATCGGCTGCTCTACGCCGCCGCCGTGGTCCACTTCGTCACCGGGCAGCACGGCCAGGGCATCTCCGGCATGGGGCTGAAGTTCGGGGAGGCGGACGCGACGACGCGCCGGTTCCTGGACGGCACCGTCGCCATCCTCCCGCACGCCCAGTCGGACGTGCCGCCCGTGCCCAATGGCGTGGGCCCGGCCGACTACACCGTCCCTGCCC
>NZ_RAVZ01000295.1 GCF_003611635.1 Corallococcus terminator | reverse complement strand
CAGGCCCCACGCCGCGCGCACGCAGACGCGCCGCGAGCGCCCAGGCCTCATCGCGCAGCTCCGCGTAGGACAGCGTCCGGTCCACCGCCACGACCGCGGTGCGACCGGGCGTGCGCGCTGCCTGCGCCTCGAAACGGGACACCACCGTCGCCTCCCCTGACAGGGCACGCACCGTAGGCGACCGCTCTGACAGCAACCGCGCACGGGCCCCGACAGACATCAGGCGAAGGGTGTCCAGCCGGGCCCCGGGCCGAGCCAGCGCATCGGCGAGCAGCGCCTCGTACGCGTCAAACAGGCGCTCCACGGTCTCGGGCTCGAACAGGTCCGTGGAGTACTCGATGGCCGCCCCCATCCCCTGCTCCCGATGGAGCACGGTGAAGGTGAGATCGAAGGTGGACGTGCCCGCCTCCAGGGGCACCTCCGTGACCGCCACGTCCGCGAAGGCCCCCTGCCCCGCTGGCTGCGCGTTGAGCACGAACATCGCCTGGAACAGTGGCGTGTGCGCGGTGCTGCGCGGCGGTTGCAGGTGCTGCACCAGCCGGTCGAAGGGCAGGTCCGCGTGGCTGAACGCCTCCACGCAGGTGGTCTTCACGCGCGCCACCAGCGACTCGAAGGACGCCGCCGGATCCACTCCAGTGCGCAGGACGAGCGTGTTGATGAAGCAGCCCACCAGCGACTCGGTGCCAGCCACGTCCCGCCCCGCGATGGGCGTGCCCACGAGGATGTCGTCCTGGCGCGTGTGGCGGGCAAGCACCGCCTGGAACGCCGCGAGCAGGAGCATGAAGGGCGTGGCATCCCAGGCGCGCGCCCGGGCGGGCAGCGCGTCAGCGAGTGCCGGCGACAGCTCGAAGTGGAGCGTGCGGCCCCGGTCCGAGCGCTGCGCGGGACGCGGGAAGTCCCCTGGCAGCTCCAGCACCGGCAGCGGTCCGGCCAGCTTCGTCTCCCAGTACGCCAACTGCGGCGCGAGCGTGTCCTCCGCCCACAGCCGCCGCTCCCACACGGCATGGTCCGCGGGCTGGTACGGCAGCGCGGGCAACAGTGCCGGCGTGCCCCTGCGCTCCCCGGCATAGAGCGCGGCTGCGTCGCGTAGCAGCACCTGGATGGACGCGCCGTCGGCGACGAGGTGATGCACGGCGAGCACCAGCCAGTGCTCCTGCGCGCCCACCGTGTAGAGCTGCGCGCGGAACGGCGCCTCGTGCTCCAGCGCGAAGGGCTCGCGGATGAAGCGCGTGGCCCGCGAGACCACCCACGACTCCCGAGCGTCCGGCTCCAGGCCGGAGGCATCCAACCGCTCCAGCGAGAAGTCCACCGGTGCGAAGGACTGGGCGGGTTCGCCGTCCATCATCGCGAAGCGTGCCCGCAGTCCCTCGTGGCGGGCCGTCAACGCGCGCAGGGTCCGCTCCAGCGCCTCCGGCTCCAGCGCCCCCGTGAGCCGGAGCGCCGTGGCGATGGTGTAGAACGCGCTGCCCGGCTCCAACTGCTCCAGGAAGTACAGGCGCTGCTGCGCGGAGGACAGGGGCAACGGCGCGTGACGCGGCTGGGGCTCCACCGGAGGCAGTCGGAAGAGGCCGCGCGCCGCGTCCAGCCGGGCCGCCAGCTCCTCCACCGTCGGCGCCTCGAAGAGGACGCGCAGCGGCAGGGACACGTCGAAGAGCGCCTCCATCCGGGAGCGCAGCCGCATCGCCAGCAGCGAGTGCCCGCCCAGTTCGAAGAACCCCCGTTGCACGTCCCGCACCGGAACGCCCAGCAACTCCTCCCACAGCGTGCACAGCCGCGCTTCCGTCTCCGTCCGAGGCTCGCGCGCCCCGGCTCCGTCCGCGCCCTGCGCCAGCGCGGCCGTCCGCAGGGCCGCGCGGTCCACCTTGCCGTTGGGCGTCAGCGGCAGCTTCGGCAGCACCGACCAGACGGACGGCACCATGTATTCGGGCAGGTGCTCCAACAGCGCTGCGCGAAGGGTGGCGGGTCCCAGCGTCCGTCCCTCCCGGGGCACGACGAAGCCCGCGAGCTGCTGTCCCCCGGTGGTGTCCTCGCGAGCCATCACGAGCGCGTCCGCCACGTCCGGCAGGGCCAGCAAGCGGGCCTCCACCTCGCCCAGCTCGATGCGGTAGCCGCGGACCTTCACCTGATGGTCCAGCCGGCCCAGGTACTCCAGGCGACCGTCGCTCAGCCAGCGGACCTTGTCCCCGGTCCGGTACATCCGGCCCCCGGGCTCACGGCCGAACGGATCCGGCACGAAGCGCTCCGCGGAGAGGTCCGGCCGCAGCAGGTAGCCGCGCGCCAGACCATCGCCCGCGAGGAACAGCTCGCCCGGCACGCCCAGCGGCACCGGCCGCCAGGAGGCATCCAGCACGTAGGCGCGCGTGTTCTCCAGCGGCCGGCCGATGGTAGGCCCCCGCGACTCGTCCCGGGGAATCAACTCCCACGTCGAATAGGTGGTGTCCTCCGACGGCCCATAGAGGTTGTAGACGCGCTCCACGTGGTCGAGCGCGTAGAGCCCGTCCACGGTGCGCCGGGGCAGCGCTTCGCCCGCGAGGTTCACGCCCCGCACCGAACGCGGCAGTCCGCCCACGCGCAGCAGCTCCGCCATGGCCGAGGGCACCGTGTTGACGAGCGTCACCTCTTCGCGCCGCGAGAAGCCGGGCAGCTCCAGCACGCTGCCCACCACCAGCACCCGTCCCCCGTGCGCCCAGGGGACGAACATCTCGAACACGGACAGGTCGAAGCAGACGGACGTGGCGGCGAGCACCCCGTCCAGCAAGGCGGGAGCAAAGACATCCAGCGCCCAGGTCAGCAGAAGCGCCGCGCTCCGGTGCTCGATGGCCACGCCCTTGGGCCGGCCCGTGGAGCCCGACGTGTAGATGAGGTACGCAAGCCCCTCCGGCCAGGCGCGGGGCAGGAGCGCGGCCTCGGACTCGTCCAGGAGAAGCTCCTCCAGGTCCTCCAACACCAGCGTCTCGGGCCGCGCATCCGGCAGGGATCCCAGCACCGCGCGCTCGCTGATGACCAGCGCCGCCACGGAGTCTTCCAGCAGGTACGCCAGCCGCTGCGCGGGATAGTTCGGATCCAGGGGCGCGTAGGCACCGCCGGCCTTGAGCACGGCGAGCAGCACCACCGGCAGGTCCACCGTGCGCCGCAGGCACACGCCCACCCGCACCTCCGGCCCCACGCCTCGCCCCACCAGGTGCCGCGCGAGCCGGTTGGCCCGGCGCTCCACCTCCGCGTACGTCCACGCGCGCGTGGCGTCCGCCACCGCCACCGCGTCCGGGGTGCGCAGCACCTGCGCTTCGAAGCGGGTGTGCAGCAGCGAGCCGTCGCGCGGCAGGGCCCCGGGAGGACTCCAGGTGTCCAGGAGCAGCGCCGCTTCCGAGGGAGGCAGCAAGGGCAGGAGATCCAGCCGCTCCGCGGGCCGCGCCAGCACGATGTCCAAGAGCCGCTCGAAGTGGGCAAGCCAGCGGTCCATCGTGGCCGGTTCGAAGAGTTCGCGGCTGTACTCCAGATGGCCGACCAGCCCTCCGGGCGTCTCCTGCAGGGAGAGCGTCAGATCGAACTTCGCGGAGTGGCTTTCGATCTCCAGCGGGCGCAGCACCAGCCCGGGCAGTTGGAACTCGCCCGGGGGCAGGTTCTCCAGCACCAGCATCACCTGGAACAGCGGATTGCGGCCCAGGTCGCGCGGCAGGCTCAGCGCCTCCACCAGTTGCTCGAAGGGCAGCTCCTGATGCGCGTACGCCTCCAGCGTCACGGCCTTCACCCGCCGCGCCAGCTCGCGGAAGGTCGGCGCCCCGGCGAGCGACACCCGCAGGGCCAGGGTGTTGGCGAAGAAGCCCACCACCCCCTCCAGCTCCCGGCGGGGCCGGCCGGCGATGGCCGTGCCCACGACGACGTCCGTCTCTCCCGTGAAGCGGTGGAGCAACGCACTGAACGCCGCGAGCAGCGTCATGAAGGGCGTGACGCCCTCCTCCTGTCCGAAGCGGCGGACCGCGTCGGACAGGGCACGGGGCAGCGCGAACGCACGCGTGGCGCCGTGGTGGAGGGAGCGGGCCGGACGCGGATGATCCGCGGGCAGCTCCAGCGGACGCAGCTCGCCACCCAGCCGTTCGCGCCAGTAATCCAGGTGGCGGCCCGGGGCCTCGGAGTGGAGCCACGCCTCCTGCCACTCGCTGAAGTCAACGTACTGGAGCTCTGGCTCCGGCAACGCGGGCGGCCTGCCTTCGCACCGCGCGGCGTACAGCGCCGCCAGCTCGTGGGTCATCACCCCCACCGACCAGCCGTCGCAGATGATGTGGTGCAGCACCAGCAGCAGGACGTGCTCGGTGCCGTCCAACGCCACGAGCACCGCGCGCATCAGCCCCGGCTCGGTGAGGCTGAACGGTGCATCCGCCTCCCGGGTGCAGAGGGCTCGCAGCGCGGCCTCCCGCTCACCAGGGGGCAGCCCGACCAGGGACTCGCGCCGCAACACCACGGACCGGGCCGGGTGGATGAGCTGCACCACCTGCTCGCCCTCTTCCGCGAACGCGGTGCGCAGCGATTCGTGGCGCTCCACGAGCGCGTCCAGGCTCGCGGCCAGCGCGTCCTCGCGCAACGCGCCCGTCAGCCGCAGGGCGAAGGGCATGTTGTAGGTCGCGAGGCCCGGCTCCAGCCGGTCCAGGAACCACAGGCGCCGCTGCGCGGACGACGCCGGGAAGACGAAGACCTCGTCGGCCTCCAGTTCCACCGCTGTCTGCTCCAGGGCACTCACCGCTTGACCTTCCGTCCCTGCCGCGAGGCGCGGCCGATGCGTTCTGAGTCCACGCCGGGAGTGCCCGCGTCGCGCAGGGCCGCCACCACCTTCGCCAGCGCTGAAACCGTCGGGTGCTCGAACACCTGGCGCAGCGGCACGTCCACGCCCAGCGCGTCCCGCAGCCGCGCCACGAGCTGGGTGGCCAGGAGCGAGTGCCCTCCCAGCGCGAAGAAGTCCTCCGTGGCCCCCACCCTCGCCACCGCGAGCACGTCCGAGAACACGCGCGCGAGCGCCAACTCCAGCTCGCCTTCGGGCGCGACGAACTCCTCCTCCGTCGCACGCTCCGGGGCCGGCAGCCGGGCGCGGTCCACCTTGCCGCCCGGTGCGATGGGCAGCGCGTCCAGGCACACGTACGCGCCCGGGACCATGTAGTCCGGCAACCGGCTCTTGAGGAACGCCCGCAGCGTGGAGCCCGTCGGACGCGTCTCGGCGCGCGGCGTGACGTAGACCACCAGCCGCTTGCCGGCCGGGGGCTCCTCGCGCACCGTCACCACCACGTCCTTGACGTCCGGGTGCGCGCTGAGCGCGGTTTCAATCTCCCCCAGCTCGATGCGGAAGCCGCGGATCTTCACCTGGTGGTCGCTGCGCCCCAGGTACTCCACCATGCCGTTCTCCAGCCGGCGGGCCACGTCACCCGTGCGGTACAGCCGGCCGCCGGGCTCTGGGGAGAACGGATCCGGGATGAACCGGTCCGCGGTCAGGTCCGGCCGGCGGAAGTAGCCCCGGCCCACGCCCACCCCTCCGATGAAGACCTCGCCCGACACGCCCCGCGCCACCGGCTGGAGGTGCGCGTCCAGCACGTGCGCGCGCATGTTCGGGATGGGCAGGCCCAGGGGTACCTCGTGCGCCTCCAATACGGCCGGGTCCAGCGCGTTCAGGTCGCACGAGGTGCCGATGACCGTGCACTCGGTGGGGCCGTAGGAGTTGAACATCCGCACGGACGGACCCACCACGCGCATCCACGCCTGCACGCGCGAGGGGAGGATCTTCTCCCCGCCCGACACCACCACGCGCACCGACGGAGGCAGCGTGAGCGTCCCCCGCTCCAGCTCCGCGGTCAGCTCCGCCCAGAGCGCGGCGGGCATGCTCAAGTACCCGATGCCCCACGCGTGCACCTTCGCCGTGAAGCCCGCGACGGAATCCAGCGTGTCCGGCTCGCGGATGACCAGCGTCCCGCCCACGAAGAGGCAGGGGAAGATCTGCTCCACGCTCATGTCGAAGCTGATGGACGACAGCAACAGCGCGCGGTCTTGCTGGATCAACCCGTACACGCACGCCGCCGCATCGCTGTAGTTGACCAGCGCGGCATGGGGAATCATCACCGCCTTGGGCACGCCCGTGGAGCCCGACGTGTAGATGAGGTACGCGAGTGAGTCCGGACCGGTGACCTTCGGCGGCGCCTCCACCGGCTGACGCCCCAGGGTGTCCGCCTCACGCTCCCAGAGGACACACGCCACATCCTCCGGCGGGGACGTCGCGCCCAGCAGGTGCTCACGCGTGACGAGCACCCGTGCCCCCGAGTCGCGCAACATGAACGCCAGCCGCTCGGGCGGATAGGCGGGATCCAACGGCAGGTACGCCGCCCCGGCCTTCAGGATGCCCATCAGCGTCACCAGCAGCTCCAGGGACGGCTCCAGGCAGAGCGCCACCACGCTCTCCGGCCCCACGCCGCGCTCACGCAGCGCCCACGCGAGCTGGTTCGCCCTCGCGTCCCACTCCCGGAAACTCAGCCCCACGCCCCGGTGCTCCAGCGCGGGCGCGTCCGGCCGCAGCCGGGCCTGTCGCTCCAGCAGTTCGTGCGCGAGCTCGCACGCCATCGGCGCCGCCGTCGCGTTCAGCGTGTCGAGGAAACGCCGCTCCTCCGGCGGCAACACCGGCAGCTCGCGCAGCCGCGCCTCCGGCCGTTCCACCAGGCCCCCGAGGAGCACCTGGAAGCTGCGCGCCAGCCGCTCCACCGTCCCGGACTCGAAGAGGTCGGTGTTGTACTCGAAGGTGTACTCCAGCCCCTCCGGCGCCTCGGTCATCGCCAGCGAGAGGTCGAACTTCGCGGTCGCCGTGGAGACCTCCCGGGACTCCATCCGCAACCCCGGCAGCTCCACCGCGCCGCCCGGCGCGTTCTGGAGCACGAAGAGCACCTGCACCAGCGGGGACTGGCTCAGGTCCCGCTCGACGCCGAGCCGCTCCACCAGCACGTCGAAGGGCAGCGCCTGATGCGCGTAGCCCGCGAGCACGGTGCGCCCCACGCGCTCCGCGAACACCGCGAAGGGCTCCTCCGGATCCACGTCCGCGCGCAGCGCCAGCGTGTTGACGAAGCACCCCAGCACCCCCTCCACCTCCTGGCGGGTGCGGTTCGCGATGGGCGTCCCCACGATGACGGTGCGCTGTCCGGTGTAGCGGTGCAGCAGCGCTTGAAAGGCCGCCAGCAACGTCATGAACAGCGTGCGCCCCCCGCTGCGTCCCTGCGCCTCCAGGGCCCGCGCCAGTTCGAGCGGGAGCACCCCGGAGAGCAGCGCGCCCCGGGTCGTCTGGACCGCCGGACGTGGCCGGTCCGTGGGCAGGCGCAGCGGCGGCGGGCGCTCCCCCAGGTGCTCCTTCCAGAAGGCCAGGTCCGCCGCCAGTGTCCGCGCACCGGCGCCTTCGCGCTGCCAGACGGCATAGTCCGCGTACTGGATGGGCAGCGGGGCCAGGGCCTCCGCCACACCCGTCACCCGGGCCGCGTAGGTGCGCGCCAATTCCTGGAGGAGCAGTTGGATGGACCACCCGTCCGCGATGATGTGGTGCATCGCCACCAGCACGACGTGCCGCTGCTCGGACAGGCGATACAGCCGCACGCGCAACAGCGGCCCCGTGGCGAGATCGAAGGGCCGCCGCGCGGCCTGCGCCAACGCCTCCTCGTCCAGCGTCCCGGACACGTCCTCCCGCTCCAGGGTGAAGTCCATCGTCGGGTGGATGACCTGGACGCACTGGCCTTCCCGCACCGCGAACGTGGTGCGCAGCGCTTCGTGACGGACCACGAGCTGGCGGAACGCACCCTCCAGCGCGTCCTCATCCAGGCGCCCCTCCAGCCGCACCGCGCCCGCGATGGTGTAGAGGGGGCTGCCCGGCTCCAGTTGATCCAGGAACCACAGGCGCTGCTGCGCGGACGACGCGGGCAGGGGCCCGGTTCGCGGCACCGCGGGAATGCGCTCCTCCGCCACGGAGAGCGTGCCTCCCAAGGCCAGCGCCCGCGCGAAGTCCTCCAGCACCGGGTGCGCGAACAGCAGCCGCAGCGGGGCCTCCACGCCCAGCTCCGCGCGCAGCCGCGACGACACCTGGGTCGCGAGCAGGGAGTGTCCCCCCAAATCGAAGAAGTCCTCCGAGGGCCGCGTGACGGAAGTCCCCAGGACCTGGGACCAGATGCGGGCCACCCGCTGCTCAGCCTCCGTGAGGGGCCGCGAGGCCCCCACAGGCGACGCGTCCTGCGAGGCCACGAGCGCCGCGAGCGCCTTGCGATCCACCTTGCCGCTCACCGTCACCGGCAGCGCGTCCAGGGGCACCAGCAGCGACGGCACCATGTACGCGGGCAGCTTCGCCTTGAGGGCCTCGCGCAAGGCCCCCAGCTCCAGCCGGGTGCCCGCGCGCGGCACCACGAAGGCCGCCAGCCGCTTGCCGTCACGACCGTCGTCCAGCGCCGCCACCACGCAGTCCGCCACGTCGGGCAGCCGGCTGAGGACGACTTCCACCTCCCCCGTCTCCACGCGGAAGCCGCGGATCTTCACCTGCTGATCCACGCGGCCCAGGAAGTCCACCTGTCCGTCCGGCAGCCAGCGGGCGAGGTCGCCCGTGCGGTACATGCGCTCGCCCGGTGCGAAGGGGTTGGGCACGAAGCGCTCCGCGGTCAGGTCCGGGCGTCCCAGATAGCCGCGCGCCAGTCCCACGCCTCCCACGCACAGCTCACCGGGCGTTCCCGGCGGCACGAGGTTGAGGTGCGCGTCCACCAGGTACACCCGGTAGTTGTCCACCGGCACCCCGATGGGAACCTGCGTGTACCGCCGCCAGTCGCGGGTGAAGAGCGCCGTGGTGTTGAGGCACGCCTCGGTAGGCCCGTAGTAGTTGACCAGGGTGGAGATGTCCGCGTGACGCTCCACCAGCTCCACCACGCTCGCGCCCAGCACGTCCCCGCCGAAGCAGAGGTAGGGGACCTTCAGCTTCCGCTGCGCGCTGCCCAGCTCCAGCAGTCCCTTGAGCAGCGCGGGCACGGAGTCCACCACGTCGATGCGGTGCTCCACGACGTAGGCGTGGAGCGCCTCCGGCGACACCAGCGTGTCGTACGTGGGCAGGAAGAGCGCGTCGCCCCGCATCAGCGGAAGGAAGAGCTGGTGCACGGACACGTCCACCGCGGGGGACACCAGCAGCAGGTGCCGCAGCCGTCCAGCCGGGGAGAACATCCGCCGCAGCCAGTGCACCTGGTTGCTCAGCGCCCGGTGCTCCATCATCACGCCCTTGGGAGCGCCCGTGGTCCCCGACGTGTAGATGACGTACAGCAGGTCTCCGGGCCCGTTCACACCGGGCAGCGGCGCGTCGTCCCCGCCCTCCGCGTCCACTACGCCCAGGGCGCACCGCGTCCCTTCGAAGCGCACGGACGGGTGCTCCTCGTCCTCCAGCAGCCAGCGCGCGCCCGCGTCCTTCAGCAGCAGCGCCGTGCGCTCCGGCGGGTGCGCGGGGTCCAGGGGCAGCCACGCGCCGCCCGCCTTCACCACCGCGAGGATGCCCACCACCATGTCCACGCACGGCCGCGAGAGCACCGCCACCACCGCCTCGCGCCCGACGCCCATCCCCCGCAGTCGCCGCGCCAGCACGTTGCTGCGCGCATCCAGCTCCCGGTACGTCAGCCCGTGGCCTTCGTGCCACACGGCCAGCGCCTCCGGGTGGAGCGCTGCCTGGTCCGCGAAGAGCTCCCCCATCGTCCGGTGCGACGCGTGCTCGTGGTGCGCGACGTTGAAGCCCGCGCGCAGCCGCGCGTCCTCGTCGGGAGGAAACAGGGACAGCTCGCGCAGGGCCGCCTGGGGACGCTCCACCAGCGCCTCCAGCAGGCACACGTAGCGCCGAGCGATCCGCTCGATGCGGGCAGCGGAGAAGAGGGCGCGGCGGAAGCTCCACTCCAGCAGCAGGGGTCCGCCCCCGGTCACCCGCGCCGTGAGCGTCAGCTCCACCTTGGACGTGGGCAGGGGCGCCTCCAGCCGCTCCAGGCCCAGGCCCGCCCCGGCGTCCAGCACCGCCGGGCCCTCCTCCTCCAGGCTGAACAGCACGTCGAACAGCGCCCCCCGCGCGGTGCCAGCGCCCTCCTGGGCCTGCGCCGCGACGTGGGCGAACGGCAGCTCCTGGTTCGCGAGCGCCTCCTGCGAGGTGCGGGAGACGCGCGACAGGAACGCGAGGGCGGACTCCTCCTCGCGGACGGTGTTGCGCAGCACCACCGTGTCCATGAACAGGCCCACCGCGTCCCGCAGCTCCGGGTGTCCGCGGCCGAGCACCGGCACGCCCACCGCCACGTCGCGGGTGGCGCCATGGCGTGAGAGCAGCACCGCGAAGGCCGCCAGCAGTCCGTTGAACAGCGTGGTCCCCTGGCGCTGGCACAACGCCCCCAGCCGCGCCGTGAGCTCCGGTGACAACGTCACGGTCCGGGCGTCGGCCTCCAGCGAGGCGGCCTGGGTGCGTGGCCCATCCGAGGGGAGGTCCAGCGGCGGAGGCGGCGGCGTGAGCACCCGACGCCAGTGCGCGGCCTGAGCGCTCGACTCCGCAGACGCCAGACGCTCCCGCTGCCACGCGGCGGCGACCCGGGGCCCGGGGCCCGGGGGTGGCAGGGTCGCTCCGGCATACAGCGCCACCAGTTCCCGGAGCACGACCTCCACCGACGCAGCGTCGGAGATGAGGTGGTGCAGGTCCACGAGCAGCAGCGCGGGTGCGGCCTCGCGCTCCACCAGCGCCGCCCTGAACAGCGGCGCCGTCGCGAGGTCGAACGGTCGCGCGAAGGCGCGCGCCAGCGACGGCACATCCTCGCCGGACACCTGACGCTCCAACCGGAAGGGCACCGACGCGGCCACGCGCTGCCGCACCTCCCCATCCACCAAGACGAAGGACGTGCGGAACGCCTCATGCCGCCGCACCAGCGCCCCCAGCGCCTCCTCCAACCGGCCCGCGTCCACCGCTCCTGTCAGCGCCAGCGCGCCCGTCATGTGGTAGCGCGGGTCGTCCGCACCGGCCTGGGCCTGGAGCACGTAGAGCTGCGCCTGCGCCGCCAGGACGGGGTAATGCTCGGCCTCCGCGACCTGGGGCAGCGGAGCCCACGCCGGCGCCGCGGCGTCCACGCGCTCCGCGAGCGCACGCACCGTGGGCGCCTGGAACACGTCCACCAACGACACCCGACGCCCCGTCGCTTCCGTCACCCGGTGCGCCAGCCGCACCGCGAGCAGCGAGTGCCCTCCCCGCTCAAGGAACGAGTCCGTCACGCCCAGGCCCTCCGCACCCAGCACCTGCTGGAAGAGCGGCAGCAGCCGGACCTCGGTCGGCGTGGCGGGCGCGACGCTCGGAGCGTCCTCCAATCCCTGTCCGGGCTTCAGCACCAGCGAGTTGCGGTCCACCTTGCCGCTGGGCAGCGTGGGGAGCGCGGTCAGCGGGACGAAGTGCGCCGGCACCAGGGCGGCTGGCAGGAGCCGCGACAGGACCTCGCGCGGCGGACGCGAAGGCTCGCGCGGCACGTAGAACGCCGCGAGCACCGGACCCGCGACCGCATCAGTGCGAACCACCACCGCCGCGGCCGACGCCAGGCCCGACGTCACCAGACACGCTTCGATTTCGCCGGGCTCGATGCGGTGACCGCGCAGCTTCACCTGGAGATCGCCACGCCCGTGGTGCTCCAGTTCTCCGGAAGGCAGCCACCGGGCGCGGTCGCCAGTGCGGTACATCCGCCCGCCCCGCGCCAGCGCGGACGCCACGAAGCGCTCCGCCGTCAGCTCCGGCCGCCCCAGGTAGCCCCGGGCCAGCCCCTCGCCCGCGATGCACAGCTCGCCCACGACGCCCGGAGGCAACAGCTCCCCTGCCGCATCCAGCACCAGCACCTGGGTGTTGAGGACCGGCCGCCCCACGTCCACGGCGACCTTGTCCGTCACCTCGCTCACCGTCGACCAGACCGTGGTCTCCGTGGGCCCGTACAGGTTGAAGATGCGCGCGGAGGTGAGCGTCCGCGCGCGCGCCAGCAGGTGCGCCGGCAGCGGTTCACCGCCCACGAGCAGCAGCCGCACCCCCGCCAGGGCGGCCCGCCCCACGGGGTCCTCCAGCAGCAACTGGAGGCGCGACGGCGTGAGCTGCACCACGTGGCAGCCCGTCTCCTGGATGCGGGCCCCCAGTCGCTCCGGGGCGCGCTGGGACGCTTCGTCGGCCAGCACCACCTCATGCCCCAGCCACAGCGGCAGCAGGGTCTCCAGCGCGAAGATGTCGAACGTCGCCGTCGTGGTGCACAGGAAGCGCAGCCGCTCGCCCTCCAGCGGCAGCGCGTCCACCATCGCCGCGAGGAAGTTGCTCAACGCCCGGTGGGGCACCTGCACGCCCTTGGGGCGGCCCGTCGAACCCGACGTGTAGAGCACATAGGCCACGTCCTCGGGTCGGGCCTCCGGAAGCACCACCGTGCCCACGACGAACGCCTCCGCGCCCGACGCGGTGCCCTCCACGGACACCACCTCCACCGCCAGCCCGTCCAGCGTCCGCGCGCCCCCCGCGTCCACCACGACGTGGCGCACGCCCGCGTCCTCCAGCAGCATCGCCAGCCGCTCCCGGGGCTGCTGCCCATCCAGCGGCAGGTAGGCGGCGCCCGCGAGCAGGATGCCCTTGAGGCCCACGAGCAGCTCCACCGTCCGGTCCGTCAGGAGCCCCACCAC
>NZ_RAVZ01000294.1 GCF_003611635.1 Corallococcus terminator | reverse complement strand
GAGTCGTTGAAGAGGGGGACCACGCCGCGCTGCCCCAGGTACGTCATGTACGCGAAGCCGATGTTGAGGAACTCGCTGTCCGGGCGGGACACGTTGACGGGCCTGGGGGGCTGTCCGGGGGGGACGGTGAACTGGACGTTGCCATCGGGTTTGATGGCATAGAAGAGCGCGTCGTGGACGTCGCGCCGGACGATGCGGTTCTTGGTGCGGTCGCCGTGACACGCTTCGCAGGCGAGGGCATAGACGTCCCGGCCGCGGCGTTCGGCGGCATCGAGCACGAGGAGCGCGTCGGGATCCGGGATCTTGCCCAGGGGGAAGCCCAGCTCCAGCAGGTCCGACACGAAGCGGGCGCGGGGAGAGCTGAACACGCTGCGCTCGAACGCGGCGATGCGATTGCGCACGGTGGCGGGCACGGTGCCGCCCTCGCTGTGGTTCGTGACGGCGCTCTGCACCTGTTCGGTGAGGCTCGTTTCACGGCCATCGAATTGAAATGGGCCGGGGAAGCCGGTGTCCGCGATGCTGGGGACGCCGCGCCAGACAGCGATCTTCCGGTCCGGTGACGTGACGACGTTCCCCTGCACGTCGATGACGTCCATGTTCGGGGGAAGGGGGAGGACGACACGCACCAGTCCCTTCTTGAGGTGCGCATAGGTTGGGACGGCGGCGGTGGGATCATCCGCGTCGATGCGATTGAACAGCGGGTCCCCGGGGTTCTTCGCCCAGACGGCCTCCACGTGCGCGGGCGTGAGGGCGGTGTTGTCGGAGAGGACATGGCAGGTCGCGCAGGAGCGGCCATTGCTGCCGGGCAGCGCCTCCTGGAAGTGCTGCTTCCCCGCGAGCGCCAGGGCGGGAGACACCAGCTCCGCCTGGGATGTGACAGGTTCGGAAACGACTTCGACGGAGGTTCCTGTCTCGGTGCAGCTCGCGAGCACGAAGACTCCCACCGTGCACGCGATGAATCGACGCCCTGCCATGTGCTTCCCTCCCGGATGATGCGGCGGGGAGGGAACACCGGGAGGCGCTGGAGCTGTCACCGCGAGTTCAACAACTTCCGAAGGCTGCCCTGAGCGATGGGGGCGTTGGGCGGGCATGCTGGGCCCCAACCAGCCCGCTGGTAGGATTTCCCTTCATGGCGATCATCATCAAGGGCATCACACGATGCCGCATCTGCGGAAGTGGCGACTTGTCGCTCCCGTACATCGGGACCTCGGGGATGGCCTTCCCCAAGGGGGATGAACTCCATCCCTACTGCGATGCCCTACTCCATCTCGACTGTCTGGCGCGCTGGCCGCATCGGGAACGCTTCTCTCGCGGGTACTTCGACCGCCGGCGGGATGATCCCGATCGCAGCAACGGCGTCCTTCTCGCGGAAAGACGCACGTGGCTCCTGCGCTGCGGTCCGGCGAGTCCCGACGCCGAACCCTATTTCGCGGAGGTCCTCCTCATCGATTGGCCGATGCGGCTCTACTCGCGCTGGGCTCAGTGGGATGACTACGTCGCACAGGGGTATGGCCAACGCTTGTCGGGTGAGGCGCTGATGGCAGCGGGCCAGGTGATGTCCGAGGTCCGCCAGGTGGCTCCGACCCTGGAAGTGCTGGGCGCGTTGCGGCAGCAGGCGCTGACCCAGCCGTCGCCTGGCGGGTCCGAGCGCTGAACGGAAGCGGCGCCAAGGGTCCGAATCCGGTGAATCGACCACGGTCCCCTTGATCCAGGGTGTGAATTCTCCGGACTCCCGGGCAGCATCGCCCCACACCGGGAGGGCAGGGGACCATGAACACCATCCGCAACGACAAGCAGGCGGCGAAGCTGAAGTTGGATCGCATCTCCGCGGCTCCGCCGAAGAAGGCGGACAGGGACGAGGCGAAGACGGAGTTCGGCGCGCTGGGCGAGGAGCTGTTCGACCTCCAGGACCTTCTGTGGGGCGCGAAGATGAACTCCGTGCTCATCGTCCTCCAGGGGCGCGACACCGCCGGCAAGGACGGCACCATCAAGCACGTGGTGGGCAGCCTCAATCCGCGCGGCGTGAGCGTCATCTCCTTCGGCGTGCCCAGCACCGAGGAGCGCGAGCACGACTTCCTCTGGCGCGTCCACCGCGAGGCCCCGCGCAAGGGCGAGTTCTCCATCTTCAACCGCTCCCACTACGAGGACGTGCTCGTGGCGCGGGTGAACTCACTGGTCCCCAAGCCGCTGTGGAAGTTGCGCTACCAGCACATCCGCGACTTCGAATCCCTGCTCATCGAGCACGGCACCATCGTGCTCAAGTTCTTCCTCCACATCAGCCAGCAGGAGCAGGAGCAGCGCCTGCTCGCGCGCGAACAGGAGCCGCGCAAGGCGTGGAAGATCAGCGCGGGGGACTGGGAGGACCGCAAGCACTGGGACGACTACTCGAGCGCGTATCAGGAGGTCTTCGCCCGGACGTCCACCGAGCAGGCGCCGTGGCACCTGGTCCCCTCGGACGCCAAGTGGTACCGCAACCTCGTGGTGGCCCGCACGGTGGCGGAAGCCCTGCGCCCGTACCGCAAGCAATGGCAGGAGCGCCTGGACGAGGTCGGCGTGGAGAAGAAGGCGGAACTCAAGGCGTGGCGCAAGAAGCGCTGACGCGCGAGCCGTTCCACCGGGCAGCGGCCCACCGCGTCATCGATGACGCGGTGGGCACGCCCGAGCGCCGTGCGGACCGCTGACCCTGCCATGACATGGCGATGCGACAACGATGGCTGTCATCCGCCCCGGTGTTTCGCCGGGCGGTCACCGTCGGAGTCTCCGCGCCATGGAACGAACCGCGTCGCATTCGAGCAAGGACCTCATTGCCCGCACGCGTGCCTTCGCTACGCAGGACGCCGTGCGCTCGGGTTGGGCCCTGGGGTCCACCTATGCGGCGCTGGCGGGCGCGGTGGCGCTGGCGGTGGCCGCGCCCTGGTGGCCCCTGCGCATCGTGGGAGGCTTCATTGAAGCGCTGGTCCTCATCCGCGCCTTCATCCTCTTCCACGACGCCATGCACGGCGCGCTCCTGCCGAAGGCGAAGTGGGCGAAGGCGCTCTTCCAGGTCCAGGGCATCCTCACGCTCACGCCCGCGCGCATCTGGAATGACACGCACAACCACCACCACGCGAACACGGCGCGCATCGCGGCGGACTCCGCCGGCACCTTCGTCACGTGGACCACGGAGCAGTGGCGCAAGGCCACGGGCTGGCAGCGCCTGGGCTACGTGGTGGAGCGCCACCCGGTGACGTTGCTGTTCGGCTACGTCACCGCGTTCCTCATCAGCCTGTGTCTGGTGCCGTTCGTGAAGAACCCGAAGCGCTACTGGACGTCCGGGCTCGCGTTCGGCCTGCACGTGGCGCTGTCGGTGGCCGTCTGGCATTTCTTCGGCCTCGCGGTGTACCTGTGCGCCTTCGTGGGCCCGCTGTTCGTGGCGTACGCGCTGGGCACGTACCTGTTCTACGCGCAGCACAACTTCGATGATGTGGCCATCCTGCCGGACGCGGACTGGACGCACGCGGACGCGGCGCTGGAGGCGAGCAGCTACCTGCGCTGCGGGCCGGTGATGGCCTGGTTCACGGGCAACATCGGCTACCACCACGTGCACCACCTCAATCCGCGCATCCCGTTCTACCGGCTGCCGGAGGCGATGGCGGCCCTGCCGGAGTTGCAGGGGCCCCACGTCACCGCGCTCACGCTGAAGGACGTCGTCGGCTGCCTGCGATTGAATCTGTGGGACCCGGCGCGGCGGCGGATGGTGCGCTACAGCGACGCGGTCGCGAGCTACTGACGCGTGACCCCGAAACGGCTTTCGAGCCAGTGGACGGCGAAGGCCACCATGGGCCGGGCGTCGACCAGCACCGACGGTGCATCGCCAATCACACCCCTGCGACCCTGGCCGGTGGCGAGGAAGGCTTCGACGATTTCAGCGAAGAAGTCGTCCGCGAGTCCCTCCACCACCGGGTCGCTGGTGTCGAACTCCTCGAACTCGCGCCAGACGGTCCGTCCATCGATGAGCAGCGGCGCCTCGTAGCGGAGGACGCGCTTGTGGGGGATGTCGGCGAGGTGCTCCGCATGGTGGAGCAGCGTCATGGTGTCGAGCGGCGCACCGAGCATCAGGGTCTTGCCCCCCGCGGCGACCAGTTTGCCGAAAGGGGACTGGGGCCCATAGCCGTAGTCGAGCGCATGGTCGGAGGTGAACCACTCCGCGCGGCCTCCCAAGGCAGCGCAGGAGGCGCCGGGATTTCCGCTGCGTCTGGCGCCGGGCGTGGTGCGAAGCAGCTCTGGGAAGGCGCCGTTGTCGCGGGTTGAACGGGAGCGGAGCGGATCAAAGGGGGGAATCTGGTCGCGCAGTTTCGGAGCATCGCGGACCTCGTCCGGAAGCTGCCAATCGCAGTAGCCCAGCAGGGTGCCCTCGGGCCCCAGCACATCACCGATGGCGGCGATCAGCGTGTCGGGGCCACCCAGGATCGGCCCGACCGAGCGCAAGGCGGCATGGGCCAGCACCGCGTCGCCGGGTTCAAGTCCCAGTGTCTGGAGTTGCTTGGCCAGAATCGCCCGGGTCCAGGTGGAGGGTGGGGCAGGGGGCTTGTTTGGGGAGGTCATGAGCGTCCGCCAATCTCCGGGAAGCGCTCGTAGGCTCGCAGGAGCGTGTCCAGGTGGGCGGGGTCGTCCAGATCGAGCGGCGCATCCGTGAGTTGCACAATCCACCCGCCCGTCGCGGTCCGGCGCGAACGTGAAAGCAGGTCGGCGTCTCGGGCGGGATCCGGAAACCCGATGGCTTGCGCGGACGCGGCGGACCAGTAGTTCAGCCACCCGAGGCAATGCGGAAGCGCGGGCGAGCGGAGCTTCTCTGGGAATCTGAGCGCTGGGAGCCCCCGGGGCGGAACTCCTGGCTTGTGCACCGGATCGATTGTCTGCCGTGAGATCTCCACCGCCGCTTTGGACGGCGTCGCATGTCCCCACAGCGCGAGTGCGCCCTCCGCCACGCTCTCAAGCAGGCCCGGCGCCGCTGCGCTCATGGCTTCGTCCAGCGGCAGCTTTGCGTGGACATCCAGCAACGGTTGCCCGCCCGGAGCCTGGCTGCCGGGCGTTTGCAATCCATAAACCGTCACGGGGTAACCCTCGTCTCCGTTGCACACGAGCTGGAACCCCCCTTCCTTCGTCTCTTCTTCAAGCCACGCGTCGCGCTGAGGCAATGCAATGAGCTGTCCGTCTTCGGAGACCTTCCATTCCAGACGCAAGCCGGGGAGCGCCCGCTCCATCCCATGGACGACCGCGAGCGAGCGACCGTCGTTGCCCACGAGCGCGGGTGCGTAGACGATGATGCCAAGTCTTTTTCGAGTCGTCATCGTTCGCACCCCGTGACCACGATATCGAGGGTGCGCTCTTCTGCTTCCAACGCTTCTTTGTGCGCTTGGGTGCTCACGCCGACGACGAAGCCATATCCACAGGCCGCCGCGATGCCTCGTTCCTCCCGCATCTTGACTGCTTGATCCTTGACCACCTGACGCTGGAGAAAATCACTGTACGTGTCGAATTGATCGGTTTTGATCTCCCACAGGACACGCACGCCCACTTGCAGCGCATCGAAGCGCAGGCCGTCCACGAGCACGTCCATCTTGGGATACCGATTGGGCGGAAACCTGTCGGCGCACGCGTTGTGCGCATCGTCTCCACCCCGGTGGGGCACTGGGATGGGCTCGCATCTGGCGTGGCGCGTCCGATCCAGGGGCCCGGGCGGCAATGGGGGTTGCCAGTCCTTCCCGGCGGGTTCCGGCTCGATCCGGGGCTTCTGTTTCGCCACGGCCTCCACGGGTGTCGCCTGTGTTCCTCGCGCGGTGCCTGCTTCCTCGGGATAGAGCTGTCGTAGTTCATGGGCGTCCAGCTCTTCCTTGATGGCGACGGCGACCACCACTACGCCAATGATGATCACGGCTCCCACGACGAGCTCAGGGGCAACCAGGACGCAGGCTCCGAGTCCCAGTGTCGCCGCGCCCGCGGAGGCGACCGTGCACCGTCCCGTCGGATCGTGAAACTGGATCCGATCAGGGTCGAGCGCCTCGAAGCAGCGCTCCACCACCACGGACCAGGGCTGGGACGCCTCCTGCACGACGCACCTGCCGTCGTCACCCCAGGGAAGCTTCGCCGCTCGTTGGAGGTTTGCGACCCTGGTGTTCCGGGCCATGCGCTCTCCCGGGAGCGGTGCCGGCGTAGCGCAGGCCGAGAGGGCGAGGAGGAGTGCGATGCAGGCGCGGAGACCCATGAGCACGTCCCTTCAATCAAGCAGGACGCTGTGGGTCAAGGCAGGCCGGTCCGGAAGCACGGCAGCCAGCACCTGGCGGGAATTGAACCCGAAGCGCGGTTCAGCGAGTCATTGGCCGCTGACCCGGGACAGGAGGTCGGCCGTCGGCATCACCTGCGCATAGCCCATGCCCAGGGCCGCCAGGAACGCGGCATGGACATGGGCCGCGGGCACGACCTGCCCTTGGAACTCCAGGCTCCGGGCCGCGCAGGCGTCGGAGAGGACGGTGACCGCGTAGCCCAGGTCCGCGGCCGCGCGCACCGTGGCGTCCACGCACATGAGGGTCATCATGCCGACGACCACCAACTGTTTCACGCCCAGGTCCCGCAGGTGCGTCTGGAGGTCCGTGTCCCGGAAGCTGTTGGGGAAGTGCTTGAGCACCACCGGCTCTCCCGGCTGGGGCGCGACCCGGGGATGGAGGTCCGCGCCGGGCGTTCCCGGCAGGAAGAAGGTAGCGCTCGGCCCCAGCGACTCATGGCGGATGTGGAGGACCGGCAGTCCTCGCTCCCGGAAGGCGTCCAGGACCGCCCGGGCCCGGGTGGCCGCAGCCTCGGTCTGGTCCAGTTCGAACCGGCCGCCCGGAAAATAGTCATTCTGGATGTCGATGAGCAGCAGCGCGGCGTGCTCCAGGGTCTTCTCCACGGATGTCCTCCTCTACGCCTGGGGGGGGGCGATGACCGGATGTGTATCCAGGTCCGACTCCCGGCGGGAGTGTCCGGATTGACAATCTCCAGGCGAAAAACGACAAGCGACCATGTCCGCCGAGCAGCGCACGACCCGCATCGCGGTGCTGGCCCTGGAGGGCTGTGTGGCCTCCAGCGTGACAGGTCCCCTGGATGTCTTCGCCATGGCGAACATCCTGGGTCGCGAACAGGGGCTGGGGGAGTCTTTCGCGGCGGAAGTCGTGTCCCTCCGGCCCGGCCCGGTCCGCAGCTTCCATGGTGTGGAAGTGGCCGCGCGACACGTGCCGGGTCCCTCGGACCGCTTCGACCTGATCCTGGTCCCGGCGATGGTGGGTCCCCTGGAAGCAATCGTGGCCGAGCGTGCCGTCGTGGCCTGGCTGGCGGAACAGCATGCGCGGGGCGCGCGGTTGGCCGCCGTATGCGCTGGAGTCCTGCTGCTGGCCGAGACAGGGCTCCTGGATGGCCGGGAGGCCACCACGCACTGGGGGCTCGCCCATTCCTTCGCGGCCCGCTACCCACGGGTGACGCTCAAGTCGGAGCTGCTGGTGGTGGACAACGGCGATGTGCTCACCGCGGGTGGCGTCACCGCGTACCTGGACCTCTGCCTGCATCTGGTTGCGCGACATGCCTCATCGGAGCTGGCCATGCACTGCGCCCGGATGCTCCTGGTGGAGCCCGCCCGTCGATTCCAGGCACCCTTCGCGGTGCACACCTCGCCCCGGGGGCATGGCGACTCCGCGGTGCTGCTCGCCCAGGACTGGCTGGAGGCACACCTTTCGGGGCCGGTGACCCTGGAGGGCGCCGCCCGGGCCGCGAGCCTTGGCCAGCGCACCCTGCTGCGACGCTTCCGCAAGGCCACGGGCGACACCCCCCTGGATTACGTCCAGCGTCTGCGCATCGAGACCGCCAAGCGCCTCCTGGAGACCACCCCCCGCACCGTCGAGGACATCACCCAGGCCGTCGGCTACGCGGACGCCACGTCCTTCCGACGTCGCTTCAAGGCACGCACGGGCCTGACACCCGATGGGTACAGACGCAGATTCGTCATTCCCAAGCGGTGAAACATCTGGCCTGCAGCCGTGGCTGCTACCGCGCTCCCTGAGGCAGTGTGTACTGGAAGTCGTAGGAGTGCTTCCCGCCCGCGGCGATGTCGATGGTCATCGAACCGGCGAGCCCCACGAGCTCGCCGGTTCCGGAGTCCGGCACCACCGTGATGACGAGCTGGGGCGCGCCACGCGTCATCGTCCCGGAGTGCTGGAGCGCGAAGGTGCCGCCGCGGCCCTCCAGCGTGCCGGTGACGCGCTCCATCGCCACGTACCCCGCGGAGCCCTCCACGGGCGTGCGCACCGCGAGCATCTGTCCCTGGCTCGTGGCCTCCAGCGCGCCGTGGTAGCGCTTGTCCAGGTTCATCCGGCCCGGGGCCGCCTCCACAGCGCCTGCCTCCGGGGCCATGGGGGTGAGCTTGACGTCGAAAGGGCCGCTTGCATGCTTCGTCATGGGACTGGCTCCGTTGCTGGCTGGGCGGACGGATATGCCAGGACCCCGGGCGGGGGATTGCAAAAACGCGACAGCCCCCGGCTCAGCCGATGGCGGCGAACACCGGCTCGTGGCTGGTGTTCAGGCGGAAGAACGGTTCCAACTGGGCGCGCGTCATCTCCACGACGCCGTCCGGGTAGAGCGGATCCGCGACCAGGTACTTGCCTTCCGCCGTGCGCCCGAGCACCGCCATGAAATGCCCGTCCCCCTCCAGGTGGTAGGCGTCTTCGTCGGGGAAGCTCTCGCTCCATGCGGAGCCCACGTTGCCCGGGCACACCACCGTCTTGCCTGAAGCCAGCGCGTCATCGAGCGCGCCCCATCCCGTCGCCTGGGACCCTCCGGCGCCCACGCTCTCCGCGGCACTGGTGACGGCGGAGATGTCCGTGTTCGTCCCGTCCTGGTCGAGCACCCGGTACTGCTGGCCGTTCACCTCCACCATCGAGCCCTCGGCGTTCGGGTACATCAACCCCCGGGCGTAGTCGATCTGCTGTTCGGGTGAGAGGTCCTCGGGCATCTTCCCCTGGGCGCGCAACGCCATGGCCAGGCTGGTGGGCCCGCAGTTCCGGGTCGACGTGCCCCCTTCAGGGTTGAACTCGTCGGTCTGGAACTGCGTGATGAAGAAATCATTCGCGGCCTTCACCGTGCTCGGCAGGTTGGGCGCGAGCAGCGGGCCTGCATACACATACTCGCTGAGGTTGACAGACCGGCTCCCGGCCAGTTCATCGTCGTTCAGCCCCAGTTGCGCGCACAGCTCATGGAACTTCAGGTCCTTGGCGGAGCTGTAGTCGATGAGGTCCTGCGCGGTCTTGATGCCGGGGTGCTCCGCCAGGAACGTCTGGAGTCGGGTGTTCCGGAGGATCCGGCCCGCGTTCGACGTGGCCCCTGTTCCCTCATAGCGGGACACGACGGTCGAACTCCCACGGGGGGCGCCCTCCAGGCGGGGCTTCAGGATGTTCGTGGAAGGCCGCGGTTCGAAGGCGTCACGGGCGAACGGCGCGGGCGGCGGAATTGACGGCCGGGACAGGGCGCCCGGCGGTGGCTGCGGCTGTGCCGGTTGGAACTGCGAGACCTTCGGCGTGACGAGATTGCGCTGGAGCTTCATGTGGCTTCCCCCTCTGGGCTTCGTCTCTTGGATGAAACGCTCACCCAGTGTCACGCGGCAGCCGCCCTCCGATGAATTAAGCCGAGTTAAATCGGATGCTCGCAGGGCGAGGACGGAGGATGCGCTCACGGAAGCGGATGACAAAATCGAAGCCGATTTCCGTTGTCGCTGCTGGCGTAACTGCCGGTGGGCGCTCTCCAGATAATCCTGGGCGGAGGGCCCTGTCCCAGCCCACCAGGGTCGGGTGTCCAAAGGAGCATGAAGCGGATGCACGACCTGGGAGGACCGATGATGCGAGTTCTGAAGAGAGTGATGTTGGTGGGATGCTGTGCGCTACTCGGAGCCTGTGGCGAGGAGGAAGGCGCCCAGGACGCGGGAAACCCGCCCCGTTACGCAATCCAGGTGCACATCCCGTTGGAGACGGACCCCTGCGGCGTTACGACGGCGATGGCGTCTTTTGATGTGCCTATCGAATCCGTGCCGCTGGACGTGGACAAAGACTCCATTCACGGGGCGATGCTCGATGTCCCCGTGGGCCCGCAGCACCCCGTGTACGTGAGCGCATACAACGGCAGCGGCCTCCTGGTGTACTCGGGGAACTCGTCCGTGGATGTCGATACCGAGGGGGAGGGGGCCGCGAGCATCTTCATGTTCAGCCATCCCCAGAACTGCCCGGGCGCGGGCTCCGACGGCATCCGCATCATCGGCCTTCTGCGGACGGGCCGCATCGACACCGCCAGCAGCTTTTGAAGGAGGCTCTTGTTTCCGCTGAGCGCCTGTTGAACAACGCACTGGCCCGATCGCTCCATTTCAATGGGCTCTCATCTCACCGCGGTGCGAGCGGACGCTGTGGCTATTATGGGGCCATCACCAGCTTCGACACGTCGGAGCCAGGGAGTCTCTGGTCCAACAACACCTGGGACGACGGAACGGTCCTTCCGCCCTCGAACTGGCGGTGCTCCGGCACGGAGCGCCTTCTCTCGTTGGACTGTCGAGATGCTCGAAAAAGCGGCGAATGCGAGGATTGACTAACGGCGTCTGACAAAGTCACGCTGCCGCAGTGACCACGGTTCCCAGGGCGATCGCGCAGAGCTTCTCCTCGCCGTCCTGGACCGCGAAGATTTCGCACTGGCAGATGGCCTGGCGCTTCCCGACGCCTTTCGCCTGGGCCCGGGCGATGAGCAGCGAGCCGACCGCCGGCTTCAGGTAGTTGATCTTGTACTCCGACGTGAGCGCATTGCCGCCCAGCGCCAGCCCTCCCGCGAACGTGATCGAATTGTCCGCGAGGTAGCTGAGCACGCCCCCGTGCACGAAGCCGTGCTGCTGCTTCAGGGGGTCGGTGATGGGAATCCGGATCTCCGCGGTGCCGGGCCCCGCCTGCGTGAGCTGTGCACCGAGAAACTGGCTGAACGGCTGGGCTGCGAACACCTGGCGCGCGAACTCTTGAAGGTCGTCCAATGCGAACTCCTTGGGAAGGGCCCCATGTTATCCACGAGAAGCCCGTAGGTGCCGAGGCTTCGGACTCGCACACGTTCGTCGCGCGGCAGTGCTCACCGCATGCCGCGCGGGTAGACTCGCGCTTCTCATGGCGCTTCCCCGTTCCGGCCTCTTCCGCACCCTCCGTCGACGCCGATGGCTGCGTCGGCCCTTTCCTCCCGAATGGTCCGCCCCCCTGGAGCGCCACGTTCCCTTCGCCCAGGAAATGCCGCCCGAACTGCGCCAGCGGTTCCTGGATCTGCTCAAGCTCTTCATCTGGGAGAAGGAGTTCATCGGGGCAGGGGGCTTCACGATCACCGACGAGGTCCGGGTCGTGGTGTCCGCCACCGCCGTGCGCCTGGTGCTCCACCTGGACCTCTCCTATTACGATCGCTTGAGGGAGATCATCGTCTACCCCGACGCGTTCCGGCTTCCGGACCGCACCGGCGTGGTGCTGGGCGAGGCGAAGAACTGGGGCAGCGTCATCCTGTCGTGGCAGTCGGTGCTGGCGGGACTGCGCGACCCGAAGGATGGCCACTCCACGGCCACGCATGAGTTCGCCCATGTCCTGGACCGGGAGGACGGAAGCTTCGACGGTACGCCCCAGTTGCGCCGCTACTCGCACTACGCGGCCTGGGCCTCGGTGATGGGCGAGCACTACCTCAAGCTGCGCGAGGGCCGTCGTCCAGAGCGAGCGGTGCTGGACGACTATGGCGGGCTCAACGAGGCCGAGTTCTTCGCCGTGGCCACCGAGTCCTTCTTCGAGAAGCCGCGTCAGATGAAAGAGCAGACGCCGGACCTCTACGAAGAACTCATGCGCTTCTACGGATGGGATCCGGCGCGCGGGTGACGGGCCGGCCCTCCATGTAGCGACTGCTGAGCCGCGGCCCGGCGGGTCCATTCAGGGCCCGCCCGAGAGACCCACCGGGCCGGGGCGGCTCAATTCTCCAGCATGGGCTTGCCCTGATGGGCCACCAGCAGGTCATGCATGTCGTTGGCGTGCTCCTCTTCCTTGGTGAGGATGTCCTCCAGGAGCCGCCGGGTGGTGGGGTCGTGGTCCGCGAAGTAGCGGATCATGTCGCGGTAGGTCTCGATGGCGATGCGCTCCGCCACCAGGTTCTCGCGGATCATGTCCACCAGGTTCTGGCCCTCGACGTACTGGCTGGCGCTGCGGGACAGCAGCCCTTCAGGGTTGAAGTCCGGCCGGCCGCCCAACTGGTTGATGCGTTCGGCGAGCCGGAGCGCATGGTCCTGCTCCTCGCGCGCGTGCTGGCCGAACTCCTGCTTCACCGCCTCGCTGTGGATGCCCACCGCGGAGATGTAGTGGTTCGTGTAGCGCAGCACACAGACAATCTCGGTCGCGAGCGCGTCGTTGAGCAGCTTGAGCGTCGTCTCGACGGTGCCCTGGTAGTTCTCCGTGACGGCGCCTTCCTCCAGATGCTCACGGGCGCGGCGGCGGATCTCCTGGATGTCGGTGACGAACGGCGGCGGCTGTACTTCGGCCATGGTGGATTCTCCCGGCGAATGCGTGTCGGGAAGCTGGGGTGGGGGTGGCACGGGAGGCCACCCCACCTGCCCTGGAGCCCCGGGAGGCCCACGCCCGTCCGTCCCGCCCCGGAGAGTGAAGGGCGAGCCGACGAGAGGACGCTCGTCGCCGTCACCGCCCGGAAGTCGGCTCGGCCTGAGGCGCGGTGGCGGCCGAAGACCCGGTGCGGGGA
>NZ_RAVZ01000293.1 GCF_003611635.1 Corallococcus terminator | reverse complement strand
GGTCCACGGGGCGGGGCTCCGGGTGCGTCAGGCTGAAAGACAGGGAAGGGAAAAGGCCACCTGGGCGCCAGCGCCGGGCGCCGAGTCCACCACGATGGAACCACCGAGCTTCATCGCCCGCTCACGCATGTTGAGCAGGCCGTAGTGTCCGCGCGGCGTGCGGCCCGGGTCGAAGCCCTTGCCGTTGTCGCGCACCACCAGGTGCACGCCCTCGGCGCTGAAGTCCAGGCGCACCTGGACCTCCTTCGCTTCGGCGTGCTTCGCCGCGTTGGACAGGCACTCCTGGAGGATGCGGAACAGCGCCAGTTGCGCGTCCGGCGGCAGCTTGCGCGTCAGGCCCGTGCGCTCGAAGCGGATCTCCTGGCCGGTGCGGTCGCGGAACGTCTTGACGTAGTCCTCCAGGCCCTGCGCCAGCTCGAAGTCGTCGCGCATCATCCGCAGGTTGCGGCGCAGCTCCTCGATGGACTCCTCCGCGGTGGCCTTCATCTCGCGGATTTCGGAGCGCAGCCCGTCGTCCTCGCGCGCCATCGCCATGTTCAGGATGTACTCGGCCTGGATGATCATGGAGGACAGGGATGCGCCCAGCCCGTCGTGGATCTCCCGCGCCAGCCGGTTGCGCTCCTCCACCACGGCCAGCTCCTTCAAGTCACCCTGCAGGGAGACCACCTCGCGGTGCGCGGTGGCCTCGCGCTCGTTCAGGTACACGAGCACGTAGACGATGATGAAGTTGAGGCCCAGGTACCAGAGCAGCGTGAGCAGCTCCACCGCCGTCACGGACCGGTCCAACAGCAGATCCAGCCGCGTGGTGACAGGCAGCGCCAGGAGCGGCGGGAGGATGGCCAGCGGCTTGGGGAAGAGGATGGCGAAGAGCGTGGTGAACAGGAGTTGCGTCGCCAGCAGCGGGCTCTGGAGGCCGCCGCCCACCTGGGGCCGGGCGATGAGCACCACGGTGATGAGCAGGTCGAAGCAGAGCGTGAGGTACGTCACCCACCGGCCCGCCTTCGGGTGGTCGATGACGAGCAGGTTCGCGACGCTGTAGAGCAGCATCGCGAAGTAGCCCACGAAGGAGATGGGGCCGCTGAAGCCGAAGTAGCCGCTCCACGCGGGCACCGCGAGGATGAGCAGGCCCAACGTGAGGAACATCATCCGCGCGTAGAACAGGGCGCGGGCCCGGGCGACGAAGCGGTCCTGCTCCCAGGAGGCGGCCGCCTGCTCCGCGGACACGTTGTCCGTGAGGTTGCGGCGCTCCAGGACGGCGCGGACGCGGGCCCGCAGGTCGTGGGCCGGGTGCTGCTCGCCGTCTCTCAGCTCGCTGTCCATGCGCCCGGCAGCTTACGGGACGTTCCCCAGGGAGCGGAATTCCCGGAGCCAATCCGTCGTCTTGCCTGCCGGGCGAGGGCGGGGGCGGGCGCTACTTGCCGGCGCCCGCGTCCACGCACGCCGCCTTCGCCTGCGGCTGCTGCTTGAAGACGAACTCCAGGCGGTCGCGGCTCTCACCGGTGCGCTCGTCGAACAGGGGCGTGCCGCCCGCGTACATGGTGCCCTCCTTGCTGCCGTAGCGGTCCAGCTTGTGGGACTTGAGCCAGCCGTCCACGCAGGACTCCAGGGCCAGCCGGTCGCTGGCGCCCGAATCGAAGCTGGAGGCAGTGGTTCCCCCCGAGTCCGGGGTACCGGCCTCGGCGGTGGGCTGGGTGCCGTCGGAGGTGCCCGACTTGAGCTCCTCGCGGACGGTGCCCGTCTGGGTGGCGGCGTCCGGGCTCTCGCCGGTGTTCTTGTGGCAGCCGACAGCCAGGGACAGGAGGGTGGAAAACACGAGCGCGCCGGTCAGGTTTTTCATATGTCCTGGCTGGTGAGGGCCGCTTGTGACGGCGGCGGTGGCGACAACGGTGTGAAGGCTTCGGGAACGTCCTGGAGTCCAGACGTGGAGTCGCCGCACCATATTCGTTCGATCCTCGCGGAGCACCAGTCCCATGCACGGCCACCCTGATACCGACCACCACGCACGCATTCCCCACGCCACCCGCATCGAGCGCTCCCGCGTGCTGGTGGTGGGGGCGGGCGGCCTGGGCTGTCCGGCGTCGTTGGCGCTCGCGCAGGGTGGGGTGGGCCACTTGACGCTGGTGGATCCGGACCGGGTGGACGTGACGAACCTGCACCGCCAGCTCTGGCACCGCACCGGGGACGTGGGCCGCTTCAAGGCCGAATCCGCCGCCGCCGGCCTGCTGCGGGCCTTCCCCACCTTGAGCGTGGAGGCCCTGCCCGAACGGCTGGACGCGAACAACGCGGAGGCCCTCTTCCGCGCGCACGACCTGGTGGTGGATGCCACGGACGGCGTGGCCACCAAGTTCTTCCTGTCGGACGTGGCGGTGCTCACCGGCGTGCCCCTGGTGTACGGCGGCGTGCTGCGGATGCAGGGACAGGCCCTGCGCGTCGATCCGGGTGGGCCGTGCCTGCGCTGCCTCTATGAGGACGCGCCCCCGGCGGACGCGGTGCCCACGTGCGCGCAGGCGGGCGTGCTGGGCTCGATGGCGGGGCTCATCGGCGCGGTGCAGGCGCTGCTCGCGCTGGAGCTATTGGCGGGCGCCGCGGGCCGGACGCGCGGCGAGGCCACGCTGCATGTGCTCGACGGCGCGACGCTGGAGGGGCGCACGGTGAAGGTGACGCGCGCGCCGGACTGTCCGGGGTGTGGCATCCAGTCGCTGCCCCC
Organism: Corallococcus terminator; assembly: GCF_003611635.1. Lineage (GTDB taxonomy): Bacteria > Myxococcota > Myxococcia > Myxococcales > Myxococcaceae > Corallococcus > Corallococcus terminator. The sequence continues at coordinate 10,143 of NZ_RAVZ01000293.1, read as the reverse complement.
GTTCCCTTCGTCCCAGGAGGACACCGCATGCCCGACATGACGGCGACGTTGGACATCACCCGTGAGGTGTGTCCGATGACCTACGTGCGCACCAAGCTGAAGCTGGAGTCGCTGCCCACGGGCACGCTGCTGGAGGTGCTCCTCAAGGGCGAGGAGCCCCTGAAGAACGTGCCCCGCAGCGCGCGCGACGAGGGCCACGAGGTGGTGTCGCTGGAGCCGCGCGCTGACGGCACCCACCGGTTGCTGGTTCGAAAGCAGGGGAAGTGATCATGGCCACGGTTCGAATTCCCACCCCCATGCGCACGCTGACGCGCAACCAATCCGAAGTGCAGGCCACGGGCGCCACCGTGCGCGACGTGCTGAGCGACCTGGACGCGCGCTACCCCGGCATGGGCACCCGGCTCCTGGATGAGCGCGGGGCGGTGCGCCGGTACGTGAACATCTTCCTCAACGACGAGGACGTGCGCGCCCTCCAGTCGCTGGACACCCCGGTGAAGGACGCGGACCGGCTCACCCTCATCCCCGCCATGGCGGGAGGCTGAAGGCCGCATGGCACTGAGCGAGGATCAGATCCTGCGCTACTCCCGGCAGATCCTCCTGAGGGAGGTGGGCGGGCGCGGGCAGGAGGCCCTGCTGTCGGGCGGCGCGCGGGTGGACGGCCTGGGCGCGTCCGGCCTCACCGCGACGGCGTACCTGGCCGGAGGAGGCACGCCGGTGACGGGTGTGGGCGGGCTGACGATGGGGCCCTGGTCGCCGGGGTTTCTCGCCTCGGCGCACGACGTGGGCCGGCCGGTGGACGCAATGCTGGCGCAGGTGGTGCCGGAGGTGAATCCGGACGCGGCGGGCACACCCGGGGGCGGCCTGCTCGCGGAGCTGCCCGCGGCGTGGAGCGGCGAGGCGCCCTGGGTCGCGCTGGGCGGTGATGGCGCGCGCGGCGCGGTGGTGTTCCGGGGCGCCGACGGGTGCGTCTGGTGCTTCGGTGAAACGGTGCGCCACCTGGGGACGCCGCCGGACGGAGCCCTGGGCGTGGCCCTGGGGGCACTGGGCGCGCTGGTGTTCCAGCGGCTGCGGCTGGGCATGGGCCCGTCGCTGGGCGGCCGGTGGTTGAGCGCCCCGGGCGCGGTGGCGGCCCTGGAGCCGCGCCAGTGCTCGCGCTGCAAGGCCGCGAAGCCCTGATCCACCATGCGTGGCGCCGCCTTCCCACCGGAGGTCCTCGCCCGGATGATCCACCACCTGGAGGCCGCATGGCCCCACGAGGGCTGCGGCGTGATCCTCCAAGGAGAGCATGGGGAAGGGGAGGAGGGCCCCTGGCGCGTCGTGCCGCTGCCCAACGTTTCTCCTACCCCGCGCATCGCCTACGCCTTCGCCCCGGACGCGTGGCTCCGGGTCTGCCTGGAGGCGGAAATCCGGCGGGAGACCCTGGTCAGCGTCTTCCACTCCCACATCGACACCGCCGCCACCTTCTCCGCCGAGGACCGCCGACAGGCCGCTCCAGGAGGTGTCCTACTTCTGCCGGGTGTGTCGTATGAGGTGATCTCCATCCACGGGGGAAGGGCGACCTCTGCCTCATCCTCTCAGTGGATGGATGGCGATTTTCAGGGAGTTCCGATCCCACTGCCGGATTTCAGGTTTGAAAAACCCTTGTAAGGGCAGGCACTTGATCGCTTGGAACCCCCACCTGCGGAAAGGTGGGTCCGAATTGTCAAGTCAGTGGGTTTTCGTCTATAAAGCAGCGGTCTATTGGATCTGCCGCGTCCCATGCCGCGTGCAAGAAGCGCTCCGGACGCAGGGAGTTTGAACCCTTATGGCCCCCAACACTGGCTTTACCCTCTGGCTGACCGGCATGTCCGGGACCGGAAAGAGCACCACGGCTGCCTACATCGCGGCCCGCCTCCGGCAGGTCGGGCGCAACGTGGAGATCCTCGACGAGGGCGATCTCCAGAACGACCTGTGGGCTGGCATCGGCGATTCCAAGGATGAGCGCAACACGGTGGTCCGCCGTCTGGGCTTCGTGGCCAACCTGCTGAGCCGCAATGGCGTGGCGGCGCTGGTTCCCTGCGTGAGTCCCTACAAGGCGAGCCGCGAGGAGGTGCGCCGCGCGGTGGGCAAGTACGTGGAGGTCTACGTCGACTGCCCCACGGAGAAGCTCATCGAGCGCGACACCACCGGTCGCTACAAGAAGGCGCTCAACGGAGAGATTCCGAACTTCATCGGCATCACGGAGCCGTACGAGCCGCCCAACTCGCCCGAAGTCACCATCTACTCCGACACGGAGTCGGTGGAGGACGGCGCGGCGAAGATCTTCCAGGCGCTCCTGGACCTCGGCCTGATGTCCACGGACGAGCTCAAGACGATCACCGGCAAGAAGATGAAGGCCAACCCGCTGCCCAAGAAGGCCCGCCGCGACGAGGATGAAGAGGATCCTCCGGTTCGCATGGTGGGTGCCAAGGGCGCCAAGACGGCGAAGGTGGCGGCCCCCAAGGCGGACAAGGGTTCCAAGGGCGCCAAGGCGCGTCCGGCCACCCGCGCCGCCCGCGTGGGCAAGCCGGCTCCGGCCGCGAAGAAGGCCGTCAAGCGCAAGGCCAAGTAGTCGTTGAATCCGTCGTTCTTTCGCGAAGGGCTCCTGGTTGCGTGCGCGATGCGCGTGCAATCCGGGGCCCTTCCGTTTTAGGAGTTCCCCCATGCTGAGCCCCGAGCAGATCCAGGCCCTGTGTGACGCGTCCCGCCCCAAGCTGGAGGCGATGCGTGAATCCCTGCGCGCGCATGGCAGCGCCCTGGTGGCGTTCTCCGGCGGCGTGGACTCCACCTTCGTCCTCAAGGTCGCGGTGGAGGTGCTGGGCGAGCGCGCCCTGGCCCTCACCGCGCTGTCCGCCTCCGTCGCCCCGGAAGAGGAGCAGGAGGCGCGCGAGCTGGCCGGACGTCTGGGGGCCCGTCACGTCGTCGTCTCCAGCAACGAGCTGGCGAACCCCAACTACGCCGCCAACCCCACCAACCGCTGCTACTTCTGCAAGACGGAGCTGTACGACCTCTGCGAGGCGAAGCGCGCGGAGCTGGACCTGTCGGTGGTGCTGGACGGCTTCAACGCGGACGACTTCAAGGATCACCGCCCCGGCCACAAGGCCGCCAAGGAGCACAAGGTCGTGTCGCCCCTGGCACAGGCCGGGCTCACGAAGGATGAGATCCGCGCGTGGAGCCGCGCGCTGGGGCTGCCCACCTGGGACAAGCCGCAGATGGCGTGCCTGGCGTCGCGCATCCCCTACGGCACGTCGGTGACGCGCGACCGGCTGTTGCAGATCGCCGCCGCGGAGTCGGAGCTGCGCACCCTGGGCTTCCGGCAGTTCCGCGTGCGCTACCACCAGGACGTGGCGCGCATCGAACTGGACAGCGTGGAGTACCCGCGCTTCTTCGAAGCCGCCGTGCGCGAGCGGATCAACGGAGCCTTCAAGTCGCTGGGCTTCAAGTTCGTGGCGTTGGATCTGGAGCCCTTCCGCTCCGGCCGGCTCAACGAGGCCGCCGGCATCACCCCCCAGCCGGCAGGGCAGGGGAAGACCGAGGGCTTCCCGCTCCCGGTGGTGGGGTGAAGGCCCTCCGCCGTCCGTCCTTCCTGATCCGCGCCCCCAGCCTCTTGCTGATCCTGGGGGCCGCGCCCGCCGTCGCCGCCGAATACGTGGACGACGGCCCGTACGCGCACCGCCGCTCGCTGATCCTCTTCGCGGGGCCCGGCGCCACGTACACGGAGCGGATCAGCGGCAGCGCCACCGCGTCCGGCTTCGCCGCGCAGTTGGATCTGGGTGTGGGGCTCACCGTCGGCTACGACCAGGACGAGGTATTCCTCCTCGTGCGGGGCAGCAGCGGCGGGGGCCCGGGCGAGGAACTGGCGCTGATCGGCGGCTACCGCAGCGTCTTCGGATCCGAGTCCTGGCAGACCTTTTTTGATCTCGGCGCTTCCGTGCGTCCGATTTCTGGGCCGTGGCTGGGGCCTCGCATAGGGTTCGGCGCCAGACACACCCTCTCGGATCATTTCGCGCTGTACGGCGGGCTCGGATTCACCTTCGGGTTCGGCTCCGGACTGCGCGCGGACACCGAGGTCTTCACCGGGCTTCAGTGGATCATCCCGGTAGGCTCGGCATCGTGAGAAATTCTTGCGGATGTCCGACTCTGTGAGATGGTGTGCGCATCTGTAGGAGGTCGCGCACTTGGACATGAATCCCCGCCTCACCTCGGTCGTGTTTCGTCTCAACCGCGAGAAGCTCGATGCCCTGAAGGAGCTGTCGCGCGCCACGCGCATCCGTCAGAGCGAATACCTGCGGGAGGCCATTTCGGACCTGCTGGCGAAGTACGAAGCGCGCTTCGTGGACTGAAAAGAGCGCCGCGCTTCATCCCGACGCCCCTTCAAGTGAAGGGGGGCGAGTCGGGCAGACCGGGCGGATGGAGGCGCTCGCCGGGCCCGAAAGGGTCCACCGCGGAAGGATAGCGGACCTCCCACAGCACCAGCCCATGCGCCGGGGCCTTGAAGCCGGCCAGGGACGTGCCCGCATCCAACGCCGCGTGCCATTGCTCCTCGGACAGGAGCCCCGCGGCCACCTTCAGCGCGCTGCCCACCAGGTACCGAACCTGGTAGCGCGCGAAGCCATCTCCCTCCAGGCATGCTTCGTACAGCCCACCGCCCCGCTCGCGCAGGGTGGCGGAGGCCAACGTGCGCGCCTTCTGGGGACTCGAGCGCTCGTGGAACGCGGTGAAGTCCCGCGTGCCCACGGCGCGGGCGAGCAAGGCCTCCAGCCGCTCCGGCGTCACCGCGCGCCCGCCCTGGAGTGTCGCGTCCGCTGGAACGTCCAGCGCATACGGCCGCCACGCCTCCGACGGCGGCGCGCCCAACGTCAGCCGGTACCGGTACTCCTTCCCGCTCGCGCTCCACTGCGCATGGAAGGACCCCGGCGGCCGCTTCGCGACGCACAGGCCCACGTCCGGGGAGAGGAACGGCGACAGCCGCTGGGGCAGTTCGGCCGGAGCCACGTCCTCATCCAGGCGCAGGCTGATGACCTGCATCCGGGCGTGGACTCCCCGGTCCGTGCGGCCCGACGGCATCACCGTCGCGGGCGATCCAGCCTGGGCAAGGGCGTCCTCCAGGGCATCCTGGACGGTCGGACCCTCTACCTGGCGCTGGAAGCCGCGGAAGTTTCCGCCGCGGTACCAAGTCCACAGTACGGCGGGAATTCGTCGAGGAGGAGTCTTTGCCACGGCGTTGCGATGGCGCGGGGAGACACACGATACTCCCGCGCGAATGCTGGCCGGACAACAAGAACTCGCGGTGGACAGTGATGCGCAGTGGCTTTTCCGCCAGGGCGACCTGGTGCTGGGGCCCATCACCGGGTCCCAGGTGGTCGAAAAGCTCTACACGGGGGAATTGACCCCGGACAGCCCGGTGGCGCCCGCGGGCGAGCGGGACTTCCGCACGCTGCGGGACACCGCCGCCTTCCAGGTGCACATCGCGCGCTACGAGGCCCAGGGCCGCGTCGCCGCGACGATGCTCGTGGAGCAGGCGAAGAACCAACGCCGCGTGAAGGTGCTGGGCGGGGTCGCCGCCGGCGTGGCGCTGCTCCTGGGCGTCGCGGGCTGGTACATCGCGCGCAACGCGGCCGTGTACGGCTGGTTCGGCGCGGAGGAGGAGGGCGACGGCATCACCATGGACCCGCCCACCATCCGGCTGGCCCAGTCGCGCGCCGGGGACGAGGACCTGTTCGCCTATCCCTCCAATGACCCACGCCGTCCGGACCGCGCTCCTGGTACGGGCACCGGCACCGGCACGACGGCGAAGCCTGCGGGCACCGCCGTGGCCAGCGCTACCAGCCGTCCGCCCCGCACGGGCAGTGTCTCCACGGATCCCGACGGCCTGGAGATGGCCCAGCAGTTCGACCAGGGCGCCATCAACCGCGTCGTGTCCGGCAACCGGAACACGCTCTTCCGCTGCTTCAAGGAAGAGGCCGAGCGCACGCCGGGCCTGGCCGCGAAGATTCCGATGGAGTTCGTCATCGGCAACGACGGCCGCGTCGCGAAGCTGTGGGTGGACAACCCCCAGTTCAAGCAGGGCCCGCTCTACGACTGCCTCTTCACGGAGCTGAAGAAGTGGCCCTTCAAGTCCTACGACGGCGAGCGCGCGACCGTGGGGCTTTCGTTCAATATCGGCAAGCGCGGGTAGGGTGACTTTCTTGCCCACCCCCCGGACGTGCCCGATAGAAAGGGCATGTCCGCCGCATCCGTCGCCGAAGTCGAGATCTCGAAGAAGGCCCTGAGCGTTCCCCCGGGAACGTTCCGCCACACCGTCCTCGTGGCCGCCAAGAAGTTCAAGTCCACCTGGGCGGAGCTGGGCAAGCTGCTCGTCCAGGTCCGGGACGAGGCCAAGTATGAGGAGTGGGGTCACGCCACCTTCGAGGCCTATTGCCTCAAGGAGCTGCACATCAAGAAGCAGACGGCGCTGAAGCTCACGCGCTCGTTCAGCTTCCTGGCCAAGCACGAAGCCCCCGAAGAGCTCCAGCAACAGGAATTCCCCGAGAAGGCGCCCGCCTTCGAAGTGGTGGAAGTCCTGGCGGACGCCGAGGAGCGGGGGCAACTGTCGCCCACCGAGTACAAGTCGCTGCGCGACAGCATCTGGAGCCCGGAGAAGTCGCCCACGGAACTCAAGAAGGAGTTCACCGAGCGCTTCCCCCGTCCGCCGCCCGAACCGCCCCCGGAGAGCCTCCAGGTGCGGAAACTGGCGCAGCTTGCGCGAAAGCTCGCCTCCGAGCTCGCGGGAAGCCGTCGGGTGCCGAACGCTGTCGCCGAGCGGGCGGCCGCCCTGGCGGACGATGTCGAAGAGCTCGCGTCGAGCGTGACGGACGCCTGAGTCGCTGTTATCCAACACCGACCTGACCGGGGCTGAACGCTCCGCGAAGGGGCCACCTCCACCGGGCTTCCTGCCTGGGGAGGAGGGCCCTATAGTGGGTCAAGGGCCTGTAGCAGGTGGGCCTGGAGCCGTCTGAGACGTGGGCGGTTTCGAGGGTGGCGGAGTGCGGTGGTCGGCGGAGAAGGCTCCGGGTACACCGGGGCCTGGCGAACTCGGAGGCGGCAGTGAAGAAGGAGCACCACGTCAACCTGTCCTGCTCGTTCTGCGGCAAGTCGCAGCGCGAGGTCCGGAAGCTCATCGCCGGACCCACGGTCTACATTTGCGACGAGTGCATCAAGCTGTGTAACGACATCATCGCGGACGAGAACGAACGCGAGGAGGGCAAGCCCCAGGTCAGCCTGCCCACGCCCTTGGAGATCAAGGCGTTCCTCGACGACTACGTCATCGGTCAGGACCAGGCGAAGAAGGTCCTCTCGGTCGCGGTCTACAACCACTACAAGCGCATCTACCAGAAGAAGCCCGCCGCCCGGCCACGCCCTGGCGTGAAGAGCCCCACCGGCGAGGACGTGGAGCTGCAGAAGAGCAACATCCTGCTCATCGGCCCCACGGGTTCCGGCAAGACGCTGCTCGCGCAGTCCCTGGCGCGCTTCCTCAACGTTCCGTTCACCATCGCGGATGCCACCAGCCTCACCGAGGCCGGCTACGTGGGCGAGGACGTGGAGAACATCATCCAGAACCTGCTCCACAACGCCGACTACGACGTGGAGAAGGCGGCGCGCGGCATCGTCTACATCGACGAGATCGACAAGATCGCGCGCAAGGGTGACATGCCCAGCGCCACCCGCGACGTGGGCGGCGAAGGCGTGCAGCAGGCGCTGCTGAAGATCATCGAAGGCACCCGCGCCAACGTCACCCCGCGCGGCGGCAAGAAGTACAACCAGCAGGAGTATGTCCAGGTCGACACGACCAACATCCTCTTCATCTGCGGCGGTGCCTTCCACGGCATCGACGGCGTCATCAAGCGCCGCGTGGGTGAGAAGGGCCTGGGCTTCGGCGCGAAGATCACCCACAAGGAAGAGCGCAGCGTGGGTGAGCTCCTGGCGATGACGGAGCCGGAAGACCTGATGAAGTTCGGGATGATCCCGGAGTTCATCGGCCGTCTGCCGATGATCGCGACGCTCAACGACCTGAAGGAGGATGACCTCGTCACCATCCTCACGATCCCGAAGAACGCCCTGGTGAAGCAGTACCAGAAGATGTTCGAGATCGAGAAGGTGAAGCTCTCCTTCACCAAGGAAGCGCTGCGCGCCATCGCCCGCGAGGCGATGCGCCGTCACTCCGGAGCGCGCGGCCTGCGCGCCATCATGGAGGACGCGATGCTGGAGATCATGTACGACGTGCCGTTCCGCGAGGGCGTCAAGGAGTGCAAGATCACCGAACAGGTGATCACCAAGCACGAGCCTCCGCAGATCGTCATGGAGAAGGAAAAGAAGACCGCCTGAGGTTTCCCCCAAGCGGTCGGTGTTTCCCACCCGGCGCCCCTCGCCTTCATTGGCAGGGGCGCCGTGGTGTTTCTGGTGCCCGGGACAGCGCTCCGGGCACGGGCCCTTCCGTGTCAGCTCTGGGTGACGCGCACGGTGGTCTTCATCTCGCGGCCGGAGACGGGGTCCTTCGCCTTCATGGTGAGGATGCCCTCCACGTTCACGTCGAAGATGATCTCCACGTTCACCGTGCCGGCCTTGGACGGCGGGATGCCGGAGAAGGTGAACTCGCCCAGCATGTCGTTGCGCGCCACCACGTCGTGGTCACCCTGGTAGATGCGCATGGCGAGCTCCGTCTGGTTGTCCACGCTGGTGGTGGCCAGGAGCTGCTTGGCGTTGGGGATGGACGCGTTGCGCGGGAACACGACGTGGAAGCCGCCGTCGCCGCGCTCCAGGCCAATGGCCATGGGAATCACGTCCAACAACTGGATGCGCAGGTTGGTGTCGTCCTGGAGCGAGTGCGCATAGAGCGCGGCGCCAATGGCGACGGCCTCGTCCGGGTGGACGCCCTTGCTGGGCGGCTTGCCGAAGAACTTGGTGAGCCGGTCCTGCACGATGGGCATGCGCGTCTGGCCGCCCACGAGCATCACTTCGTCGATGTCCTTCGTGGACAGGCCGGAGTCCACCAGCACGCGCGCGACCATCTGGAGGCTGCGGTCCACGAGCTGGTTTGTCAGTTGCTCCAGCATCTTGCGCGTGAACTTCATCTCGATGTTCAGGGGCTGGCCCTGCGCCGTCATCGTGATGAAGGGGATGTTGAAGGGCACTTCCTCGCGCGCGGACAAATCAATCTTGGTGCGCTCGGCCAGGTCCTTGATGCGCTGCATGGCCACCGGATCCGTGGCCAGGTCGATGCCCGTCTTGGCCGCGAAGTCCTTGAGGACGTGGTGGATGATGGCGTTGTCGAAGTCGATGCCGCCCAGGAACACGTCGCCGCCGGTGGACTTCACCTCGAAGACGCGGTCGCGGATTTCAATGATGGAGACGTCGAAGGTGCCGCCGCCCAGGTCGTAGATGACGACCTTCTCCGCCAGCCCCTTGCCCACGCCGTAGGCGAGCGCCGCCGCGGTGGGCTCGTTGATGATGCGCACCACCTCCAGGTCGATGAGCTTGCCGGCGTCCTTCACCGACTGGCGCTGCCGGTCGTTGAAGTAGGCGGGCACCGTCACCACCGCCCGCTTGATCGGCATCTTCAGGTAGTTGGAGGCGACCTCGCGGATCTTCCCCAGGATTTTGGCGCTGATCTCCTGGAGGGTGAACTCCCGCTTGCCCACGTCCAGGGTGACTTCGTTCTTCAAGCCGGGGCGCATGTTGTACGCCACGACCTTCTTCATCGTGTCGACGACATCACTGCCGTAGGCGCGGCCTACCAGGCGCTTGGCACCGTAGACGGTGTTGCGCGGGTTGAGCTGCCACTGGCGCTTCGCCTCGAAACCGATGAGCTCGTTGCCCTTGTCGTCGATGGCGAAGATGGACGGGATGGTGTACTCGCCGCCCTTGTAGGGGATGAGCTTGACGTTCCCGCTGTCCTCGACGATCGCCGCGCACGAGTTCGTCGTGCCGAGGTCGATGCCGATGATGGGCTCCTTGTGCATCGCGTGTGGGCTCCGGGTGGGGCTTTTCCGTGGTTCCGAGGAGAAGCACCCGGGACCGTATCTCACCCGTCCCGGGTGCGCGAATCGCTTACCATCCGCCGATCGCCCGACGCCCGCCTCCCCGGGC
>NZ_RAVZ01000292.1 GCF_003611635.1 Corallococcus terminator | reverse complement strand
GCCCCAGCCCGCCCGTGCGCGCGGAGCCCTGGGCCTGGGCGAAGCGCTGGAAGATGCGCTCGCGCTCGGCAAGGGGAACTCCCGGGCCGTGGTCCCGCACCGTCAGCCGCAGCTCGCCGCCCTGCTGGCGCAGCCACACGTGCACCGGCGTGCCCCGGCCGTAGCGCAGGGCATTGGCGATGAGGTTGCTCACCACCTGCTCCATGCGCAGGCGGTCGAACCGGCACGGGGCCGGCCCGTCCACGCGGGCTTCCAGTTCGACGCCGGCCTGCTTCGCCTCGTCCGCGAAGCGCGCGGCCAGGTCCTCCACCACCGTCGCCAGGTCTCCGTGGGTCAGCTCGAAGTCCAGCTTGCCGGTGCGGATCCGGCTGACGTCCAGCAGGTTGTCCAGCAGCGCGCCCAGCCGCTTCAACTGCCGGTCCGACGACTCCAGCCGCGCCGTCACCTTCGCGGACCCCAGGGGCTCGTTGGGGGACACCTGCGCCAGTCGGCGCACCAGATCCATCTGGAGGCGCAGCGACGTGAGCGGCGTGCGCAATTCGTGGCTCGCCAGCGACAGGAAGTCATCGCGCGTGCGCACCGCTTCGTGCAGCGCTTCCTCCGTCTCCTTGAGCGCCGTGATGTCCAGGATGGCGCCGCGCACCACCATCACGCGGCCGTTCGCGTCGCGGATGACGCGCGCCCGGCTGTTGAGCCAGTGCCACGAATCATCCGGCCAGTGCGTGCGGAACGTGGAGGAGTACGACAGCACGTCGTTGTGGAAGATGGACGACACCTGCGCTTCCACCGCGGGCCGGTCGTCCGGGTGCAGCGACGCGAGGAACTGCTCGTGCGTCCACTCGGCCAGGGGCTGCGGATACCCGTACAGGCGGTCGTGGCCCTCCGAGCGGAACACCTGCCCGGTGACGAGGTTCGTCTCCCAGACGGCCATCTGCGCGGATTCCAGGGCCACCTGGAAGCGCTCGCCCAACTGCCGGAAGCGCTCGTCGGTGCGCGCGGCGTCGTTCTCCGCGCGCTGCCGGCGGGTGATGTCCGTGGCCAGCACCCACATCTCGCCCCCCACGGGGCGCACCGACACCTCCAGCCAGACCCCGGACGGCAATTCCGACAGGAACCGCGCCGGCTCGCGCGTGGTGAGCGCGTCCAGCAGACGCTCGTGCAGGGGCGTCCCGGCCAGCGCCGGTTGCGCGGCCCACGGCGTCAGCCCCTCGCAGCGGCCATGCGGCAGGCCCAGCAGGGACGCGGCGCGGTGGTTCAGCTCATGGATGTTCCCCTGCGCGTCGAGCGCCAGGAACGCCTCGGCCATCATCTCCCGCAGGACCTGCAAGCGGGTCTGCGCGGACATGCTGGCCTCGTCGGCCGGAAGCGGAAGCTGCGTGGGATCCTTCAAGGCGCCCGTGCCCGAGGCAGAAGGGTCGTCCGCGGAGGCATGGCGGGCGGGTTCAAACGGACCACCGGGCAGGGGACTCATCAGGAACACACGCTCCCGCACGCCCCCCGGGCCCGTCAAGCAAGCCCGGGCAGGTCGCGCGACTGTCTGTCAGCCCAGCGGATCCGTGAGGGGTTCCGGCATGACCCACAACTCCGAGGGCCGGGCATAGGAGGCGTCGAACGCGAAGAGGATGCCGTTCCAGCGATCCAGGAAGTCCGCCCAACTGTACTCGGAAGGAGGGGAGGTGAGCGGGTTGCCGTCGCGGTCCGGCTGGGCATAGGCGTAGTCCGCGTACTTCCAGCGCACCGTGCCGAAGTCCGTCATCAAGAGCGGCGTCAGTGCCTGGAGCACCCCCGCGCGGGACACCTCGTCGGTGGGGGAGCCCGCGGGCGTGAAGACGGGCTGGGCCTGGTCGAGCTGTTCGCGCCACGCGACGAAGTTGGTGCCCATGGCGATGAGCGCGTCGCGCCGCGCGGGCGTGGGCGCGAGCCGGGCCTCTTCGTAGACGGCGAACGCGGCCACCAGCAGGCTCTTCCAGTGCAGGCCGGGGAAGATGAGGTCCATGCGGTTGGGGCGCGGGCTGTCCTCCGCGTGCGCGAGCGCGTAGGTGTACGCCGTCTGCGCCTCCGTGTTGAAGGCGCCCACGAGGGTGAATTCAGCAAGCACGCGCGCGGGGGTGATGGGGCCCGTGGCCGCGGCGCGCCAGTCCAGGTAGAGGCGCGCCGAACCGCCGATGTCGTTGAAGATGGCGAGGTTGCCCTCGTGCAGCGTGCGCTCCAGCGTGACGACGATGACCTCCGTCTTGTCGAGCGGAGACAGGCCCGGTGCGCTCGCGTACAGCGCGCCCAGGCGCGACGCGGTGGCGAGCAGGGTGCGCACATCCGCGAGCGCCCCGACGTTGAGCGCGCTCGTCATCACGCTCAGCGCGGCGGCCGCGTCGGTGGAGAGGCCCTGCGCGATGAGCTGGAGGGACAGGTCCTGGAGCTGGCCTCGCAGCACGCCGCTCAGCCCCAGCCGGTCCAACGCGTTCGTGAGTGACAGCGAGGGCTGCAGCCGCGCCGCGGCGATGAAGTTGCGCGCGAGCGCCGCGCTGTACATGCCCTTGCCACCGGCCTGCGAGGCATGCGGCGCGAAGGTGAACCAGTTCGGACGTGCGTTGCTGGTGCCACCGGGTTGCAGGGTGGGATCGATGATGCCGCCCAGCTCATACGCGATGTCGATGTAGCCCAGCGTGATGGTGCGGTTGTCCTCCAGGGGCGTGGGCGCGGACTGCGCGCGCGCGGAGGCCGTGGAGAAGAGAAGGGCCGCTGCCAGGAGCGCGGGAAGCGCGCGGAGCGAGAACACAGGGGGGCGGACGTCGTTGCGAGTGGGGATCGCCACGGAAGAGGTCCAGGGTGTGGGGGTGGGGTGGTGCTCCAGGTTAGGCACTCGCCTCCGGCTTCCAACCCCCGGCCCCCGACTTCGGGATGGCGCGCCGTTCGCTTCAGGACGCTTGGGCTGGCGCCGCTGTGGGGCCGGCACGCACTGCTCCCCTGGTGGGGGAGCTGCTTCGGCGGCCCCACGGTCCCACGGCGACTTCCACCCGGGGGCTCAGGCGCCCTTCGGCGGGGCGAAGTAGGACACGAAGCCCGTCACGTCGCGGTAGCCCATGCGCCGGTAGATGGGGGCGCCAGCGGGGGTGGCATGCAGCACCGTGCGCTCCAGGCCCCACGCCTTCTTCGCCTCCGTGTGGGCATGGCGCAGCACGGCTTCCGCGGTGCCCTGGCGGCGGTGCTGGGCCAGGGTGGCCACGAGCGCGATGTAGATGACTCCGTCCACGCGCAGCGCGGCGGTGGTGGTTCCCGCGACCCCGTCGTGGCAACCGACGAAGGCCCGGCACTCCGGTCCGTAGATGCCCGGCGCCGCCAGGGCCTCCCGTCCGCTCGCCTGCGGCATGTCGTAGCAGGCGGCATTCACGTCGGCCATCGCGTTGTGGCCCCATTCATCCCGCACCGGTCGCAGGTCGAGCGTCGGCGGCGGTCGCACCGGCGCGAGCAGACGGTCCGCCACCATGCCTGTCATGAACATGCCGGGCTTGAGTCCGCGCGAGGCGAGCACCGCGTCCGCCTGGGGGCGCAGCGCGGGCGAAAGCCAGTCGGGCGTCAGCGTGAAGGCCCAGCCATGCGGCCCCTGCGCGTAGTAGCGCGCGGCCGAGTCCACGGCGCGCTCCAGGTCGGCTTGTGTCTCCGCGGGTTTCGGGAGGAAGGCCATGTTCATCAGCGACCACGCCACGTGTCCCGCGGTGATGAACACGTCCGCCCGCTCCACCACCTCGCCCCCGGGCAAGCCCAGCGCGAACAGCCTCCAGGCTCCACGGAACTGCGCGTGCGATTCGTCGATCTCGGCTCGGGACAAGGGCCACCTCGGGAGGGGAACGGGGGGAGGGATTCTCCGCATTCTCCGCGCCTCACGTCTACGTGCGTGAGGGCAGGGGCCTTGCTAAAGCGGAACAGGATCGGGGCAGCGAGGAGCGTGACGCGATGAACCCATTGGAAGGCCAGCCCTGGCAGACGACGTGCCGGGTATGTGGCAGGCAGACGTGTCCCCGACCCGAGGCGGTGGCTTCGTGGATGCGGACGATGTTGGACCGGGTGCACGGCACGCAGATGCGCGGCGCGGGCCAGCGCGGGCTGCGCGAGGCCCTGGCGATGGAGGGCGTGCTCATCACCACGCACCTGGAGGTGTGGTCGCGGGCGCTGGAGGGCGTGTGCCCGGACTGCATCGCGGAGGTCGCGCCGGAGACGGACGCGCGGCTCCAGGATCCGGAGGCGATGCATGAAGCGTCGCTCGAGCGCTGGCGCAGGTCCGCGCCGGAGCTGGTGAGCGACGCGGTGGAGTCCGCGGTGGATGACACGCTCGAAGCCGCGCGCGAGGCCGCACGGCAGTCGAAGTCCTGAGTCCGGTGGGGCAGGGCGCGAGCTGTCCGGCCCCCGGCGCTAGAACGACTCCTTGAAGGGGCGCAGGTCCACTTCCTGCGTCCACGCGGAGCGGTGCTGACGGTGCAGTTGCCAGTACGTCTCCGCGATGGCGTCGATGTCGAGCATCCCATCCTCCCCCAGTGCCTTCACCCGCTCCGGCGCGAGCGTGCGCACCCGTTCGCCATTGATGCCACCGTCGATGAGCACATGGGCGACGTGCAGGCCCTGGGGGCCGAACTCGCGCGCCATGCTCTGGGAGATCATCCGCAGGCCGGCCTTGGCGGCGGCGAACTGCGCGAAGCCCGCCTTGCCGCGCAGGCTGGCGGAGGCTCCGGTGAAGAGCACCGTGCCCCGACCCAGCGGCACCAACCTCCGGGCCGCTTCGCGTCCGACGAGGAACCCGCCGAAGCAGCCCACCCGCCAGAACTCCTCGAACAGCGCGGCGTCCACATCCAGGAAGGGGATGTGGCGGTTGTTGCCGGCGTTGAACACGACCAGGTCCGCAGGCGCGAAGCCGTTGCCCGGCGCCATGGCCCGGTCGAGCAGCCGCACGACGTCCGCTTCCTTCGTCGCATCCGTGACGACCGCCTCGCCGCTGCCGCCAGCGGCGACGAGCGCGTCCACCACCCGCGACAGCTTCGCCTGCGTGCGTCCGGCGACGAGGACATGGTGTCCCTGAGAGGCGAACTTCCGGCAGAGCGCGGCACCCAGGCCCTGTTCGGCGCCGACGCCCACGACGACCGCGGTGGGTTTGAGGGAGGAGGTCATGAGGGGCTTTCCTTCGTGGAGGGTGAAGCGGCCCCGGCATCGTGCCCGGGACCGCGCCGTGAAACCCCACGCAGTAGAGCGGCCTTGCTCCTCGATGTCCGGGGCCTGACGAGAGCCGCGCGGCGCGGGGACCCGGCCCTACCTGGAGGCGCGAAGCATGGGCAGGCCCGCCGGTGCGCCGTTGATGCCACCGTCGACGAAGATGTCCTGCCCATGCACGTACGATGCGTCGTCCGAGGCGAGGAACAGCACCGTCCTGGCGATCTCCTCCGGCTCACCCATGCGGCCCAGGGGAATGGTGGACGAGAGCGCCTTGTCCAACTGCGCGTACGCCTCCGGGTTGGGCGCCTGCGCATCCCAGATGGGCGTGCGCGTCGCGCCGGGGGACACGACGTTGACCCGGATGCCCAGGGGTGCGAACTCCGACGCCCACACGCTCGCCATCGCCTTCAGCGCGCCCTTGCTCGCCGCGTACGCCGAGTACCCCGGCATCCCCAGCTCGCTATGCACCGAGCTCGTGAGGATGATGGACGCGCCGGACTTCAAGTGCGGCGCCGCCGCTTGCACCGTGAAGAAGACGCCCGTGACGTTGGTCCCGAGGATGGACTCGAAGGTCTCATGCGACGTCTTGCCCACGGGTGTCATCCCCGCGATGCCCGCGTTCGCGAACACGATGTCCAGGCCTCCGAAGCGCTCCACCGTCG
Source organism: Corallococcus terminator (assembly GCF_003611635.1). GTDB lineage: Bacteria > Myxococcota > Myxococcia > Myxococcales > Myxococcaceae > Corallococcus > Corallococcus terminator. The sequence continues at coordinate 7,024 of NZ_RAVZ01000292.1, read as the reverse complement.
CCGCCACTGCGCGCTCCAGCGCCGCCGGATCCGTGGCGTCCGCCTGGACCGCCAGCACGTTCGCGCCCAGCTCCTTCGCCACCGCGTCCAGCGTCTCCCGGTTGCGCCCGGTGATGGCGACGCGAGCCCCCTCCGCCACGAACAGCCGCGCCGTCGCCAGCCCGATGCCGCTGTTGCCGCCCGTGATCAGCGCCGTCTTGCCCTTGAGCCTCATCCGAGTGCCTCCGGTTCATTTGGTTTCATGATGAAACCGAACGAGGAATGACTAAACGCGGTGGTTTCGTTATGCAACCAGAAGCACGTCCCCTCTGGGGAACGGGGCCCGGCCGGGTGCCGGAAGGAGGCGAGGATGAAGCGGACGAGCATGGAGGGGGTGGCGTGCCCGGTGGCCCGGTCGCTGGACGTCATCGGCGACTGGTGGTCGATGCTGATTGTTCGTGACGCGCAGTTGGGGCTGCGCCGGTTTGGCGAGTTCCAGAAGAGCCTGGGCGTGGCGAAGAACATCCTGTCGCAGCGCCTTCGCCACCTGGTGGCGCACGGCATCCTGGAGGTCCAGCCCGCGTCGGATGGCAGCGCCTGGCAGGAGTACGTGCTGACGGCGAAGGGGCACAGCCTCTTTCCCATCCTGGTCGCCCTGGGCGAGTGGGGCCGGGAGCACTGCTTCCAGGAGGGCGAGGCGCGCACGGAGCTGCGGGACAAGGCGCACGGCCTGCCGTTGAAACCGCTGGAGGTGCGTGCGGCGGACGGGCGGCTGCTGTCCCCCCAGGACACCCGGGTGGAGCAGGTCCCGCCAGAACGCTAGCGCCACGTGGGGCCCGGGCTGGTTAGGGTGTGCCCATGACGCGCCCTGCACCGGAATCGTGGACGCTGCCCTGGATGGGGCTGGGACTGAGCAGCAACCTGAGCGCTTCGGACGTGCCGCATCCGTACCGGTTGCTCGACACTGCCCCCGGGCTCTTCGACTTCGTGGAGTACAGCGCGCCCATCGCGTTGGAGGAGGCGAGGGCCCAGGCCACGCTCTTCCCGGAGATGTGGCGACGGCGCGCGGACGTGCCGGTGCTCTTCCACCCGGTGCACCTGAACCTCTACGGGCCGGAGCTGGAGCCCGCGTCCGCGCTCGCCCAGTTGGACGCGCACGCGAAGGCCGTGGGCAGTCCGTGGGTGGGCAACGACGTCGGCTGGTGGCACGCGGGCGGCCAGCCCTTCCCGGGCTATCTCTATGTGACGCCTCCGTTCAGCGAAGCGGGCCTGCGGGACTGCGCGGCGCACGCGCTGCACATCCAGGCGGGTCTGAGCGTCCCGCTGGTGGTGGAGAACCCCGCGGTGCTCGCCACGCGCGGCGGGATGCACGCGCTGGACTTCATGGCGAAGCTGCACGCGCGCACGGGCCTGCCGCTGCTGCTGGACCTGGGCCACCTCTTCAGCCACCAGCTCTCCGCGGGCCTGCCGTTGCGCACGGGGTTGGACGGCTTCCCGTTGGATCAGGTCGTGGAGATCCACCTGGCGGGCGGGGTGGTGACGCGTCGGGGGCCCCGGTCCTTCTACGTGGATGACCACACGCAGCCCGTGCGCGAGGAGCTGTTCGAACTCCTTGCCGAGGTGCTTCCCCGCTGCAAGCGCCTGCGCGCCGTCACCTTCGAGGGTGACGGTCACCCGCCGGAGGTGGCGCTCGCCTCGCTGCGCCGTCTGCGCGCCCTGGTTCCGAAGGAAGCCCGACCGCCGCTCGAAATCCCCGCGTCGCGCGAGCCCGTGCCCGCGCTCACTGGGGAGAGCCGGCCGTGGGCGCTGTTCGACGCGGGCCACGGCGTCACGCCCGCCACGGAGGATGAGGATCCGGAGGGCACGCGCGCGGACCGGGACTTCCGGCTCGCGGTGGTGGCGGAGCAACTGGACAAGGACTGGCCCCTGACGCGCCTGCTGCTCGCGGCCACGCCGGAGGGGCTGGAGTCCTTCACCCGCTCACGCGAGTACCGGGCGCTCTTCGACGGGCTGGGCAAGTCGTTGTCGCACGCGTTCGCGTCCTGGGCCCGCAAGCGCGCGATGGCCTCCCAGTCGGACGGATTCGCCGCAGCGCTGTCGCTGGAGATGATGCTGCCGCACGCCTTCCTCCAGACGCCGCCAGCCCCGGCGCCCGGGCAGGTGGCCCTGGCCGAGGACGTCCGCCTGGGCTCCTTCCCGGCGGACCTCACGGAGTTGGTGTTCGCCACACGCGCATTACGGCGGCACCTCACCGGCCGTGCGTGGGCGTGTGGCGCGATGGAGCTGTCCGGCCTGGAAGCCCTGGCGCAGGTGGCAGCCCGACCAGGCCCGGGGCCGTGGCGCTTCGCCATCCGCCGCAGGGCGCAGGGCTTCGAGGTCGTGACGCTGCCGCCAGGGGTGGCGGAGGGGCTGTGGGCGCTGGGAGACGGCCCGCTTCCGGTGGGGGACGTGCCTCCGGGGGCGTTCGCGGAAGGGCAGGCGCGCGGGCTCTTGAGGCGGGCATAAGGCGGGCGGGATGTCGGAGGGTCAACGGATCCTTGCGCCCACCTGTCTGGTGGGGTACTGCCCGCCGCATGTCGTCACCCCTCGTCGTTGGCATCGCGGGCGGCACCGCATCCGGTAAGACAACGGTGGCTCGCAAGGTGCGTGAGGCCCTCGCCGACTGCCGGGTCGCCTTCATTGATCAGGACTCGTACTACCGGGACCTGAAGGACATGTCCCTGGCGGACCGGCGGGAGGTGAACTTCGACCACCCCGACGCGTTCGACATCGAGCTGCTGGTCAGCCACCTGCGTGCCCTGAAGGCGGGGCAGGCCATCCAGAAGCCCGTCTACGACTTCGTCACGTCCGGCCGCCAGCCGCACACGCACCGCGTGGACCCCGGGGACATCATCCTCATCGAGGGCATTCTCGTGCTGCACATGAAGGAGGTCCGCGACGAGATGGACGTGAAGATCTACGTCGACGCGGACGACGACCTGCGCATCCTTCGTCGCCTCACGCGCGACATCAAGGACCGCGGCCGCGACTTCGACCACGTGGTGGGCCAGTACCTGCGCCACGTGCGCCCCATGCACATGGGCTTCGTGGAGCCGTCCAAGCACCACGCGGACATCATCATCCCGCACGGCGGCAACAACGACATCGCCATCGGGATGCTCGTGGGCGCGCTCCGGGCCCGGCTCGTCGCCCCGCAGCACCTGGCGCGCTAGGCCCTCAGCGCCAGCGAAGGAAGTCCTGCACCGGCCCTCGCAGCCGGTGCGCGTCCGACAGCAGGGTGCCGTGATCGCCCGGCCCCTGCAGCTCCACGAAGCGCGCCTGCACGCCCGCCGCCGTCAACTGGTGGTACGTGTCGCGCACGCGGCCCGCCGGCGCCAGCGCGTCCGTGGAGCCGGTGAGCAGCAGCACCCGCGCGCGGATCTGCGCGAACGTGTCCGTCAGGTCGCAGCCCGCGTAAGCCGAGCACAGCAGCGACCACGCTGTCGGATCAAACGTCTCCGCGAACGACGCGGCCTCCGCCTCCAGGGCCGCCTGCGCCGTGGCGCTGTCCGGATACGCGGAGCCCAGGTGGTCGCGTCCGTACAGCAGCCGCAGGTAGTCCATCCGCAGCCGAGACAGCGTCTTGTTGGGAACGCGCTCGCGAAGCGGAGGGGTGTCCTCGGTGTCGGGCGCCATGCGCAGCACCTGTGACGTGAGGCCCATCTTCTCGCGCAGCCCCTCTGGCAGGGCTCGCGCCGCGCCCAGCACCACCACGCTGTCCACCAGATCCGGGAACAGCGCCGCCAGCCGCAGCGCGACGACTCCGCCCAGGCCCACGCCCACCAGGGCCCGCACGTGCGTCAGCTCCTGGGCGCGCAGGAACGCGGACACGCCCCGCGCCATGTCCAGCACGGTGAGCGGCGGCAGCGCCTTGCCCCAGAGCGCGCCGGAGTTCGGTTCCACGGTGATGGGCGACGTGGATCCGAACGGGCTGCCCAGCAGGTTGGGCACCAGCACTGGCGTCACCTCCGGATCCAACGCCTTGCCGGGACCGATCAGCTCATGGCCCCAGCCGAAGGGCTGATACGGAGCGTCCGGACCGGTGCCCAGCGCTTGATGAGAATGAGACAGGTCGTGCAGCACCACCACCGCTTTGCCATCCGACGGTTTTCCGTAGGCCTGCCAGGCAATCTGGGGGTTCCCCAGCAGCTCCCCTTCCTCGAGTGGAAGGGGAACGGTGAACGATTGGATTCCCCCGGCGTGGAGCACGATGATGCAGGCTCATATCATTGCCTGCCCGAACGCACAGGAGCCTGACGCGTGAAGCGCTACTTCGGATTCATTGTTCTCATCGCCTTGGTGATTGTCGCCGCGGTGACGAGCTACCGCACTTCCGCCGCACGGACGAAGGAGGCGGAGCGGGATGCCGACTTCCGCCGGATCCAGTCCGTCTATCTGGAGCGCGTGGGCTGGATGCGCACCAACCCCGACGAGGCCTCCTACCGGGATGAGCTCAAGCCCTTCTTCAAGACGTACTTCGAGGACATCGACGCGCACCTGACGCGCTTCGAGGGCAACACGAAGTTCGACAACTACCTCCAGGAACTGGAGAAGCGGGAGTCGTCCGCCGGCGAGAAGAAGGACGCTCGCGCGGGGGACCGCAAGGCGTTCTACGAGTACGCGCGCAAGCAGTTCGACAGCCTGCGCGAGGGCAAATACCGCCCGGTGTGGACCGCGAGCGACAAGGGCATGCGCCTGGACATCATCAGCTCCGACGTCGTGATGGTGATGGGCAAGCCGCAGATCCGCCTGCAACTGGCGCTCTGGGGCGCGCAGCGCGTGGAGAAGGACGAGGGCAAGGTGAAGAAGATGGTCACCAGCGCCTCGTTCGACACGATGTGGAAGCTCACCGACGCGAAGGGCAAGCTGCTGGGCGAGATGCGCGGCGCGGATCCGTCGATGAAGATCGACTACCCCGAGCGCCTCATCGCCGAGTTCCCCCCGCAGATGGTGCTGGGCCACTACGACCTGGACCTGCTGCCCTCGGACGTGTCGAAGCTGGAGATGACCATCAACGTCGGCTCGCACGCGGCGTCCGGTGGTCAGGCCAACTCCACCTACCTGTGGAAGATGGACGTGCCGTCGGAGTGGAAGCTGGGCGCCAACGAGACGTGGGAAGGCGCCACGCAGGAGGAGCGGCCGGAGGAGGAGATCGACCCGGCCAAGGCCTCCGCCAAGAAGGGCGGGTAGCCCTTCGGTTCCGGAGTCGGGCGGGTAGCCCTTCGGTTCCGGAGTCGGGCGGGTAGCCCTTCGGCTCCGGAGTCGTGAGCCCTTCGCCGTCGTTACTCGACGACGGCGAAGTGGGACCCCAGCCGGTACGCGGACAGCGTGCCGGCGTCGTCCAGGAAGTACAGGTTGAGGCGCACGTCGGCCTGGAGCGCGACCAGCCCCACCCCCGCGCGCACCTCCGCGAGCACCTGTCCGCCGCGAGGATCCACCGCGCGCACCACCTCGCCCGCCACCAGCGTCACGTCCCGGGCGGTGCGCGCCGGCAGCGCCGCGATGAGTGGCTCCCCCGCGGCCCCCACGCGCCAGTCCACCTGTCCGGACAGCGACACGCGGGCGGCGGCCCCGGACGCGCTCGTCACCACCACCGCGCGAGGCAGCGGCGCCAGCGCATAGGGCCCCGGGCCCAGGTGCAGCGCGCGCTCCCAGACCTTGCGCCCGCGCGAATCCAGGCACACCAGCAGCCCGTCCTCGTCGCGCATGCCCGCGAGGAACACGCGCTGGCCCATGGGCAGTGGCGGCGAGGGCAGGGTGAGGTCCGGCTCGTGCGTCCACAGCGCTTCGCCGGTGTGCGCATCCGACAGTAGCAGCGCCCAGTGCGAGCCGCGTCCCAGGACCGCCAGGAACCGCTTGCCCCACGCCACTGGAGGGCCATGGAAGGGCATGGGCGAGCGCAGCCGGTAGCGCACCTGCCCATCCTCCAGGTCCAGGCCATAGAGGTAGCCCGAGTCCGTGGACAGGAGCGCCCGGTGGCCCTGCGTGGCCAGCCATCCGCGCTGCGTGCGCGGCGGGGCCAGGCGCCACACCTCGCGGCCCGTGGCCTCCGCGAAGGCCACCGCGGTGCGGTCCTCGGACAAGGTCAGCAGCAGCCCGTCCTGACGCAGGAGCAGGGGCCCCAGCGGGATGCCGTCATGGTCATGCAGCCAGCGCGCGCCCGAGCCCCGGCCGGTGAAGCCGAACACGCGCGCCCCATCCGCCGCCACCGCATGGCCATCCGCGGACGCCGCCACGCCCAGGGACGCGGACCTCCGCCAAAGCTCCGCGCCGTCCTTGCGTGAGAACGCGCACGCAAGGCCCGGCGCGCAGTACACCGGCCCATGCCGGCCCACGAGCAGCCGCGCCTCTTCCGGCTCCTCCAGCCCGCGCTGCTCCCACAGCTTCTCGAAGCGCAGGCGCCGAAGCCGCCCCGGGACCTTCAGCGGCCGGGACTCGCCGCGAGCAGGCGCGCTCTTGCGCTCGCGTGCTTCGCCCTGCGCTTCGGGAGGCTTCTTGGCGCCCCTCAGGTGCGACAGGCCCTCACGGCAGCGCTCCGTCAGCTCGACGAGGTAGGGGTTGGAGACCTGGACGCGGTGGGCCTCCGCGAAGGCCAGCCCCAGCGCCTCGCCCAACTGGAAGAGCGCGGACAGCAGCGCGGCAGGCTCCAGTGGGAACCAGGTGCCGGTGGGGCCTGACTTCGCCCGTTGCCCCTTCAGGTCCAGCGTCAGCGTGGGGCGCACGCCCGCAGGCTCGAACTCGAAGCGGGCCTCGCCCATCTCCACGGCGCGCGCCAGCTCCACCGCCTGGCGGGACAGCTCCAGTACGGTGAGGAACGGAGGCCCCTGGGCACGCCACGCCTGCGGTCGCCCGGGCAGCGCGAGCCACACCTCGCCCGCGCCCAGCAGCGGCGCCAGCGCCCCGGAGGAACCCTTCGCGGGGCCCTCGCGGGAGGCGGGGGACACGTCCTTCAATTCGAAGCCGAACCCCGGCACGGAGACGGGCTCGATGCGCAGCGGGGTGGGGG
>NZ_RAVZ01000291.1 GCF_003611635.1 Corallococcus terminator | reverse complement strand
GGAGCGGGGGGCCCCAGTAGCCGGTGCCGCGGTGCGTATAGACCCGGGTGCCGGCCACGGTGGCCAGGCCCTGCACGACGGGCTGCTGGAGCTTCACGAAGAACATGAAGGGGAAGATCTGCCCGCCGTGGGTGTGGCCGGACAGTTGGAGGTCCACGCGCAGGCCGCCCAGGGACAGCGCGGTGCGGGGCTGGTGGGCCAGGAGCAGGCGGGGCACGTCGGGCGGGGCGCCAGCGAGCGCGAGGTCGGGGCGGCTCGCCAGCGGGGCATCGATGTGGCCCGCGTCGTGGTCGGTGACGCCGGCCACGACGAGCCGGGCGCCGTCGCGTTCCAGCACGCGGTGTTCGTTGTTGAGGACGGTGAGGCCCAGGCGGGCCACCTCCGAAATCCAGTCACGGGCGCCGTGGTAGAACTCGTGGTTGCCAGTGACGTAGTAGACGCCCAGCGTGGCCTTGAGGCCCGCGAGCGGCGCCACCTGGTCGCGAAGCTGCTCCACGGTCCCGTCCACCAGGTCGCCCGTCACGGCGATGATGTCCGGCTGGAGCGCGTTCACCTGATCCACCACGCGCTGGAGCCACACGCCGTCCAGGGTGGGGCCCACGTGAACGTCGGAGAGCTGCACCACGCGCAGGCCGTCCAGGCCCGGGCCCAGGTCCTTCAGGGGCACGGTGGTGCGCTCCACCTTCGCGCGGCCGCGCGCGGTGACGAACGCGAACGCCACGGCGGGCACGACGGTGCCCAGCACGGCCGCCGCGCGGCCCTGGGCCAGCGCGTGCATGTCGGTGACGGCGCCGGACAGGGACAGCACGCCCGCGACGACGTCCGAGGCCAGCACGGCGGTCAGGAAGATGCCAAAGGCGCCCAGCCACACGTAGGCGCCCCACTGGATGGCGCGGGAGAGGCCGGTGGGCTGCTCACGGCGCGAGACGCGAAAACCCGCCAGGAGGACGAGGTAGCACAGGCCCAGCAGCCCCCACCCCACGGCGGCCCAGGGAGCGGGCCAGCCGGGGGACGAGAAGAGGCGCAGGCCGATGTAGACGTGCAGGGCGGTGGGGAGGGCGAGCCCCAGCACCAGGGACAGCATCCACCGCCAGCCCGGCGAGCGGGACGAACGCCGGGCCGGCCGAGAGGGGACATCTTCCGAGGACACGTCCGTCGTCACGCGCGCCACCTTCCGCCCCAACACCGCCCTGGGGACGCCTTCGAGCGCGGGAAGATAACGGGGGCCTCCCCGGCGCGCCCGGCAACCCCTCCGGACGCCCGAAGGCCCCCCTGCCTCGCCGCGTCCGGTCTTCTTGCACCACCGGGGTCGGAGGGCACCTGGGAAGGCGGGACACGGCTTCGCGGCTAGCGTGCGCAGAGAGGCCGGACGCGACCGCGAGGCGGGCATGAAGCGATGGGAGTGGGCGCTGCTGTTGGGGTTGCTCGTGTCGGGCTGCGCGACGACGCGGGTCGTGAAGTTGGAGACGGACGACGGCGGCCAGGAGGTCGTCACGCCGCACGAGGACGTGGACGCTTCGCTCGCCGCGACCCGGTTGGAGGACGAGGAGTTCAAGCGGGCCGTGAGGGAACTGGCGCGGGAGGTGCGGCCCTCCGCGCATCCCATGAGGGAGGCGCGGGAGTTGTTCGGCCTGCCGGAGCGCAGTGGTCTGTATGGGTTTCAGGAGAAGACCCGGCGGATCATCCCCCTGGGCGAACAGGAAGCGCGTGACCTGCACCTGCTGGATGCATCCGACGACTTGACCCGCGGCTACAAGCACTGGTGCGACAGCCGCCGGAAACAGCCAGGGGACTGTCTGCGATTGCTGGACGAGGGACCGTTGCTGGGGAGCGACGGCCGCTATGCGCTGGCGATGGCGGTCGCGATGGATTCGGTGTGGCGTGAGACCTCCGATGCACTGAAGGACATGGCCCATCCGCAGGCGGTGATGGCCATGATGACCTCCACCGTGACGATGTACCTGTTGCTCTGGGCGCTGCCGGAGCCATTGTCCAAGGGGCTCGCCGCCCTGATGACCGCGACCGCCATCGCGTACCTGGGAGTGGACACGGTGTGGCGCATCCTCGACGGATGGGTGGCGCTGGTGCGACAGGTGGATGAAGCCACCACGTTCGTGCAGGTGCGCGACGCGGGTGAGACGTATGGGAAGGTGCTGGGAGAGAACTCCGCGCGTGTCTTCGTCATGCTGGCCGCCGCCGCGCTGGGAAACACGGCGGGGCTCGCCGCGAGGACACAGGGGCTGCCGGGCTCGGCGCCGGCCGCGCTCGCGGTGGAGACCCAGGCGGGTTTCCGGTTCGTGGCCATGGGGAGCATCCGCTCCGTGGCGATGACCGCCGACGGGTTCACCATCGCGCTCGCGCCCAACGCGCTCGCGATGTCATCCCGGTCCGGACCACCCCAGAAGCATCACCTGGCCACGATTCGCAACGAGAAGTCCTCGAAGAACGGTGGGCCCTGGACACAACGCTTCAGGACCATCTTCAAGAAGGCCGGGATGGATTTGGATGATCCCGAGAACATCGTCGAGATCCAGGGCCACCGTGGCCCTCACCCTCGGGAGTATCATGAACGGATCCTGCAGCGGCTCAACTCTGCCATGGGCACCTGTCGTACCGTGGTGGACTGCCGCACGGCCTTGAAGGATGTGCTCAAGGAGCTTGCCGAGGAAGCCTCGTCCCCGGGCACACCCCTCCATAAACTCCTGACCTCACCCCGTACGAAGCGCTAGACCCCGCTCATGGCTGATCGATTCTTCGAACTCACGGAGGACGTCCAGGAGGGCAACTGGCTTCTGGAGAATCCCTGGAACGAGCGACGTCAGGAGGAGGAGGACCCCTGGATGTTCACAGAGGGGAAACCTGTCCACGTCGAAGGCCGACTGACCGTTCGTCTCGGTGAAGCAGGAAGACCGGTGGACTTCTCAAGGACTCCTTTTGGGCTGGCCCCTATCGTCCACGTCAAGCTCGCGACCGTCCTCGCGGAGCGTGCCGCCGACGACGTTCAACTCCTCCCGGTCGACATTCCCAGCCAGCCCGACCAGTACGTCCTCGTGGTCGCCACGAAGACCGTCCGCTGCATCGACGAAAAGGCCTCCGAGGAGGTCCTCTTCTGGGAACCCAGACACAACAAGCCCGAGAAGCTCGGGCAATACCGCTCCGTGTACGGCATGCGCATCGACCCATCGAAGGTCGGCGCCACCCAGCTCTTCCGTCCCTGGGGATGGCGGGTCGCGCTCATCGTCTCCGAAGACCTCAAGACCGCGCTGGAACAGACGGGCGCCACCGGCATGTACTTCACCGAGGTATGAACCGGAGTTCGCCCGCGCGTTCAGCGCCGGGCGCGGCGGCGGGCCAACGCGGTCAGCCCCACCAATGCCCAGACGCTGAGCATCCCCGCGGGCCCCGCGCCGCAACCGCAACCCACGTCCAGGTCGGTGGGTCCACGCACCTGGAAACCCACCTCCGGTGAGCGCAGACCCGCCTCGCCTTCCGCCGTCACCACCTGCGCGACGATGCGATGTGTCCCCGTGGCGAGCGCACCTGCGGAGCCCACCTCGTGGCGGAAGACACCCTCCGCGTCGGAGGTGACGGTGGCCAGCACGACGCCATCCAATTCCAGACGGACGGACGTCCCCGCCAGCGCCACACCCACGAACGTCGGCGTGGGGTCCACGCTCGCGTCCTGCGCGGGCACGACCATCATTGGCACCGCCGGATCCACCGTGCCCGCGTCGGTGCCCGTCCCGCCGTCGCCGGCCACCACCACCTCGAAGCCCACGACATCGGAATGCGGTCCGTCCTCGCCCGCCTCGTTGTGCGCGTGAACGGTGACCTTGTGCACGCCCACCGACAACGCCTCCTCCTGCGGCACCTGGAAGCGGAAGCGTCCGAGCAAATCCGCCGGCACGATGTTGTCCGGCCCGTCATCGATGACGACGCCCACGGAGATGCCATTGGTCGTGGTGCCGGCGAACAGCGGCGTAGGGCTCGTGGTGTCCCCATTCGCGGGCACCACGAGCACCGCCATGTCCACGACGCCACCGTCCGCGAGCACCACCGTCGGCGTGGTGAAGCGCACCGGCGTGGACGCGAGGCTGGCCACGCCAACCGCCTCTGCCCACGCGGTGACTTCGTGATCACCGGCCACCAACGGCGCGAAGGGTGCCAGGGAGAACACGCCATCCGCTCCCGGCACCACCATGCCCACCTCGCGTCCGTCGATGAGGATGTGGACGACCGGGCCGTCCGTGCCCGCCTTGCCCTCGATGCGCGGACGCGTGGTGGTGGACACCTGTCCCGCAACGGGCAGGGTGATGACGGGCGCCGTCGGCACCTGGAAGGAGAGTGCCAGTTCCTGCACGGTCCCGACCGACGGGCCACCCGTGGACGCCCCACCATCGGGGGTGCCCGCGTCGATGCCACCGGCCGGCCCCGCGCCATTCGAGCCCGCGCCCGGGAACCCGGACTGCCCGGCGTTGCCCGCGCTCACGTTGAGCGCGCAGAGGGTCGCCTTGCTCTGGAGCAGCACGCGGCCGCCCGCGCCACCGCCGCCCGGCCCCAGCGGCTGCTCGGTCACCTTCGAGTCGCCCCCCGCTCCACCGTAGGCCTCCACCGCGCCGCAGTTCAGCACCTCCTGCGCACGCAACAGCACGGAGCCTCCCGCGCCACCGCCGCCCGCCCCGTCACTGCCCGCGACGTCGGCCGACAGGCCCGAGGCACTGAAGCTGCCCTTGCCCTCGAACGCCAGGGCCCGGATGAACACCACGCCTCCGCCCCGTCCGCCGCTGGTGCCGTCGGTGCCGGTGCCCTCGCCCGCGCCACCACCGCCGCCGAAGACGAAGCGATCGAGCACGGAATAGCTCAGCGGCGCTCCGCCCAGACCGCCTTCCACCCGCGCACCATCCGCGACCGAGGACCGACCGCCATTGCCACCGATGCCGCCGTGGCCTCCGCCCCCACCGCCCGCGCTGATGCAGTTGCCGCCGCCACCGCCATTGGCCAGGTTGCCGCGACCGGTGACGCTCTTGCTCCCGGACGCCGTCCCCGCCACGCCCTCACCGCGCGCGGAGCCGCCCTGGGCCGCGGTCAGGTCCAGGCCCGTACACCCCTTGATGCCGGCGTGGGCCTGATAGACGCCGCCCAGGAACCCGGCGCCGTCCGCATCGATGCGGCCCTCGTTGATGACCGTGCCGGACACCAGCATCGCGAGGATGCCGCCGGACCGTCCGTCCCAGGGCGTCACGGAGAGCCGCGCGCCGGCCTCGACGATGACATCGGAGAACTCGCCCACGCGCAGCACCTGGGTGCGGAGCACGGGATAGGAGAAGCGCAGGGGCTGCGTCAGCTTGAGCACGCCGGTCGTCGCGTCCACGGACTCCACGCGCGCCAGTTCGAAGCGGCTGGGACCGGTCGTGATGGGCAGGACCACGGTCTTCGCGTCGCCAGGGGTGGGGACGGGCAACAGGCCCCCGGTCTGATGGATCATCACCAGGTCCCCGGCCACGACCCCAAGGCCGGACACCGACACCTCGGACCTGCCCGCGGTGACGGCCACCCGCAGGGGCGCGGCGACACCGGTGACGACCGACCTGCCCGAGACGATGGTCAGCGCGCCATCACGGCCGGTGCCCAGTCCAAAGGAGTCCGGCTCCGCGCGCGCGACCGGCGCCAGGAGCAATCCAACGATGAGGGCCAGGATGATCCGCATGGCCCCCATGGTGCCCCAGCGGGCGTCCGGGGTCGAGAGAGGCCCACCCCATCCCACGTCAGCGCGGAGCCGCCAGGTCCGCGAGCGCACGGGCGTTGACGGGCGCGAAGAAGGGCTGCCGCAGGAGCCGGCCCAGGGCTCGGCGCTCCACGCACAGCAGTTGGAGGGAGTCTTCCCATTCGCCCAGCACGGCCACCGCGCGCACATCCGCCGCGTCGCGGTACAGGTCGTTGAGGTTGTGCACGAGCGCGGGCACGTCCTCCACCTCCCACCGCTCCGTGACGTCCCCTGCCGCGACGTGCAGTTCCAGCGCGGGGCGTTCACGCACATCCACGATCTTCAGCCGCCGGGCCGCGCCGCCCATGGCCGCGGTGAGCGACCCCACCAGCTCATCCGGACGAACGCCATACCCCACGGTGAGTCCCCCCTCGAGCAACCCCGCCTCGCACAGGCGCAGCAGCGACACATGGGGAGGCTCGCCCTGGGGCACCAGCCCGGCAGCGGCGGCGGAGTCCTTGAGCAGTCGCTCGCGGTCGAGCGCATCCAGCAGGGAAGCCATGGGGCGCGGACCCTATCAGGGCTCTTCGCCGTCCCAGTAATCCACCGACGCGGCCAGGGGCAGATTCACATGCAACGTGCGCGAGGCCTTGTCGCCGCCCGGAGCCGCGCCCGCCATGATGCCCACCTTCTTCGAGTCCGGGTACACGAGCACGTCCGGCTCCTCCATGGTGGAGAAGCACAGGTAGCGCAGCGGCTCCGTCCCACTGTTGATGAGCTGGTGCGCGGTCCCAGCGCCCGGGGGCAGCGCGACGTAGTCCCCTTCGCGCACGGGCACCTCCTCCGAACCCAGGCGCAGCGTACCGGCGCCGGCCAGGAAGTAGAGGGCCTCCTCGTTGGCCAGGTGGTAGTGCAACGGCCACGAGCGGCGGCCCGGAGGAAGCTCCACGAGACTGCACCCGAGCTTGCGCCCGTGCGCCGCGGCGCCCAGTTGCTTGCGCTTGAGGGCCACGCGGGTGCCGTGGGCGACCTCGGTCCAGGGAAGGTCTTCGGCATGCACGAGATGTGATGAGGACATGGTGGGTCTCCTCGGTGTCAGGGGCGCTCGGCGACGAGCGCGAACACACGGTGGGGAACGGACAGCGGATCCTGGGGGAAGCGTTCGGCGAGGAGCGCCCCCAGCGCAGCGTCGAAGCGTGCCACCTCCTCCGACGGAAGCAGGGCGCCAATCCGCGCGTTGGCGCGAATGCGTCCACGCCAGGCCACGTGGGTGTACGGCGTGGGGGAGTCGAAGGTGAAGGACGTCACGGACTGGAAGCCCGCGAGCGCCACGTCGCGGAACCACTCCGGGTAGATGCCCACGCCGTGGCCGAAGCGGTCGATGTTCAGGTGGTCCCGGGGGCTGAAGGTCTCCATCAGCGCCTCGGTGGCTTCCACCACGTTGCCGGGCAGGGCCAGCCAGTCGAAGCAGGCGATGATCAACTGCCCGCCGGGCCGCAGCAGCCGGAGCACCTCGCGCGCGGCGGCGGGCCGGTTGAACCAATGCCAGCACTGGCCGGCGAACACGCGGTCGAAGGATGCCGACGGCAAGCCCGTGTCCTCCGCGCTGGCGACACGGAAGTCCACCGTGAGGCCTTCACCCCGAGCGAGCTGCCGCGCCGCATCCAGTTGCGGCACGGACACATCCAGCGCGGTGACGTCCGCGCCGCGCCGGGCCAGCCCCCGGGCGATGGTGCCCGTCCCGGTGCCCAGGTCCAGCGCGCGCAGGCCGGGCCGCAGCACGCCGTCCTGTTCCAGCCGGGAGAAGAAGGTGTCCGGGAATCCCGCCCGGTATTTCGCGTAGTCCGATGACGTGCGTCCGAAGTCCACTGGCATGGTCGCTCCCCGCTCGAAGGCCTCTGTCCGGAAGGGTTCGGCTCGACAGGACCTCCAGTCGAGTCGAGACTCCACCTCCGGGAGGCACGTGAAACATGGTGCGTCGCAGCGGGGGTCGTTCTCAATCTCGATTCGACCATCCACCTGAGGAGGAGCTTCTGCGCGCGGACGAGGCGGCGGCCCTGCTGGGGGTGAAGCGGGCGACGCTCTACACGTACGTGAGCCGGGGGCTCGTGCGGTGCGTGCCGGAGAAGGGCACCAAGGAGAACCGCTACCTGCGCGCGGACGTGGAGCGCCTGAAGACGCGCCACGATGCGAGGGCGGGACACGCGGCGGTGGCCTCGGGAGCACTGCGCTGGGGTGAACCGGTCATCGACTCGTCGGTGTCGCGGATCAACGAAGAGGGACTCCAGTACCGAGGCCACGACGCGGTAACGCTGGCGACCAGCGGGCGCCGCTTCGAGGACGTGGCGGAGTTGCTATGGATGGGGCGCCTGCCAGCCGTGTCCACGCAGTGGTCCCTGGTGGAAGCACCGCTGCCTTCCTCCAGGCGCTCGGATGCGCCGCAACGAGCGCCGCGAGAGCTGTCATGGCTGTCTCCCTCCGCGCTCGCGGCACTGCTGCCCAGAGAAATCCCACCGTTGTCGGCACTGCTCGCGCTCGTGCCGCTCCTGGCCGCGAGCGACGAAGGCCGCTTCGCCGCGCCCACGGAACAGGAGCAGGCGCGGGCCCGCCGGCTCATCCGCAACCTGGGTGCCTGGGTCTGCGTGGCGCAAGCACCAGAGCGTGTATCCCGGGCATTGAAGACAGACACGGTGGCGGAGTCCCTGGCCACGGCCTGGGACACGAAGGTGAAGCGCGCGCCGGAGCTGATCAACCGCGCGCTGATCCTCTGCGCGGACCATGAACTGAACACCTCCACCTTCGCCGCCAGGGTAACGGCCTCCTCGGGAGCGGACCTGTACGCGTGCATGAGCGCGGCGCTGGCGGCCGTCTCCGGCCACAAGCACGGCGGAGCATGCGACCGCGTGGAAGCCCTGCTCACGGAAGTGGGCAGACCCGAACGTGCCGCCCAGGTCATCCACGGCCGCCTGCGCCGGGGCGAAGCGGTGACAGGCTTTGGCCATCGCCTCTACACGAAGGGGGACCCGCGCACGCCGCCGCTGGTGGAAGCCGCGCTGAGCGTGAGGCCCGAATCCCTCCGGGTGCGCGTGGCCCGAGCCGTCATCGACACCATGCGCGACGCCGGCCATCCGCCTCCGTCGATGGACATCGGACTGGTGATGCTCGCGGACGCGCTGAGCCTGCCACCGGGCGCGGGCACCGTGCTGTTCGGCCTGGGCCGCACCGCGGGCTGGGTGGCGCACATCCTGGAGCAGCGCGAACAGGGCCACCTGCTCCGCCCCCGAGCGCGCTACGTGGAGACGCCCCCGAAACCGGCTTGAGCCCTCCGAACCGGTGTCACCTGCCGTGCACGCCGCGCAGGTTTCGGTTGGAGCCACGCCCCGGGATGCGCACACTGCCGCCCCGTGAGCGAAAAGCGCCCTTCCCTGCCCTATCCCGCCGTGTTGCTGCTCGGCAACGTCGCCTTCATCGCCTCGTGGATCGTCGTCCTCAAGCGCCCCGAAGGCTGGCAGGTCGTGGGCCCCGTGCTCCTCGTCCTGTTCCTCGTGCTGCGCGTGGGCGGCGTGTGGCGCTACGCCCAGAGCAACCCGGACCCGCAGGGCCGCGCGAAGCGCTCCGCCATCATCTCCACCGTGCTGGCCCTGCTCGCCGTGGGCCTCTGGGTCTCCACCTGGGTGAGCGGCCCGCGCTAAAGCAGAACGGGCGCCCCTTCCGAAGTGGAAGGCGGCGCCCGCGCGTCACAGCGAAGTGAAGGACCCGCGCGTCAGACGTTGAAGCGGAAGTGCATGCAGTCGCCGTCCTGCACGGCGTACTCCTTGCCTTCCACGCGCAGCAGGCCCTTCTCCTTCACCGCCGACTCACTGCCCAGCTTCACCAGGTCCTCCCAGCGCATGACCTCCGCCTTGATGAAGCCGCGCTCGAAGTCCGAGTGGATGACGCCCGCCGCCTGCGGCGCCTTGAAGCCCTTATGGATGGTCCACGCGCGGCACTCCTGCTCGCCCACCGTGAAGTACGTCCACAGGCCCAGCAGCTTGTAGCCCTCGCGCACCACCTTGTGCAGGCCGGGCTCCGTCAGGCCGTTGCTCTCCAGGAAGCCCGCGCGGTCGGACTCGGGGAGCTGCTGGATCTCCGACTCCAGCGCCGCCGCCAGCACCACCACGCCCGCGCCTTCCTTGGCAGCCATGTCGCGCACCGCCTTCACGCGCGGGTCGCTGTCTTCCTTGCCAATCTGCCCTTCGCTGATGTTCGCCACGTACAGCACGGGCTTGTCCGTCAGCAGGAACAGGTCCTGGAGGGGCGCGTGGTCCTCCTCGCTCAGCTTCTGCGCGCGCACCGTGACACCGTTGTCCAGGGCCGCCATCACCCGCTCCAGCACGGCGACCTCGGCCTTGGCCTCTTCGGCCGCCTTGCCGCCCAGCTTGGTGTTCTTCAGCGAGCGGTCGCGGCGCTTCTCCACCGTCTCAAGGTCCTTGAGGCACAGCTCCGTGTCGACCACGTCCCGGTCCCGCACCGGATCCACGCCGCCCTCGACGTGGGTGACGTTGTCGTCCTCGAAGCAGCGCAGCACGTGGAGCACCGCGTCCACCTGGCGGATGTTCGCCAGGAACTGGTTGCCCAGGCCTTCACCCTTGGAGGCACCGCGCACCAGGCCCGCGATGTCCACGAGCTCCAGCGACGTGGGGATCTTCTTCAGCGGCTTGATGAGCGCCGTCAACTGGTCCAGGCGGTCATCCGGCACCGGCACCACGCCCACGTTCGGCTCGATCGTGCAGAACGGGTAGTTCGCGGCCTGCGCGCTCGCCGCGGAGGACACGGCGTTGAACAGGGTGGACTTGCCCACGTTGGGCAGACCGACGATGCCGATGGAGAGAGCCATGATGGATTCCTGGAACAGACGGGCGCGGCTTGGGACTTCCCGGCCTTACGCCGAGCGACGGGTCGCCGTGGCGCTCGTCGCGGCGGGCAGGCCCTGAACGAACTGCTCGGCCAGCGCGCGGTGCTTGGAGTCGTCCATGCGCTCGTTCATCAGCTTGGAGGCCACGTCCATCGCCAGGTCCACCGCCATGGCGCGCACTTCCGCGATGGCCTTGGCCTTCTGGTCGTCGATTTCGCGGCGGGCGCTCAGCTTCAGCTCCTCCGCCTCCTTGCGGCTCTTGGCCATCAGCTCGTCGCGGAACTTCTCCATGTCCGCGGTGTTGCGGCGCATCATCTCCGCCGCCTCGCGACGGGCCTCCGCGATGGCCGTCTTCTGGTCGGCCAGCAGCTTCTCCGCCTCGGCGCGCTCACGCTTCGCGCTCTCGATGGCGTTGGAGATCTGCTTCTCGCGCTCCTCCACGAGCGACAGGATGGGGCCCCACGCCTTCGCGCGCAGCACCAGCATGACGAGGACGAAGGTGACGATGGTCCAGAAGATGAGGCCCGGACGGACCTCCACGAAGCTGCTGGCGGCGAGAACAGAGGGCAGGAACATGGCGGGTCCCGGGGGATGCGAACGGCGAAAAGGAAAAGCGGGAGACAACGGGTGAGACAGGCACTGCCACTGCGTCCAGGAGGCCGGCGCGCCTCTGACGAAGGCGCCGGCTCCCAGGTGAAACCAACCCGACTCAGACCTTGATGGCGAGCAGGATGCAGACAACCAGCGCGAACAGCGTCGCGCCTTCGATGAGCGCCGCGGCGATGATCATCGTGGTGCGGATGTCGCCGCCCGCGGCCGGCTGACGGCCCGTGGCGTCCATGGCGGCGGCCGCCAGCTTACCGATGCCGAGCGCGGCGCCGATGATGGAGAGACCCGCGCCGATACCGGCGGCGAGGAAGGCAAGAGCGATGTTGGTCATGGGAACACGTGCTTTCAGGTGAGGCAGGACCCGCTTGTGGGGGGGTCGTGAAATCCCTTTAGGACTACCTCCGACGGCCTTTCGAACCGCCGGGTCTTCAACCGGGGCGCGCCGTGCTTCAGGCGCCCCGTCCAATCAGGCCGGGATGCTTCCCCGGCTCAAACGTGATGCGCCTTGCCGTGGTCGTGGCTGGCGCCACCTTCCGCGTGGCCGTGGTCGTCGTGGTGGTGGCCCATGGCGACGCTCATGCCGATGAAGAGCGCGGACAGCATGGTGAACACGTACGCCTGCACGAAGGCCACGAACAGCTCCAGCAGGTAGATGCCGAAGGCGAACGGCACGCTCACCAGCGCCACCGCGGGGTTGCGGAGCATGAAGATGAGGCCCAGCAGGAAGAAGATGACGATGTGGCCCGCCAGCATGTTGGCGAAGAGTCGGATGGTGAGGGCGAAGGGCTTGGTGAACAGGCCCAGGAACTCCACCGGAATCATGATGGGCCACAGCCAGGGGGCCACGCCGCCCGTCAGGTGCTTCAGGTAACCGCCGATGCCGGCGGCGCGGATGCCAGCCACCTGGGTGACGACGAAGGTGCAAATCGCCAGGCCGCACGTGACGGCGATGTTGCCCGTGGCGGACGCCATCCAGGGGAACAGGCCCAGCAGGTTCATGAAGAGGATGAAGAAGAAAGCGGTCAAGAGATAGGGCACGTAGCGGGGGCCCTCCTCCTTGCCGATGTTCTTGATGGCCAGCTCGTCGCGCACGAAGAGGACCAGCATCTCGAACAGGTTCGCCGCCGTGCCACGCGGGACGAGCTTCGTCTTGTCGCGGTTGCTCCAGATGAGCAGCGAGCCGATGAGGATGAGCGCCGCCAGCCACATCATCACCGTGTGCTTGGTGATGGAGAGGTCCACGCAGCCGGCGCCCAGGCCCGGGTACACCTCGCCGTGGCCGCCGTGCGGATCCGCCACCGGCGTGCAGGCGCCCTCGTGCAGGGGGATGAAGATGCGCGGCAGGTGGATGGGGATGTGGTTGTGGCTGAGCGGGATCTCGAACTCGTACTCATTCGAGTCGGCCACGTGATGCAGGATGTAGCCGGCGACGTCCTCGCCCTCGGCGTCCTTGCTCTCGTCCGCGTAGCCGTGCTCACCGGCCTGGTCGGAGGCCCACACGGAACCCGCGAACAGACAGGCGAACAGCACCATTGCCTTGCGCATCACTCGTCTCCGCCCGCCGTGTCTTTCGACGCGGCCATCACGTAGCTGACTTCGATCCACTGCAGCGCGAAGTAGACGCCGAAGAAGCCGCCCACGAACGCGATCGCGCTCAAATTCCGGGCTGTCTATTATACACATCT
>NZ_RAVZ01000290.1 GCF_003611635.1 Corallococcus terminator | reverse complement strand
GCTCTGCCCCGCCCGTCGCGGAGGACTTCCCGGACGCCACCCGGCCCCTGTCCCAGGATGAGATTCCGGTGCCCTGGACCCCCGGCGGCGCGGGCGAAGCCACCGAAGCGCTGGAGGCCGCGAAGATCTTCGGTGCCCTGTCGCGCACGACGGGCAACATGCCCGCCTACCTCTCCGAGAAGTCGACGCCCTACGTCCCGCCCAAGGAGGCCCCGCGCAAGGCGGCCCCCATCGTGGACGAGCGGCCCAACGAGACCCGCCCGATTCCGGTGCGCACCAAGACGCGCGAAACGCTCGTCGGCGTGGACATGGACATCTCCAAGGCGCTGAAGATCGCGGAGGAGCTGAAGGAGCGCGAGCGCGCGCAGGCGGAAGCCAAACGCAAGGGCGGGAAGAAGCCGGCCAAGGTCGTCCAGTTCAAGCTGCCCGCCGGCCTCAGGTGGCCCCTGCCTT
Organism: Corallococcus terminator; assembly: GCF_003611635.1. GTDB lineage: Bacteria > Myxococcota > Myxococcia > Myxococcales > Myxococcaceae > Corallococcus > Corallococcus terminator. The sequence goes on along the minus strand of NZ_RAVZ01000290.1, from coordinate 12,572 downwards.
CGCGCTACCGCTTCTGGGCCATGCTCGCGGCGGTGGTGGCCGTGGCGCTCCTCGTGGGCTTCGGCGTCATGTGGCTCTTCATGGGCTCCTCCGGCGCGGAGTGAGCCGCCCCGCTTTCAGTCCGCGCTCGGAAGCCGGTACTGCACGCCCAGTGACACGGTGCCGGTGCTGAGCCAGTTGCTCGTGAAGCCGTCGCCGAACTCCTCCCCGTTGTCGTCCGACGTGCCGCGCGCGCCGCCGCCCAGGTAGCGCAGGTTGAGGAACACCTCCACCTGGTCGGTGACGCGCACGCCGCCGCGCAGGCTCGCGTCCAGCAGCGCCCCCACGGTGTCGGAATCATCATCGCCGTTGATGAGCGCCACCGGCGCATAGCTGCCATCCGCCTCCAGCCCCACCCACCAGTTCTCGCTGAGCGCCCACCGCGCGCGCACCTTGAGCAGCGGCACCGGCCCCACGTCCCGGTTGGCCCGCCGCAGCGTCCCGTCCGCCGACGTGAAGACGAACGTCGCGTTGCGAAGCTGGAGGGACGCTCCCACGGACAGCTCGCGCTCCGCGCCGCCCAGCAGGTCATAGAGGTAGCTGGCCCGGTAGAAGGGGAACGCGTAGCGCACGTCCAGCGGCGTGTTCTCCGGGAAGGTGAGCCCGTCCAGCGTGACGTCCCGTCGCAGCACCACCTGCGTCTGGATGTCCAACGGCTGCACCAGGAACACCAGCGTGTGCCGCCCCCGCAGGGACAGCTCCGCGCTCAGGCGCACGAAGGTGTAGAGGTTGTCCTGCCCGCCGTCCTCCGGGAACCGGAAGAGGGTGCCGTCGCTGCCCTGGCGCAGGCTGTGTGCCAGCACGTCCAGGAAGCCCAGCTCCGCCACCGCGCGCCACTCCACGCGAGGTTCCTCCTTGCGCGTCGACACCGGAACATCGACGGGCGCCGCCTCCGCGTGGGCCCCGCCCGCGAATCCGAGGACGCACGACACGATCCCTGCCACGACATGACCCCGGTGCATCACCTGTCTCCTGGAGAAGTGCTGCCTGCTTGCCGGCAGGAGACGCGCCGCGCACGGAGAAAGGGCGCCCGTGGGGGCGACTGTTCACTGCGCGCGCACGGACGTGTCAGCCGCCGGTCAGTGGCAGGGCATGGAGCGTGGGCGGCTCCAGGGGGAGGAAGATCCAGAAGACGGCGCCGCCGGTGTCGGGCACGTCCAGCCCCATCGCGCCCATGTGTGAATCGACGATGCGCTTCACGACGGCGAGCCCCAGCCCGGTGCCCTGGGCCTTGGTGGTGAAGAAGGGCTCGAAGATGCGCGTGCGCAGCTCCAGCGGGATGCCCGGCCCGGTGTCGATGATCTCCACCTGCACGCCGGGCCGCTCCACCCACGCCTTCCGGGCCACCACCCGCAACGTGCCGCCCTGGGGCATGGCCTGCACCGCGTTGAGGGCCAGGTTGAGGAAGGCCTGACGGATGAGCCGCTCGTCCACCGTCACCGACGGCACGTCCTCCTCCATCACCCACTCCACGCGCACGGGCGGCGGAGGCTGGCCATGGCTGCCCGCGTCCGACAGCGCCCCGCCCACCGACTCCTCCAGCAACTGTGTCACCGACACCGGATACAGGTGCGGCGACGGAGGCCGCGCGAAGGTGAGCAGGTCCGCGACGATGCGGTTGAGCCGGTCCGCCTCCTCGCCCACGATGTCCACCAGCGGCGTCGCCGGACTCTCCGGTCCGATGATGCGGCGGATGGTGGCCACCGAATTGAAGATGGCGCCCAGCGGGTTTCGCACCTCGTGGGCCATCACCGCGGACAGCTCACCCAGCGCGGCCAGCCGCTCGCGGTGCACCAACTGCTCCTGCGCGCGCCTCAATTCCTCGTAGCTCTTCTTCAAATCCTCCACCAGCCGAGCGCCCTCCAGCGCCAGCGACAACTGGTTGGCGATGGCATCCGCCCGCTCCAGCTCCGCGGGCGTGAAGCGACGGGGCCGTCGCGTCTCCACCATCACCGCCACGCCCACCATCTGCGCGTGCACGGCGAGCGGCAGCACCATGTACGCCACACCGTCCGTGGCCCGGCGCAGCTCGTCGTTCATCCAGACATCCACGCGCGCGTCCTCCACCCGGAGCGGCTGGCGCGTGCGGAACACCTCCCCCGCCAGCGAATGCGGCGACAGGTCCAACGGCAGGTCCCGGCCCACCAGCTCCGGGTGTCCGCCCGTCGCCGCGCGGATGGACAGCCGCTGCCCCTTCGCGTCCGGCAGCAGCACGTACGCGTCCGGCACGTCCACGATGCGCGCCAGGCTGGTGACGCCCGTGGCCAGCAGCCGGTCCAATTCCAGCGTGGCCGCCAGCGCCTTGCCCACCTCGTGCATCAGCGCCAGGTCCTCCGCCCGGCCGCGCACCTCGTCCAGCAGCCGGTGGGATTCGATGGCCGCCGCGAAGTGCGTGCCCATGGACTGGAGCGTCTCCAGCTCCAGCGGGGTGAGCCGCCGCCGCGCGTGGAACAGCACGCTCAACGTGCCCACGCCGCGCGAGCGCACCCGCAGCGGCACCGACACCAGCGTCTGGAAGGCCAGGGCCCGGAGCGCGTCGCGCGTGGGCGCGGGACAGCCCTCCGCGTCCAGCACCTGCACCGCGTCCATCATCCCGCTCGGCCGGGGCAGCGACCCCATGCGCGCGCGGCGCACCCGGGCCACCGCGTCCTCGGACAGGCCGCGCGCGTACACCAGCTCCAGCGGTTCGCCCGGTTCGTGGCGCGTGTCCGCCGGCAGCAGCAGGCACACCGCGTCGCAGGCCAGCAGGCCGGCGATCTCCTCCGTGCCCGAACCGAAGAAGGCGCGCGGGTGCGGCGCGGACGCCGCCTGGGACGCCAGCCGCCCCAGCGCGGCGAGCGCCGTGGCGCGCACGCTCAGCCGCTGGATGGTGCGCGCCGCGTCCAGCGCGGACGACACCTGCTGCCCGAACAGTCGGACGGCGGCCACGTCCTCCTCGGCCAGCCAGTCCGCCGCCAGCACCAGCATGGCCAGGGGCGCGGTCTCCACGTCGATGCGCACCCCCACCGCGCGGTGCGGCTCCACGCGCTGGAACACCGCCAGCACCGTGTCCATGCGCGACTCCGGCACGAACCGCGACACCTCCACGCCCAGGTCCTCCACCCACGCGTTGCCGTCGCGCCAGGTGCGCACCAGCGCCGGGGCCCAGCCGCCCATCGCCTCCACCGGCACCCGTCCGCCCAGCGCGGGCGCGTGCGGCACCAGCCGGGGCGACAGCCCCGCCATCGACAGCTCCACCCCCACGCCCCGGGGCGTCAACCACGCGAAGCCCAGCTCCAGCGCCTCCAGCCCGCGGAAGACCTCCTCGCGCACCGCTTCCTCGGAATGCAGCGCGCGGACGTGTCCGCCCAGCTCCGCCAGCTTTCGCAGCACCGTGCGACGTCGCACCCGGGACGTCACGTCGCGCGCCTGCACCACCCAATCCCTGGCATGCGGATGCACCGTCAATTCCACACGCATCCCGCCGCTCGCGCTGCGCAGCCAGGCCTCGTAGGTGCCCGCCACCGGCGCCGTCCCCAGCCGCCGCGCCAGCCGGTCCACCGGGGCGTCCGCCTGGGGCTCCTCCAGCAGCGCCGTCACCGGCTGGCCCACCAGCTCCTCCCGCGTCGCGCCCACGAGCCGCGCCAGCGCGGCGTTCGCGTACACGAGCACGCTGTCCCGGAGCACGAACACGCCCAGGGGCATGTCGCCGAGGAGGCGGTACTCCGCCTCCTGCTCTTCCGTGACCGTCCCCACCCGACGGTTCGTCCGCTCAGTGCCTCTCACGCGCACCACGTTGGCACTGTCGGGACTCCGGGAGAAGCCTCCCCTGCGTCGCACCGCCCACCAGCGCACACCTCGCGCACGACGCGGCACGGCAACCCCCATTCTTCCCATACGCCAGACGTCACATTCCCACCCCGGAGCCGCCAAACCCAGAGGCCGTGTGTCATTGACAGCAGGAATGAAGGTCCTTAGAACCATGAATCATCAATACGCGGCTTGAGTCTGTCTCCAGGGCTTTTCCGGAGAGCGCTCGAGGCTTCGCGGTCATCCAGGGGAACTGTCTTGAGCCTGCCCCGCACGACTTCCGGCGTCATCGTCCAGCAGCAGGACGGAGCCTTCTTCCTGATGGACACCGAGGGCGGAGAGGTCTTCCGCGTGAACGAGACGGCCGCCCGCATCTTCGAGCTGTGCCAGAGCGGCACGTCGCTCGACGGCGCGGTGCAAGCCCTTGTCCGGGGCCTGGACGCGGCGAACCAGGAGCAGGACATCCGTGCGGACGTCCAGCGCACCGTCGCGCAGTTCCAGGAGCTGGGGCTCTGCGAGCCCACCGCCGTCTGAAGAATTGAAACATTGACCCCCCATCTTCCGGGTCGCCGAGAGGCTTTTTCCTCGCGGCGCTGATGCACCCGCACGTTCGAGGAGCCCCCTCCTGGGGAGGGGTTGGGCGAAGCCATGCCCTGGCTCCAGGTTTCGTGTGCGCCCCGACGTCGGGACGCCCGCGAATCCCTCCGTGAAACCTGTGTTTCACGAAGGGGTGAGACGCGGTGAGGACAACAGGGAATGTCAGACCCCCTGTTCATGCTTCACGGCGCTTCACGGCAGTGGTTGTTCCGCGGCAAATCCAAACCAGGAGAAACACCACATGTACACCCAGGCCCAGATCGTTCGCGTCACCGCGTCGTCCGACAAGTGCACCTGCTCCAACGGCATGGTGGTCCTCACGAAGAACGTGGCGGAGTAGTTCTTCCCGTCTGTTCTTCCCGCCGTACCCAACCCAAACCAGGAGAAACACCACATGTACACCCAGGCCCAGATCGTTCGCGTCACCGCGTCGTCCGACAAGTGCACCTGCTCCAACGGCATGAGCGTCGTCATCCGCGCGGAGTAGTTGACCCTCCCGCCTGCCCTCCACCCGTCGTCTGGAGAAACACCATGCGTCCCAAGGCCGAATCCGTTCGCTGTATCGCTTCGTCCGACAGGTGCATGTGTTGCGGGGACACTTCCCGTGAGACGGGCGCCGTCCAGCAGGCGGCGTAGAGCCAACGCGGCCGGGTGGAGGCCGTACGCCTCCACCCGGTTGTCTTTTCAATCGCTGACACCCGCCCATGTCGCCAGATTCGCTCCAGTTGTTGCTCTTCACCCAGGCGGATGTCGGCGGATGCGCGCTCTTTCGCGTCGTGCCCGTGGAGCTCCGCGTGAGTCCCGGACAGGGGCGCGTCTGGGTGAATGTGTCCAAAGGCCATGTCTTCACACCGGTCTGGCAGCGGCACGCTCAGCACCTCGCGGCGCTGGGAAGGGCGCACTACGCGCTGCCGTGGGATGAGACCGACCTGCACGTCTGTGCTCGCGGCCGGAACGTGACGCTGGATGGCCGGAGTGCGTCGTTGCCGTTGTTCGTCGCCTGGGTGGCGCTCCTGAGCGGCCGCCCTCTGCCGTCGCCCTTCCTGGGCACGGGGGTGGCGCTGGAGGAGCACGGTGAGCGGCTCGCGCCCGCGCCGCGCGAATTCCTCCAGGGAAAGCTGGGCGTGGCCCAGTCCTATGCGCGGCAGGTGTTTCCAGAGGCGGGGAGGGTGGCCGTGTACGTGCCGGAGGGCAGTGGTTTCGATGCGCAAACCCTGACGGCGTTGGACGTGCGGCCGGTGCCCACGCTCACGCGGGCGGTGTCGGCGGTGCTGGGGTTGGAGCCGCGCGCGGGCGCTGGGGATGTGACGAAGCCGGAGGTTCCATGATCCGCCAGGGCGTGCATGCCATCCGGGAGATGTATGGGTTGACGAAGGGGCTGGGCAACCTGCGGGTGATGCTCGGCTCGGGGCTGGTGGGCATGGTGGCCGCGGGCCTGCTCAACCCGGTGATGCCGCTGTACCTGCGCTCGCGCGGGCTGGACTTCCAGCAGATTGGCCTGCTCTACACGGTGGGCTCGCTGCTGCCCATCTTCGTGCAGCCGGTGCTGGGGGCCTTGTCGGACCTCCATGGCCGCAAGCCCTTCGTGGTGGGCCTGTCGCTGCTCACGTCGCTGATGGTGCCGGCGGTGGCGCTGGTGGATGACCCGACGCCGCTGGCGGCGGTGATGATCCTGAAGATGCTCCTGGCGCGCAGCGCGGCGCCCGTGTCCAACGCGATGGTGGCGGACTTCGCGCCCACGAAGCAGCGCGCCACCATCTTCGCGATGCTGGATGCCACCTCGAACCTGGTGTTCGTGGCGGCGCTGTTCGCCTCCTCCGCGGTCATCCGCACGCTGTCGGTGAGCGGCACCTTCTTCCTCGCGGGCGCCCTGTTCCTGGTGGGCAGCCTGATGCTGCTGTCGCTGGACGATTCGCGGTCGCCTCCCCGCGCGGAGGCCGGGGCGGGCGGGGTGCGGACGGGCTGGGCGCTGGCGCTCCAGGGACTGATGTCTCCCTTCACGTATGTCAAAGACCACCCGCGCCTCGCGGGCCTGTTCCTCTGGCAGTTCTTCTTCACCTTCGCGCTGGCGCTGTTTCCCACGTACCTGCCGCTGTACGCGGTGGAGCTGGGCGCGCCCGGGGAGCTGGTGGGGCCGCTGGTGGCGGCGTCCTGGCTCGTCTTCGCCTTCGTGCAGCCGTTTGGCGGACGGCTGTCGGACCGGCTGCCCCGGCGCGTGGGCCTCATCACGTTGGGCCTTCTGGGCATGGCGGTGATGGCGGCGCTGCTCGGCGCCTCCGGGTGGTTGCCGCACGGTTACGCGCTGGGCGCGTTGGTGGTGGCGTGGGTGCTGCTCGCGGTGCCGGATGGCCTGCACCGCGGCTCCGCGTCCGCGCTGGTGGTGGAGCAGGTGCCGTCGCCCGCGGAGCGCGGCCGCTTCATGGGTGCGCTGGGCTCCAGCGCGGCGCTGGCGGGCGTGCTCGCGCCCATCACCTACGGCTTCGTCGCGCAGAAGGCCGGCATCGGCTTCACGTTCCTTCTCTCCTCGGCGGCGCTCGTGCTGGCCCTCGGCTGTGTGTCGAGGGTTCGCGAGTCCGCCGAACTTCCCCCTGACGCGGCCCCGGTGGCCGCCCTTACCCCCCACTCGGAGCCCGGATGAGCCCCTTTCGAAAGCTGTGTCGCTGGGGCACCGCGCTGTGCGTCGCGCTGGTGCCCGCCCTGGGGTTCGCCGATTCGACCTACAAGGTCACGGCGACACCGACGAAGGATGCCATCACCATCGACGGCAAGGGGGATGAGCCGGCCTGGCAGACCGCGCCGGAGATTGGCGGCTGGTTCCTCACGCGCGTGGACTACGGCCGTCCCGCGCCGGACGACACCAAGGTCCGCATCCTCTACGACAGCGACAACCTGTACTTCCTCTTCCACTGTCTGGATTCGAAGCCGGAGCGCATCACCGGCTACACGATGCAGAACGAGGGGTTCCTCCACCAGGAAGACAACATCACCATCATCCTGGACACGTACCTGGACCACCGCAACGCGTACTTCTTCTGGACCAACCCGCTGGGCGTGCGCACCGACGGGCGCATCGTGGATGACGGCGAGGCGTTCTCCACCAACTGGCGCGGAGAATGGGAGACGAAGTCCACGCTGGTGAAGGACGGCTGGGTTTCGGAGGTGCGCATCCCGTTCGCGAACTTCCAGTTCGAGAAGAAGGGGGAGCTGTCCTTCGGCATGCTCCTGGACCGCGAGCAGTCGCGCAACCAGGAGTGGAGCAACTGGACGCCGGATGGCGTGAACAGCGCGAAGGTGAGCCGCTACCCGCACCTGGACGGGCTCAAGGACATCAACCCGCGCTCCGTCTTCAGCGTCACCCCATACGTGGCCACCACGCTGGCGCTCAAGTCCACCGACAACCGCGGCATGTTCCGGCCCAACGTGGGCGCGGACGCGCGCTTCGACCCGACGCCCTGGCTGTCCATGAAGATGACGGCCAACCCGGACTTCAGCGACTCCGAAGCGGACCAGGACTTCCTGCTGCTGGACACCGACCAGCCGCTGCTGCCGGAGCGCCGCCAGTTCTTCCTGGAGAGCGAGCACCTCTTCATCGCGCCCATCAACATCTTCTCTTCGCGCCGCATCGCGCTCCGGCCGCATGACCGGGTGTGGGGCGGGTTGCAGCTCACCGGCAAGGTGGGCGACACGAACTTCGCGCTGATGGACATCCAGCACCGCGACCTCACCGGCAAGGACGCGAACGGCCGGGAGGTCTACGAGAACGTCAACTCCGGCGTGGTGCGCCTCCAGCATGACATTGGCAAGCGGTCGATGATTTCACTCGTGGCGCTCAACCGCAGCGGCCGGGGTGGCATCTTCGGGGACTCGGACTTCCAGACGGTGGGCTTGGACGGCAACTTCCACCTCTTCGAGGAGTTCTTCATCCAGGCGCAGGCGCTCAAGAGCTGGAGCCCGCTGGGCAACGAGGACTCGGACGCGTACCACGTGGGCCTGCACCGCTTCGACACGCTGTCGGAGTTCTGGTTGCAGTTCGAGGACATCGGGAAGAACTACGCGAACCCGCTGGGCTGGACGCCCGTCGTGGACAAGCAGGGCTACAACTCGCGCCTGTTCCTGAACCCGTTTCCCAAGTGGCGCTTCCTGCCCCGGCTGGACGTGACGTGGGACACGCTGTGGCGCCGCAATCACGAACACCAGCGCACGCGCTGGCGCCAGCGGCTCAACGTCCAGCCGTACCTGCACCACGACTTCGCGCTCACCTTCGACGGCGTCTATGACGACAACCTGGGGTTTAGAGACCGCTTCGGCACGTTCGGCTTCATCCTGTTCCCCCACGACTGGCAGAACTACACGCTGACCGCCATTGGCGGCCGGTTCCTGGGCGGACAGATTCGCGGCCTCAACGGCGCGGTCAACATGAAGGTGGGGCGGCACATCGTCGCCAAGTTCAGCGGCTTCTACACGCGCAACTTCGACGTGCCGGAGAACAGCGACCTCTACGGCACCTCCGGTGATGGCTACAGCTTCTCCGGCTACGCGCAGCTTCGCTACCACTTCAGCCCGGACCTCTACGCGCGTCTGACGTTGCAGAAGGGCGTGGTCTACGAACTGGCGGACTACAACTCCGTGAAGGGCACGTTCGTGGACGCGATGGTGGGTTGGCATTACCGCCAGTGGAGCGACATCTTCCTTGTCTACACGGATCAACCCTTCGGCGGCTCCCAGGAGCGGCGGATCATGTCGAAGATCTCCTTCAACTACTGAAAAGAAAGCACACCCATGAGCACCGCCGACGCCGCCAGCCTCAAGCGCCGCTACGACGAGGTGTCCCCGAAGTACGACCAGGGCGGCCCCAACGCGATGGCCATCAAGCTGTTCTGGCTCACCTACGAACACCTCACCTGGAAGCCAGTGGAGGCATTGCTGCCCAAGGACGGCACGTCCTGGCGCGTGCTGGACGCGGGCGGCGGCGGGGGCAAGTTCGGCACCCGCTTCGCGGAAGCCGGCCACCACGTCACCGTGTTGGACATCTCCCCGGGCATGCTGGACGGGGCCCGCGCGCAGTTCACCGCGAAGGGCCTGCTGGACCGCGTGGCCTTCATGGAAGGCGACGTGGCGAAGCTGGCATTGCCGGATGCGGCGTTCGACCTGGTGTTCTGTGAAGGCGACCCGGTGTCCTATTGCCTGGACGCGTACCCGAACGCGGTGAAGGAGCTGGTGCGCGTGGCGAAGCCGGGCGCGCCGGTGGTGCTGGGCGTGGACAACCGCTACGAGGCGTTCTCCGGCGCCCTGAAGCTGGGCCGGCCCGAGGAGGCATTCCGCACGCTCCTGGACGGCCGGACGACGTGCCCCTACGGCCTGCCGGTGCATGCGTTCACGGTGCGCGAACTGGAGCAGACGGTGGCGGACGCGGGCGCGGAGCTGCTGGAGATCTTCGGCAAGCCGGTGATGTTCTTCGACATGCTCAACGCCATGGCCGCTTCGCGTGGGGGCGGGTCGGAGAAGCCGTGGGACGCCTGGTCCGCGCGCGAGGAGATATTGGCGTTGCAGGAGAAGCTGGCGCACGAGGGCTTCGCCGTGCTGGGCCAGCACTTCCAGGTGATGGCCCGGCGGCGGGCCTGAGGGCAAGGAGCGCACCGTGGGCCTTCCCTTCCTTGGCGTGGGACTCAGCTACCGCTGGGACCTCAATCCGCATCTGGCGCGGGGCAACCCCGGCGTGGACTGGCTGGAGGTGACGCCCGAGCAGTTCCTGCCGCTCACGCCGGATTCGGAGCGGCGGCTGGACCTGCTCGCGAAGCGCTATCCGCTGGTGGGCCACAGCCTGGAGCTGTCGGTGGGCTCGGACGGCGCGGACGCGCCCGGCTACCGCGAGGGCTTGCGGCGCATCACGCAGCGCACGAAGAGCGTCTGGCACGGTGACCATCTGTGTTTCACGCGCGTGGGGGACCTGCCCCTGCGCGCGCTCACGCCGGTGCCGCTGACGGACGAAGCGGTGGCCACCTGCGTGCGCAACGTGCGAGCGGCCCAGGCGGACCTGGGCGTGCCCTTCGTGGTGGAGAACATCGCGTACCTCTTCCACACGCCGCTCAACACGTTGGACGAGGCGGACTTCCTGCGCCGCGTGGTGGAGGGCGCGGACTGCGGGCTGCTGCTGGATCTGCACAACGTGTATTGCAACGCCGCCAACCACGGGTTCGATCCGTATGCCTTCCTGGACCGGCTGCCGCTGGACCGGGTGGTGCAGATCCACCTGGCGGGCGGCGTGACGATGGAAGGACTGCGATTGGACAGCCATTCCGCGCCGTCGCCGGACGAGGTGTGGCGGATGTTGGAATACGTGGCGCCACGCTGTCCGGTGCGGGGCGTGAACTTCGAGATGGACAGCGACTTTCCGCCCTTCGCTCGGCTGGTGGAGGAGCTCGCGCGGGCGCGCGCCATCCTCCAGCGCTGCGGCGCGAGCGCGGCCTGAGGGGACACGACCATGGGGTATCCGGAGACGCTGGAAGTCCTGGCGCGGCTGCACGTGGATCCGCGCTTTCGCGAGGCGTGGACGCGGGACGCTTCCCAATCCCTGGCACCGCTGGCGCTGACGCCGGGGGAGCGTGAGGCGCTCGGCCGCGTGGACCGGACGGTGGTGGACCGCGCTGGACGGATGATGGACTACCACCGCACCGAGCGCGTGCGCGAACAGCTCCCCTGGGTGGATGAGACAAAGCGGCCGGACCTGGCGCTGCTTCGCAGGGAGTTCCTCCGGGACGTATCGCCGGAGGTCCTCAACCGCGAGGAGGCCATCGTCTGGTGCCGCTTCCTGGAGTCGGACCTTCCCGCGGTCCAACGCCTGCCGGCCTACGTCCCCCAACTGGCCCGCTGCGAACGGCTGCGCATCGCGTTCGCGTGGGGCCTGTTGCCCATGCCCCCGGTGGGGCCCCACGTGGAGTCCTTCGACTTCCCGGTGATGGGGCTGCTCGCCGCGCTGGACGCGCCGGGCTGGCCTCCGGTGGAGGCCCGCCCCACGCGCGTGGAGTACCTCAAGGTGCCGGGCCTGCCCGCGGTGATGCTGCGCGAGCTGCCCGCCACCTGAGGAGGCGGCGCTTCATTCAGTGGTTGCGGCTGCCGTTGCGGCGGGTGGATGGCTTTTCGGTGGCCACACCCTTCTCCCGGTGGTGCGCCTTCTCGTAGGTGCCCATGAGCTGGGCCTCGCCCAGGATGTGGCCGTCCATGGCCTCGCGCAGCTCCGCGCGGGAGGGCCGGCCCAGGTCCGGCAGCACCGTGTCCAGGGCGTACAGCCGGAAGTAGTACCGGTGGCTGCCGATGGGCGGCATGGGGCCGCCGTAGTCCTGCCGGTGGAAATCGTTGAGCCCCAACTTCACCCCGTCCGGCAGCACGTCCAGGGTGGCCCCGTCCGGGAGGCTCTGGGCGTTGACGGGCAGGTTGTAGAGGACCCAGTGGCAGAAGGTGCGCTGGGGGTGGGCCGGGTCCGGTGCGTCCGGGTCCTCCACGATGAGCGCCAGGCTCTTGGCCCCCGGGGGAAGGTTCTCCCAGTGCAGGGGGGGCGCCTTGTCCTCGCCTTCGCCGGTGTAGGCGATGGGGATGGGCATCCCGTCCTTGAACTGCGGCGAGGTGAGCTCGAGCGGCTTCGGCATGGGTCACTCCTCAAAGGCGTCCAACGCGTCCTTGGGCAAGCTGGCGACGCCCACCCCGGGTGCGTAGAGGCGGCGGGCGGTCCGCCCGGACGGCCGTCACCCCTTGGGGGAGGACCGTTGCTGATCCACCGGACGCTCCCCGGCCCGCTCGCCGCTTCCGGCGGGGTTCCCGGGGAGAAACCCCCCTTTCTCCCCAGGCCGTGGTAGCTGCGCTTGCGGGTGCCGCAATCCCTGCTGCCGGCACCAGCTCCCGGGTCCCCGTAGCGGTTGCACGCGCCGCGCATTCGGTGCTAAGCGGCGCCCGCGCGGGTATGGGTGGGGTCGGGGTTGGCGAGAGAGAAACCCAAGACTTTCCCGGGGTTTGGTGAGGCGTCCGCATGGCAGACCAGGAGCCACGGAAGCAGGCGGACGCGCCGGGCAGTGAGCTGGGCGAGACGGCCCGGCAGATGCGGGCGGCGGAGCCGTACATCTCCGCGGTCTGGAAGCTGGTGGGCGGGGCGGTGG
>NZ_RAVZ01000028.1 GCF_003611635.1 Corallococcus terminator | reverse complement strand
GTGGGAGGCCGGGGCTTCGTGGTGATGGCGGGGCCGTGTGCCGTGGAAGGCGCGGAACAACTGGAACTGTCAGCAAGGGCAGTGGCCCATGCGGGGGCCCACCTGCTGCGCGGCGGCGTGTTCAAGCCCCGCACCAGTCCGTATGCGTTCCAGGGCATGGGCGAGCCGGGGCTCAAGCTGCTGGTGGACGCCGGCCGCCGTCACGGGCTGCCCATCATCAGCGAGGTGATGGAGACCGAGCAGTTGCCGCTGATGGCGCAGCACGCGGACATCCTCCAGGTGGGCGCGCGCAACATGCAGAACTTCGGGCTCCTGCGCGCGCTGGGCCGGCTGCGCAAGCCGGTGCTGCTCAAGCGCGGGCTGTCCGCCACGGTGCAGGAGTGGCTCAACGCCGCCGAGTACATCCTCGCGGGTGGCAACGAGCAGGTCATCCTGTGCGAGCGCGGCATCCGCACCTTCGAGACCGCGATGCGCAACACGCTGGACCTGGCCGCGGTGGCGTGGGCGAAGGAGAAGTCGCACCTGCCCGTCATCGTGGATCCGTCGCATGCGACGGGGATTCCATCGCTCATCGCGCCCATGTCGCTGGCGGCGGCGGCGGCGGGCGCGGACGGACTTTTGATTGAAGTTCACGCAAGGCCGGAGCAAGCCTTGTGCGACGGGCAGCAGGCGCTGTCGCCCGAGGATTTTGCTGCGTTGATGCGACGGCTTCCCGGCGTGCTCGCCGCGGTGGACCGTCACCTTTGGACGCCGGAAGGTCCGGCACAGATCGCTGAGGCGCGATGAGCACAGAAGTCCGACAGATGTTCTCCTCCATCGCCCCGCGCTACGACGTGGCGAATGAAGTCCTCTCCTTCGGCGTGCACCGGCTGTGGCGGCGCACGGCGGTGAAGCTGAGCCAGGCGAAGGAAGGCAGCCATGTGCTCGACTGCGCCACCGGCACGGGCGACCTGGCGCTGGCGTTCAAGCGCAAGGTGGGGACCACCGGGCGCGTGGTGGGCACCGACTTCTGCCCGGAGATGCTGGAGAGCGCGCCCGCCAAGGCGGCCAAGGCGGGCCTGGAGGTGGAGTTCCAGGTACAGGACGCCATGGCGCTCACCCTCCCGGACAACAGCTTCGACGTGGCGTCCATCTCGTTCGGCATCCGCAACGTGGATGATCCGGTCAAGTGCCTGCAGGAGATGGCGCGCGTGGTGCGCCCGGGAGGCCGCGTGGTGGTGCTGGAGTTCGGCCAGCCCACCGGTCCCTACGGCGTGCTGTTCCGCTTCTACAGCAAGACCGTCATGCCGACGGTCGGCGGGCTGCTGACGGGCAACCGCGCCGCGTTTCAGTACCTGCCTCGCACCGCCGCGGCCTTCCCCGCGGGCGAGCGCTTCCTTTCCCTGATGGACCAGGCCGGCGCCTATTCTGAGCGCGCCGCCCACCCCCTGCTGTTCGGAACCGCCTACGTCTATGTTGGAACCGTCCGCTGAAAACCAACGCCGCCTTGTCGCACAGGTCGTTGCGTCGGTAGATCCCAGGCTCCAGCAGGTGCTCCAGGGGACGCTCTCGTCCCCGGGGCCCTGCCCCCGACCGCTGAACACCCAGACCGTGGTCATCGCCGGTCATCGCGCCGCCGGCAAGACGCGCCTGCTGCCGCTCGTCTCGAAGCTGCTCGGGCGCACCGGGTTGGATCTGGACTCGGAGCTGGAGCGCCGTCACGGGCGCCCGCTGCGGACCTGGGTCGCGGAGTCCCCCTCCACCTTCCGCGCCGCTGAACGCGAGACGCTGGGCCTGCTGCCCGGAGGCAGCGTGGTGTCCGTGGGCGGAGGCTTCCTGTCGCACCATCCGGACGCGCTCCAGGGCCACTTCACGCTCGTCGTCCCCGTGACCTTCGACACGTACCGAGAGCGGCTGACGGCGGACACCACGCGCCCCCGTCTGCGCGCGGACGTTTCGCTGGAGGAGGAGTTGCACTCGATGTTCCATGAGCGCGAAGCCCTCCATGCCCGCGTTCCCACCATCTCCCTGGCGGACTTCCTCCGGGGCTGCCTTGCCCAGGAGTCCACGTGAGGGCCACCCGGCGGATCATCACCCTGCCCCCCACCCTCACCGGCGAGGACGCCCTGGGCTTCGCTCGCGACGGTCTGCGCCGGGGCGCTGACGTGGTGGAGGTGCGCACCGACCTGCATGCCCCCGACGCCATCGACCCGGAGGCCCTGTCGCGCGTGATGCCGCTGCTGGTCTCCGAGCGCGGCAAGCCCCTGCCCACGCACTGGGTCCAGGCCGCGTGGCGCGTGGACCGGGACGTGGAGCGCGCCAATGCTCTGGATGCGCCCCCGGGCCGCCTGCTCGCGTCGCACCACGCGGAAGGGCCGCTGACGACGGCGGAGGCGCTGCGGCGCTGGTCGCGCCCGCTTCCGTCGGATGCGCTGGTGAAGCATGTGGAGCCCATGGACGTGCCCTCGGACCTGGAGGTGCTGCTGGAGACGCAGCGCCAGCTTGTGGCCCGGTTCGGCGCGGAGCGCGTGACGGTGCTGGGCATGGGGCCGGTGGCGCTTCCTGCTCGCGCGGTGCTCTCTTCCCGCAACGGGCTGGAGTACCTGGCGATGGGCGGAGCGTGGACGGCCGCGCCGGGCCAGCGCCTGCTGGACGACGTGGTGCGCGAGCACCGCAAGGCGAAGGGTACGGACACGCCGCGCCTGGGCATCCTGGGGACTTCGATTCCCCACTCGCGCTCGCCGCGGATCCACCGTCAGCCGTTTGATCGCATCGACCTCGCGGAGGCCGCGCCGGTGGAGGCGGTGGTGGATTCGCTGCTGCCGCACTACGCGGGCTTCGCCGTCACCAGCCCCTTCAAGATGCGGCTCGCGCGGCACACCGGTTCGTCCCTGGAGGCCATCAACACCCTGGTGCGCCGGGGCTCGCGGTGGGAGTCCTTCAACACCGACACCGAGGGCGCCCGCGCGGTGCTGGAGCGCCTGGGTTCGACGTCGGTGTCGGTGCTGGGCGATGGTGGGTCCACCCAGGCCCTGCGACTGGTGGCGACAGAACAGGGCCTTGCCCTGCGGGTCGTGCGCCGGGCCGAGGTCCAGGCCCCCCTCACCGGCGACTGGGTGTGGACGTGGCCGGACCGGGTGGCCCCGCCCGAAACCCTGCGATTCGAGGGGGCGCGCGTGGCGGTGATCGCATACGGTGCGCCCGGCCGGCGCGTCGCCGCGGAGATCGTTAGCCGCGGGGGCACCCCTCTCCTGCTCGGTGCGGCGTGGTTCGTCGCCCAGGCCCGGCGGCAGCGACAACTCTGGGAAACGGCGACATGAATACTTTTGGCACCCTCTTCCGGCTGACGACCTTTGGCGAAAGCCACGGCCCCGCGCTCGGCTCCATCCTGGATGGCTGTCCCGCGGGCGTTCCGCTCACGCGAGACCTGCTCCAGGCAGCCCTGGACCGCAGGCGCCCCGGGCAGTCCGCCCTGGTGACGGCGCGCAACGAGCCGGACAGCGTGGAGATCCTCTCCGGCGTCTTCGAGGACAAGACGCTGGGCACGCCCATCGCGGCCATCGTGCGCAACACGAACCAGCGCTCGCAGGACTACAACCAGTTGGCGGCCGTGGACCGGCCCGGCCACGCGGATGCCGTCTGGCGCGAACGCTACAAGCACCGGGACCACCGGGGCGGCGGCCGCACCAGCGGGCGCGAGACGCTCTGCCGCGTCATCGGCGGCACCATCGCGGAGGCGTACCTCGCCCGCGACCTGCCCACGCTGAGCACCGTGGCCTACGTGTCGCAGGTGGGTGAGCTGGTCGCCTCCGTTCCGGCGCCGGGCCTCACGCGCGCGCTCGTGGACGCGCACCCCACCCGCTGCCCGGACGTCAACCTGCGCGACGAGATGTCCCGACAGATCCTCGCCGCGAAGGAGGCCGGGGACAGCCTGGGCGGTGCCATCGACGTGCGCGTGGAGGGCCTGCCCGTCGGTCTGGGCGAGCCCATCTTCGGCAAGCTGAAAGCGCTCATCGCGCAGGCGCTGGGCAGCATCGGCGCCGTCACGGGCGTCATCTGGGGCCCGCCGGATCTGCTCCAGCGCATCGGGCAGCCCGGCAGCCAGTTCCACTCCGTGAAGGACGCGTACGGTGGCATCCAGGGTGGCCTCGCCAACGGCGAACCCATGCAGGTGCGCGCCTTCTTCAAGCCCCCCGCGACGCTCGCGGATCACGCCAAGGGCGGCCGTCACGACCCGTGCATCATGCCCCGCGCCGTCCCGGTGCTGGAGGCCATGGTGTCGCTCGTCATCGCCGACCTCGTCCTGCAACTCAACGCCCGGCCCCACTCCGCATGAGCTCCCTTCCTCCCGGTGCCTATCGCCCCCCGGCTGACCGCTGGGGTTCCTTCACGAAGCTCGCCTCCCGCCTGCCCGAGGGCAGCGTGGCCGTCGTGGACCGCACGGTCGCGCGCTTCCATCCCACGCTCATCCCCGCGCTGGAGGCCCGCTCGCCGCGCGCCATCATCCAGTTGGTCGGCGGTGAGCGCGCCAAGAGCATGGCCTCGCTGGAGAAGGTGCTCGCGGGCGGGCTGAACCTGCCGCGCTCCGGCACGCTCGTCGCCGTGGGCGGTGGCACCGTGGGCGACGTCGCCACGGTGGCCGCGCACCTGCTCAAGCGCGGCGTGCGCCTGGTGCAGGTGCCCACCACGCTGCTCGCGGCGGTGGACAGCAGCCTGGGCGGCAAGGGCGCGGTGGACCTCACCGTGCGCGGCCGCGTGGTGAAGAACCCCGCGGGCGTCTTCCACTACGCCGATGAGACCTGGCTGTGCCCGGAGCTGTACGCCACGCTGTCCGACGCGCAGGTGCGCGAGGGTTCCATCGAGGCGTGGAAGATGGTCGCCTCGCTGGATGCGGGCCTCTTCAAGCGCTACGTGCGCACGCCTCCCGCGCTGGAGAAGCTGGTGAAGGACGCGCGCGGCCTGAAGGAAGGCATCTGCGCGAAGGACCCCTACGAGCACCAGGGCCTGCGCCGCGTGCTCAACTTCGGCCACACCTTCGGCCACGTGCTGGAGAGCCTGTCGCGCTTCAAGCTGTCGCACGGCGACGCCGTGGGCCTGGGCATCCTCTGGGCCCTGGATGTCGGCCGGCACCTGGGCATCACGCCGGAGCCGGTGGCGCATGAAGTGGAACGCGCGCTGACGCGGGGCCCGGGCGTGCTGGGCCGCGACCATGCCGCGGAGCTGTCCCGCCGCGAGTCGCTGAAGGACGTGGCCGCGCTCCTGGACGCCGACAAGAAGGCCGGCGCGAAGGGCGAATTGCGCATGGTGCTGCTCACGGCCGTGGGCACCGCCGAAGTCGTGGATGTGATGCCGAAAACCTGGCGCGCCCTGTGGCCCGCCTGGACCCGTGGAGCCCGCCCTTGAGCCATGCCTCGCCGAGCCGTCTCACCGTCGACCCGAGCGCCCTGAGCGCCTCCCTGCTCACCCCGCCCGTGTCGAAGTCGGACGCCCAGCGAGCCCTGGTCCTGGGACACCTCACGGGTGCCTGGCCGTTGCCGTCGGTGCAGGCGGAATCGGACGAGGACCTTCCCGCAGACGTGCGCGTGCTGCGCCGGGGCGTGGAAGCCCTGCGCCAGCCCGCAGGCCCCGTGCGTGACGTGGACTGCGCGGACGGAGGTGCGCCGTTCCGCATCCTCGTCACCCAGGCCGCGGTGACGCCCGGGGCCCGCGTGCGCTTCACCGGCACGCCCCGCCTGGGCGAACGTCCCCACGGCCCGCTCTTCACGTCGCTGAAGCAGGCCCTGGCCTCCACGGGCCTGACGCTCACCGAAGGGACCCCGTGGCCGGTGGAGCTGCACGCGCCCCAGGACACGTCGAAGGTGGCGCCGGTGTTCCGCGTTCCGGGCGAGCAGAGCAGTCAGTACGCCTCCAGCCTCCTGCTGGGCTGCGCGGAGCGGTTCCTGCGGGAAAAGCGCGCGTGGAGCGTGGAGATCGAAGGCACGCTCACCAGCGCCGGCTACATGGACCTGACGGTGGCGTGGCTGCGCCGCTTCGGCTTCACCGTGGAGCAGTCCGAAGGCCGCTACGCCGTCACGGCGTATCAGGCCCCCGCGTCGGTGCCGTCCCTGCCCGGGGACTGGTCGTCCCTGGGCTACCTGGTGCTCGTCGCGTGGCGCACCGGCGGCACCGTGGAACGGGCCGAACCGGAGAGCGCCCACCCCGACCAGGCGATCCTCCGGCTGGTCGCGGATGTGGGTTTGCGAATGGTCCCGGCAGGCGCTGCTAATACCTGGCGCTTCGAAGGCGACGCGACCGGCGAGCTGCGTGCGACAGGCAAGGAGTGCCCGGACCTGCTGCCGACGCTGGCGGCGCTCGCGTGTGTGTTGCCCCGGCCCACGACGCTGACGGATGTGGGCATCCTCCGGGTCAAGGAGAGCGACCGGCTGGAAGGCATCCGGACCCTGGTGGCGGCCTACGGCGGCACCACGGAGCTGACGGCCGGCCCCGAGGGAGAAGTGCTGCGCATCGTGCCTCCGAAGACGAAGCCCGCGCGCTTCGCCATCGACAGCCGGGGTGACCACCGACTGGCGATGTCAGCGGCCACCCTGTGTGTGCTGTCCGGGGTGCCCCTGGAACTGACGGGGCCGGAGTGCGTGGAGAAGAGCTTTCCTGGTTTCTGGCGGCAGCTCGCGCGTTCGGGTGTTCGCTATTCCTGAGCGGGGCGAAACGCCCCGAAGGTTCGCCTCTCGGACTTATCGTTCTTTTTTGTTGAAAGCGTCCGCCGCCCTGTGAAATCTCCGCCCATGCCCAAGGACACGCTGACGATCACCGACAATCGGACCGGGAAGACGTACGAGGTCCCGATCGAGAACGGCTGTATCCGGACCCCCGACCTGCGCCAGATCAAGACCGGTAGCGATGACTTCGGTCTGATGGGCTACGACCCGGCGTTCCTGAACACGGCGAACTGTAAGAGCGCCATCACGTTCATCGATGGCGACAAGGGCATCCTGGAGTACCGCGGCTACCCCATCGAGCAACTGGCGGAGAAGTCCAGCTTCCTCGAGGTGGCGTACCTGCTCCTGAAGGGCGAGCTGCCCACGGAGAAGGAGCTGTCGGTCTTCACCGACCTCGTCACGCACCACACGTACGTGCACGAGAACGTGAAGTCCTTCATGGACGGGTTCCGCTACGACGCGCACCCCATGTCCATGCTCGGCTCCACCGTGGCCGCGCTGTCCGGCTTCTACCCGGACGCGAAGAACATCCGTGACGAGCGCAGCCGCGAGATCCAGATCACCCGGCTCATCGCGAAGATGCCCACCATCGCCGCGTTCTCCTACCGGCACACGATGGGCCTGCCGTACGTCTACCCCAGCAACGACCTGTCCTACGTCGCCAACTTCCTGACGATGATGAAGCACATCGGCGGGGCGTACAAAGTGCACCCGGTGCTGGAGAAGGCGCTGGACGTGCTCTTCATCCTCCACGCGGACCACGAGCAGAACTGCTCCACCACGTCGGTGCGCACGGTCGGCTCGTCGCAGGTGGATCCGTACTCCGCGGTCGCCGCGGGCGTGGGCGCGCTCTACGGCCCGCTGCACGGTGGCGCCAACGAAGCCGTGCTGCGCATGCTCCGCGACATCGGCCACGTGTCGAAGATCCCGGAGTTCATCAAGCAGGTGAAGGGCGGCGAGGGCGAGAAGAAGCTCATGGGCTTCGGCCACCGCGTCTACAAGTCCTACGACCCGCGCGCCAAGGTCATCAAGCGCGTGGCGGACGAGGTCTTCGAAGTCACGGGCAAGAACCCGCTGCTGGACATCGCGCTCGAACTGGAGCGCATCGCGCTCGAGGACGAGTACTTCGTGAAGCGCAAGCTGTACCCCAACGTCGACTTCTACTCGGGCCTCATCTACGAGGCGATGGGCTTCCAGGCGGAGATGTTCCCCGTCCTGTTCGCCATCCCCCGCACGGTGGGCTGGTGCGCGCAGTGGGAGGAGATGGTCACGGACAACGAGCAGAAGATTGCCCGCCCCCGTCAGATCTACACGGGCGCCACCCGCCGCGACTACGTCGCCCGCGAGAAGCGCACGGGCCAGAAGTAGCCATCGCTTGAATCCCTGAAGCACGTGAGGGGCGAAGGATCCGCAAGGGTCCCTCGCCCCTTTCGCTTGTCCGGACTCCGGCGTCAGTCATGGTGCGCGGCGGCCCCGTTCGGCTCGCGGTAGAGCGCCTCGATGGCGGCGGCGAACTTCTCCTCCACCACCTTGCGGCGCACCTTCATGCTGGGCGTGAGCTCTCCGCTCTCGGTGGTGAACTCGCAGGTGAGCACGGTGAAGCGCTTGATGGTCTCGAAGCGCGACAGCTTCGGGTTCACCTCGCGCTCCAGGGCCTCGTGCAGGTGCTGCTGGAGCCTCGCGTCCTTCGCCAGGGTGGCCACGTCCTCCGGCCAGCCGCGCTCCTTCGCGAGCCTCCGCACCCGGTCCGGCTCCAGCGTCACCAGCGCCACCAGGTAGTTGCGCCGGTCGCCCACCACCACCGCGTGGCCCACGGGCGACACGGCCTTGATCAGCTCCTCGATGTTCGCGGGCGACGTCTTCTTGCCGCCGGAGGTGACGATGATCTCCTTCTTGCGCCCGGTGATGCGCAGGAAGCCCGCGTCGTCCAACTGCCCCACGTCCCCGGTGTGCAGCCACCCGTTGTCCAGCAGGTCCTGCGTGGCGGCGGGGTTGCGGTGGTAGCCCAGGCACACGTTGCCGCCCTGGACGAGGATCTCCCCGTCCTCCGCGATGCGCACCTCCACGCCCAGCATGGGGCGGCCCACCGTGCCCAGGCGGGCGCACTCGGCGGTGTTCACCGTGGCGGGGCCCGTCACCTCCGTCATGCCCCAGGCCTCCAGCAGGACGACGTCGATGGAGGCGAAGAAGTCCAGCACCTCCCGGCCAATGGGCGCCGCGGACGTGGCGAACACCTTCGCCTCATTCAGGCCGATGCGGGTCTTCAAGGGCGCGAACACCAGCTTCTTCGCCAGCGCGTACTTGGCCTCCATCAGGATGGGCACGCGCTCCTGGTTGAGGACGCGCGTGTTGCGCTCCAGGGCCGTGCCCCGCGCCCACTCCACCAGCCGGCGCTTCAGGGGCGGCTGCGCGGCCAGCCCCTCCTCCGCCTTCGACTTGAACTTCTCCCAGACGCGCGGCACCCCGAAGAAGATGGTGGGCCGGACCTCCTGGAGGTTCTTGCCCAGCGCCTCCAGCGAGTCCGCGAAGTACACCTGCATGCCCATGAGCAGCGGCCCGTGCAGGGAGACCACCTGTTCGGCGATGTGGGACAGGGGCAGGTAGGACAGGAGCCGGTCGTCCTCCATGTCCCGGAAGTCCATCGTTTCGCCCAACTGCTTCGCCGTCCACGCGAGGTTGCGGTGGCTCAGGGCGACGCCCTTGGGCTGGCCGGTGGTGCCCGACGTGTAGATGAGCGTGCCCAGGCCGTCCGGGTGGAGCGCGTGGACGCCGTCCCAGTAGGGGCCCTCATCCGCCCTGCCCCCGGAGGCCACCACGTCCGCGTACGTCTCCACGCCTTCGGGGAGCGACATGGGCTCGTCCACGACGATGACGTGCTTGAGCGCCGGCAGCCGCTTCTGGAGCTCCAGGGCGGTGGCCAGGTGCTTCGCGTTCTCCACCAGGAGGAAACGCGCCTCGCAGTGGCCCAGGATGTAGGTGAGCTGCTCCAGGCTGCTGGTGGTGTAGAGCCCCACCGGGACGCCGCCCAGGGCCATGGCGCCCAGGGCCGCCACGTGCCACGCCTCGCGGTTGAAGCTCAGGATGCCCAGCGGGTCCCCTTCCCGGAACCCCCGCCCGTACAGCCCCAGGGCGAAGCGTTTGACGCGCTGGGCATAGTCGAACCAGGAGGTGGGCACGTAGGTGCCCTCTTTGTGGGACCAGAGTGCCGGCCGGTGTTCCAGCCGGGCGGCCTGGTCATGCAGCGCATGCAGCATCGTCTTGGGCAGGTCCATCGGCTGAACGTAGTGGAAGCGCCCGGGCAGAACCAAGTCTTCGCGTCTCCGACGTTGACAGCATGTTCACCTGCTTTGTATGCCGCGCCCGACCATGAGCATCGACTTCACCTGCCAGAAGTGCGAGGCGAGCTTCGAGTTGGAAGCCCAGGACCTCATCGAAGGGACGGAGAAGATCATCTGTCCCCACTGCGATACGAAGGCGCCCGCCAACCTTTCCGAGGACTTCGTCGCCGCGCTCACGGAGATGCGCGCGCAGATCGCGACGTTGAGCAAGAAGTACTTCGCCGTCACGTTGGCGCTGGAGGCCGAGGAGTTGGAGGACGACCTCGACGACGATGATGACGACGAGGAGGAGTCGGAGGAGGACGACGACGTCGACGAGGACGATGACGACGAGGAGTCCGAGGACGACGAGGACTACGACGACGAAGCCGAGGACGAGGAGCAGGACCGCTAGTCGCGCCTTGTTCCCGCCTGCCCGCCTGCCCTCCAACCCGGAGGGCAGGGCCCCGTGGGCTGCTCGCGTCGGCGGGAGTGCGCTGCCCTTTCGGTGAAGGGAGAGGTGCGTAGGTTAGGGATGTGAAAACGTCCAACCGCGCCAACTTCTTCGTCGCTCCGTTCACGGCCGTGGTGCTGGCGCTGGGAGGACTGCTCTTCCTTCCGGCCTTCGGTATCCCCGGCGCCATCGCGGCCTCCGGGCTGTCGGAAGGAAAAGAGAAACCCTGCCTCACCGAGAAGGGCAGTGACCCCAAGGCCTGCTCGGAGCTGGTGGAGTTGGAAGTGAAGGACGTCGTTCCCCTGATGGAGGCCCAGACGCACGCCGTCGTTCTGACCACCAAGGACGGCCAGACGGTGCTCCCCCTCTTCGTGGATGAAGGCGCGGCGGTCTCCATCGCCTTCCGCCTGGCCGAGCGTCCGCCTCCGCAGCCGCTGTCGCAGGACCTGCTGGACGACGTGGTGTCCAAGCTGGGCGGCAAGGTCACCGAGGTCCGCATCGACGACCTGCGGGACAACGTCTACTCCGGCCGCGTCTTCCTCCAGCAGGGCCAGAAGCAGCTCGCGCTGGACGCCCGGCCTTCGGACTCCATCGCCATGGCCATGCACAGCAACGCGCGCATCCGCGTGACGCGCAAGGTGCTGGCGCTGGCGGGCATCACCCGCGCTGAAATCGAGGCCCTCCAGCAGCAGCAGGGCATGGGCGTGGGAGGCAGTGGCCAGGGAGGGGACATGGACATGGGTCCCCTGCCCCCGCCGCCGCCCATGGGGCCCAGCGCCGGCACGCCGAAGCCGCCCTCGGAGGACATCGGCATGGACCGCTCCGCCCCGGAGCAGCCGATGGTGGCGCCCGTGGGCAAGGGTCAGCAGATCGACCTCTAGCTCCCCGCGGTCCCAGCAACGGCGAAAGCCCGGCCCCCACTCCCAGGGTAGCCGGGCTTTCTTCGTCTCAAGCGTCTGAGAGCCACGAATGGCGTGCGCCGGCTGGCGGTAACTTTCCGCCCAGCGCGTGGGTGAAGAGTTAGTCCTTCGGGCGCAAGCCTGTCAAGCCGGCCACCCCCTGGGGCTAGGATGCGCGGCCCTATGCGCAAGGCGAAGATCATCTGCACGCTGGGGCCCGCTTCGGACTCCAGGGACGTCATCGAAGGGCTGGTCCGCGCGGGCATGAACGTGGCCCGGCTGAACTTCTCCCACGGTACGCACGAAGAGCACCGGCAGCGCATCCTGCGCATCCGCGCGGTGTCGAAGAAGCTGGGCGTGCCGGTGGCCATCCTCCAGGACGTCCAGGGCCCCAAGGTGCGCCTGGGCAAGTTCGAGGGCGGCCAGTTGATGGTGACGGCCGGCGACACGGTGACGGTGACGACGCGGGCCGTGCTCGGCCAGGGCCGCGTCATCCCCACCCCCGTGCGCTCGCTGCCCCGGGACGTGGAGAAGGGGCACGTGGTGCTCCTGGACGACGGCCGGGTGCGCCTGCGCGTGCTCAAGGTGGACGGCCGGGACGTGTCCTGCCGCGTGGAGGTGGGCGGGCTGCTCAAGGACCACAAGGGCCTCAACCTGCCGGGCACGGCCATGTCCGTTCCGACGATCACGGAGAAGGACAAGCTGGACCTGGCGTTCGGCCAGGAGGTGGGCGTGGACTACGTGGCGCTGTCCTTCGTGCGCTCCGCCCAGGACGTGCGGCAGGCCCGAGCGCTGGTGGCCCAGCGCAAGACGCCCCTCATCTCCAAGATTGAAAAGCCCCAGGCGGTGGAGAACCTGGAGGCCATCGCCGCGGAGTCGGACGGGGTGATGGTGGCCCGGGGGGACCTGGGCGTGGAGATGCCGCTGGAGCAACTGCCGGCCATCCAGAAGCGCGCCGTGCGGGAGGTCAACCGCATGGGCGGCATCGTCATCGTCGCGACGGAGATGCTGGAGAGCATGGTGAACAACGCCCGGCCCACGCGCGCGGAGGTGTCGGACGTGGCCAACGCCATCCTGGATGGCGCGGACGCGGTGATGCTGTCCGGTGAGACGGCCGCGGGCCGCTACCCCACCGAAGCGGCGGCCACCATGGCGCGCATCGTGGAGGAGACGGAGCGCACGGGCACCACGTCCCTGGTGCACTCCCCCTTCGAGCGCTCCGAGGACCTGGGCACCGGCATCGCGGCGGCGGCGGTGGCGGCCTCGCGGCAGCTCAACATCGGGACCATCATCGCGTACACGGAGAGCGGCCACACCGCGCGGCTCATCTCCGAATTCCGCCCCGGCGCGCGCGTCATCGCGCTGACGCCCAACGCGGACACGGTGAACCGGATGGCGCTGTACTGGGGGGTGACGAGCCGGCTGGTGAAGCGCGTCGCGACCACGGACGCCATGCTCAAGCAGGTGCGCCGCCTCTGCCACGAGGAGCGCCTGTGCGAGCCCGGCACGCCCGTCATCGTGGTGGCCGGCGTGCCCCTCAACGTCCCGGGCAACACCAACCTGATGAGCATCCACCGCGTCTAGCGCGCGGTGGACGCCCAGACACCGGACAAAAGCCCTGCTCGACTCAGAAGGGCTTCTGCGCGAAGTCGTAGAGCTTCTCCACCGACAACTGGCGGTAGCGCTCCACGTTGAGGGCCCGCCGCGCGCACTCCCACACGAGGTCGCGCGCCGGACGCTCCGGCTCCTTCTTCTTGCGGCGCTTCACCTCGGCCTTGATGGACTTGAGCGCCATCGCCGGGTGGTAGCAGAAGGCCGAGGAGAACAGCAGGTGTCCACCGAAGGGGACGAGGCGCGCCTCCAGCACGTCCCCCGTCTCCAGGCCCGCGACGTGGCGGCGCTCCGTCACGTCGAAGTCCTTGCCGGTGAAGAGCTCGCGCAGGCGCACCATGCCCTTGCCCAGCTTGCGCACCTCGAAGAGGCCGTGCACCGTCTCCGTGAAGCTGCGGAAGGCGTTGGCCTCCTCCGGCGGAGCGGACTGGGTGCGCTGCTCGAACAGCTCCACGGCCGGCGTCTTGCCGGTGAGCGGCGAGACGCGGTCGTAGAGGTAGTAGTCCAGGAACGACGCCATGCGCAGCTCGAAGAACTTGTCGTCCTCGAACACCTCGCCGGTGAGGCGGAAGTACTCCGCCTTCGCGTCGAGCAGGTCCGGCTTGCGCGACTCCTCGCTTCCGAAGGCGATGAGCTGGTCCAGGTAGGGCTGGTACGACAACGGGGTCAGCGCGGTGTCCATATGAGCGGTGGGCGCCTTTTCATCCCGCCATCAGCGTCGCGAAGCGGCTGAACAGGTAGCGCGCGTCGTGAGGGCCGGGCGAAGCCTCGGGGTGGTACTGCACGCTGAAGGCCCTCGCGTCGGGAACGGCCAGGCCCTCCACCGTACCGTCGTTGAGATTGATGTGTGTCACCACGGCCTTGCCCTTGAGGCTGGCGTCGTCCACCGCGAACCCGTGGTTCTGCGCGGTGATCTCCACCTTGCCCGTCGTCAGGTCCTTCACGGGCTGGTTGCCGCCCCGGTGACCGAACTTCATCTTGTAGGTCCGGCCGCCCAGCGCCAGCGCCATGATCTGATGCCCCAGGCAGATGCCGAACACCGGCACCTTGCCCAAGAGCGCCGCCACCGTGCGGTCCGCGCCCTTCACCGCGGCCGGGTCGCCCGGGCCGTTGGCCAGGAAGACGCCGTGCGGCTTGCGCGCCAGCACCTGCTCCGCCGTGGTGTTGGACGGCACCACCGTCACGCGGCAGCCCACGTCCACCAGGTACTGGAGCATGGAGCGCTTGAGGCCGTAGTCGTACGCCACCACGTCGTACTTGAGCTCCGGCTCCGGGCGCTTGTCCCCGGGCGCCAGGAACACGTCCGGCGACGGCGTGGTGAACAGGTACGGCTCCTTGCAGGAGACACCCGTCGCCAGGTCCATGCCCTCCATGCCCGCGGCGTTCCGGGCGCGCTCGGACAGCGCGGCCAGGGAGACGTTCTCCGTGGAGATGATGCCCATCTGCGCGCCGTGCGTGCGCAGGTGGCGCACGAGCCTGCGCGTGTCCACGCCTTCGATGCCGGCGCGGCCATGGCGCGCGAGGAACGCGTCCAGCGTCTCCTCCGAGCGCCAGTTGGAAGGCGTCCGCGTGAGCGAGCGCACCACCATGCCCACCGCATGCGGCTGGCCTGATTCCTCATCCGAGGCGTTCGCCCCGATGTTGCCCATCTCCGGATAGGCCATGGTGACGATCTGCCCGACGTACGAGGGATCCGTGAGGATCTCCTGGTAGCCGTACATGGACGTGTTGAAGACCACCTCACCCACCATCTCGCCGGACGCGCCGAAAGCGCGCCCTTCGAAGGTGGTGCCATCCGCCAGTGCGAGCACCGCCCGTTTCGTCATCACCGCGACTCCTTGAGCTGACCGTCCTCGAACACACACCGGCCCCCCACCCACGTCTGCGCCACGCGACCCTTCAGCGTGCGCCCATGGAAGGGGGTATTGCGACTGCGGGAATAGAACCGGTGGGCATCCACCGTCCACTCCTCCCCAGGTGATACGACCGTGATGTCCGCTGGTGACCCGGGCGCCAGGTGACCGCCTGGCAGGCCGAATACCCTCGCGGGCCCTTCCGACAGCAACTCCACCGCCCGGCGCGGCGTGAGCACGCCCTCGTGCACCAGCGCCAGTGTGAGCCCCAGCGCCGTCTCCAGTCCGACGATGCCGTTGATGCCCTTCTCGAACTCCACCTGCTTGTCGGACACGCCGTGCGGCGCGTGGTCCGTGGCGATGGCGTCCACCGTGCCGTCCACCAGCGCCTCGCGCAGCGCCCTCACGTCCCCGTCACCCCGGAGCGGCGGCGCCATCTTCGCGTGGGTGTCGTAGTCCCCCACCGCCCGGTCATCGAGCGTGAAGTGGTGCGGCGCCACCTCGCAGGTGACGCGCAGGCCGCGCTTCTTGGCCTCGCGGATGAGCCGCACGCTGCCCTCGCACGACACGTGCGCGACGTGCAGGCGGCCCTTCGTCTCCTCCAGGAGCACCAGGTCGCGCGCCACCATGGCCACCTCCGCGGAGGCGGGGATGCCGCGCAGGCCCAGGCGCGTGGACGTGGCGCCCTCGTGCATCGCGCCGCCCGCGGACAGCGTCAGGTCCTCCTCGTGCACCATCACCGGCACGTCGAAGAGCGTGGCGTACTGGAGCACCCGGCGCATCAGCGCCGCGTTCATCACCGGGCGACCATCGTCGGTGAGGGCCACGCAGCCCGCGCCCACCAGCTCGCCCGCCTCCGACAGCTCCTCGCCCTTGAGGCCCTTGGTGATGGCCCCCGCCGGGTACACGTGGCACAGGTCCGCGTCCCGAGCGCGTGACAGCACCAGCTCCGTGACGAGCGCGCTGTCGTTGACGACCTTCGTGTTGGGCATGGCCACGACGCCGGTGAAGCCGCCCGCCACCGCCGCGCGGCAGCCGGTGAGCACCGTCTCCTTGCCCTCCTCGCCCGGTTCGCGCAGGTGCACGTGCAGGTCGATGAAGCCCGGCACCAGCCACTTGCCGGTGGCGTCCACCACGCGCGCGTCCTTCGGCGCGGGAAGCACGGCCTCCGACACCTGGGCCACCCGTCCGTCCGTCACGAGCACGTCACGGATGCCGTCCACCCCGTTGCGCGGGTCGATGACGCGCGCCCGCTGGAAGAGCACCGACGTCATGATGCGCACCTCTCCAGGATGGCCCGGCGCACCGCGACGCCGTTGGACACCTGCTCCAGGATGACGCTGCGAGGCCCGTCCGCCACCACCGGGGACAGCTCCACGCCGCGGTTGATGGGGCCCGGGTGCAACACGGGCGCGTCCGCCTTCATCCGCTCCACGCGGGCGGGGGTGAGGCCGAACAGGCGCGAGTACTCCCGCTGCGAGGGCAGGAAGGCTTCCGCCATCCGCTCCGTCTGCAGCCGGAGGCACATCACCGCATCCGCCTGGGGCAAGACAGCATCCAGTTGGTGCGTCACCTCCCCGCCCATCTCCTCCAGCCCGGGGGGTAGGAGGGTGGGCGGCCCGCAGAGCACGACACGGGCCCCCAGCGCCTTCAGGCACACCAGGTTGGAGCGGGCCACGCGGCTGTGCAGCACGTCACCCACGATGAGCACCGTGCGCCCTTCCAGGGAGCCCCAGCGCTGGCGCAGGGTGAAAGCGTCCAGCAGCGCCTGGGACGGGTGCTCGTGGGCGCCGTCGCCCGCGTTCACCACGGCGCACTTCACGTGCCGGGCGACGAGGTGCGGCGCTCCGGAGGAGCGGTGCCGGATGATGATGACGGCCGGGCCCAGGGCCTCGATGTTGCGGGCGGTGTCCAGGAGCGTCTCCCCCTTGGATACCGACGAGCCGACGAAGCTCCAGTTGAGGACGTCCGCCCCCAGGCGGCGCGCGGCCACCTCGAAGGAGGAGCGCGTCCGGGTGGAGTCCTCGAAGAAGAGGTTCGCCACGACCTTGCCGCGCAGCACGTGCGAGGCATCCGGTCCGCCGGGCAGATGCGCCTGTGCGCGGTCGAGCAGCGCTTCCAGCTCGTCCCGCCGCCAGCCTGCGATTCCGAGAAGATGTCTCATGGGCCGGGGCCGCCGCGTACCGCGCGCCGCACGTTGCGTCAAGCGTGACGCGCGGCGCTCCGACAGGGACGTTCAGCGCACCGGTTCGAAGAAGCGCTCCACCCGCAGGCCCGTGCCGCCAAACAGGTTGCCCAGCAGGCCGCCCCAACCGAGCGACAGCCACACCACCATGGCCTTGCCCTTGATGTGGCCGTACGGCACGTATTCCACGTCGTGGTGGCCGGGCGCGCCCAGGCCGTAGCGGCTGTCCGCGCTGTTGTCGCGGTTGTCACCCATCACGAAGACGCTGTTGGCGGGCACCGTGTAGGGACCTTCACGCTCACGGCCCGGCAGGCGCAGGGGGTGCTGGAGCGCCGAGTGCACCACGCCGCCAATGTCCTCGCGGTAGAGCACTTCCTCCTGGTCGAACCAATTGCCCGTCGTGTCGTCCTGGTTGTGGACGATGTAGTCCGCCGACACCAGCGTGCGCGGCTGCGGCTGGCCGTTGATGTGGATCACCCCGTCGAGGATCTCCACCACGTCCCCGGGGATGCCGATGACGCGCTTGATGAAGTCCGTGGACTCGTTCACGGGGTTGTTGAAGACGATGACGTCCCCGCGCATGGGCGCCCGCACGATGCGGAACGGCACCACGTTCATCAGCGGGATGCGCACGCCGTAGATGAACTTGTTGACGAAGACCTGATCGCCAATCTGGAGCGTGGGCAGCATGGAGCCGGACGGGATGCGGTACGGCTCCACCAGCACCGTGCGGATGACCAGCGCGATGAGCAGCGCCTTGGCGAAGCCGCCCACGAAGTCCCACGCGGACTGCTTGCGGTACGCGCCCAGGTGCTCCTGGGTCATCAGCTCCAGCGCCTTCAGCTCGGCGCGCAGCACCTCCGCGTCGCCCGCCACCGCCGCGTTGTCCACGCGCAGGGCCTGCTCGGTGATCTTCTCCGCCACCGCCGGAGACACCTTGTCCTTCATGCGCTCCAGGATGCGCTCGTCCTCCGCGATGAGCTCCCGCGCCTCGTGCCGCAGCGTGCGCAGGAGCGACTCCTTCTTGGAGGCGGTGCGCCACACCAGCAGGCCCACGAAGGCGATGACCATCAGCAGGCCGAACCCCTTGATCAGGGGCTGCGCCCAGGACGCCGTGTCCGGCGCCATTTCGATCAGCGTGACGTAGGGCACGAACGCCAGGCCCACGCCGCACAAGGGGGCCCAGAGGCTGGTGAGCAGCTCGCGCCACAGCAATTGACGGCGGGCCTTGAGCTGCTCCGGCGTGCGACGCGCGGCCATGGCCGCTCCCAGCTTCGCGGAAGGACTGGCCGTGCTCATAGGGCTACTGCTCCGTCTTGAGGACCGCGAGGAAGGCTTCCTGCGGAATCTCCACCGTGCCGACCTGCTTCATGCGCTTCTTGCCCTCCTTCTGCTTCTCCAGGAGCTTGCGCTTGCGGCTGATGTCGCCGCCGTAGCACTTGGCGAGCACGTTCTTGCGCATCGCGGAGATCGTCTCACGGGAGATGATCTTCGCGCCGATGGCGGCCTGGATGGCCACCTCGTACATCTGCTTGGGAATCACTTCCTTGAGCTTCTCGCAGACCTCGCGGCCGCGCTGGTACGCGCGCTCGCGGTGCACGATGACGCTCAGCGCGTCCACCGGCTCCCCGTTGATGAGGATGTCCAGCCGGGCCAGGTCCGCTTCCGCGTAGGCGGACAGCTCGTAGTCGAGGCTGGCGTAGCCGCGCGACACGCTCTTGAGCCGGTCGAAGAAGTCGAACACGACTTCCGCCATGGGCATCTCGTACGTCACCTGCACGCGCGTGCCGCTGGAGCCCAGGTACTTCATGTCCTTCTGCACGCCACGCCGGTCCTGGCACAGCTTCAGGATGGCGCCCAGGTGCTCGTTGGGCACGTGGATGTGACAGGTGAGGATGGGCTCCTCGAACTTGGTGATGTTCTGCGTCGGCGGCAGCTTCGCCGGGTTGTCCACCAACATCACTTCGTCCTTGGTGGTCGTGATGCGGTAGACCACCGACGGCGCCGTGGTGATGAGGTTGAGGTTGTACTCGCGCTCCAGCCGCTCCTGGACGATCTCCATGTGCAGCAGGCCCAGGTAGCCGCAGCGGAAGCCGAACCCCAGCGCCGTGGACGACTCCGGCTCGTAGGTGAAGGCGGAGTCGTTGAGCGTCAACTTCGCCAGCGCGTCGCGCAGGTTCTCGTAGTCGGCGGAGTCCACCGGGAAGATGCCGCTGAAGACCATCGGCTTGACTTCCTTGAACCCCGGGAAGGGTTCCGCCGTGGACCGCGCCTCTTCCGTGACGGTGTCGCCGACCTTCGCGTCCTGCAGCTCCTTCACGTTTGCGACGAGGACACCCACCTCGCCGGCCATGAGCTGCGTGACGGGGCGCGAGAACGGGCTGAACACGCCCAGCTCCTGCACCTCGAAGGCCTTGTTGTTGCTGAACATCTTGATCTTCTGCTTGAGCTTCAGCGTGCCTTCCAGCACGCGCACCAGCACCACGACGCCCCGGTAGTTGTCGTACCAGGAGTCGAAGATGAGGGCCTTGAGCGGCGCGTCCACGGCACCCGTGGGCGGCGGCACCAGCTTCACCACCGACTCCAGGATGTCGTGGATGCCGATGCCCTCCTTCGCGGAGGTGGGCACCGCGGTGGACGCGTCGATGCCGATGACGTCCTCGATCTCCGAGCGCGTGCGCTCCACGTCCGCGCTGGGCAGGTCGATCTTGTTGATGACCGGGATGATGGCCAGGTCGTGATCCAACGCCATGTAGACGTTGGCCAGCGTCTGCGCCTCCACGCCCTGGCTCGCGTCCACGACGAGCAACGCGCCCTCGCACGCGGCGAGGCTGCGGCTCACCTCGTAGGCGAAGTCCACGTGCCCCGGTGTGTCGATGAGGTTGAGGACGTAGTTCTGGCCGTCCTTGGCGGTGTACGTCATCCGCACGGACTGGGCCTTGATGGTGATGCCCCGCTCACGCTCGATGTCCATGTTGTCGAGGAACTGGGCCTGCGCCTCACGCTTGGTCAGCGTGCCTGTTTTTTCCAGGAGGCGGTCGGCCAGCGTCGACTTTCCATGGTCGATGTGGGCGATGATGCAGAAGTTGCGGATGTGCGCGTTTTCAGCCGGCATGTTCAGGGCGCTCGATCAGTCGCGAAGCGGGCGTAGGTAACACCGAACCGCCCTAAAATCCACGACTGCGCACACGCGCCCGCCCGGCCTTCCACCCACCGGACGACGGCCGTTCCCCCCGCCACCCAGGCCAGGGGGAGGCTGCCGCCACCGGGGCGCTTCCCGACTAACCCCGGACCCGAACGGGACCGGCCTTGTCGCGGAAGAACTGGAGGGTATGGCGCAGGCCGTCCGCCAGTTGCACCGTCGGCTCCCAGCCCAGGACCTTCTTGGCCAGCGACGCGTCGATGCAGGAGCGCATCTGTTCGCCCGGCTTGCCCGGCGCGTGCGCCACCTTGAGCGAGCTGCCGCCCGCCTGCGCGATGAGCTCATAGAGGCGGTTGATGTCCGTCTCCACGCCGGTGCCGATGTTGGCGGCGCCCACGTAGTCGCTCTGGAAGGCCAGGTAGTTGGCGCGCGCCACGTCCGGACCGAAGACGAAGTCCCGCGTCTGCTTGCCTTCCCCGAAGATGGTGCAGCCCTGCCCCGCGATGACGCGCTGGCTGAAGATGGCCACCACGCCCGCCTCGCCGTGCGGGTTCTGACGGGGGCCGTACACGTTGGCGTACCGCAGGGCGACGAAGGGCACGCCGTACTGGGCGCGGTAGTAGCCCAGGTACAGCTCGCCCGCCGCCTTGGAGACGCCGTAGGGCGACACCGGCCGCGTGGGGTGGGACTCCGTGGCGGGGAAGTAGTCCTGCTCGCCGTAGATGGCGCCGCCGGTGGAGCTGAAGATGACCTTCTTCACCTCGCTGTGGCGCGCGGCCTCCAGCAGGTTGAGCATGCCGCGGATGTTCACGTCCGCGTCGAAGCCCGGGTCGTCCACGCTGCGGCGCACGTCCATCTGGGCGGCCAGGTGACAGATGACCTGCGGCTTCTCCGCGCGGATGAGCTCCGCGGCCTCGCGGCTGCGGATGTCGTGCACGGCCAGCCGCACGCGCGGGTCCAGGTTCTCCTTCTTGCCGCCCGACAGGTCGTCCAGCGCGATGACCTCATGGCCATTGCGCAGGAACTCGTCACACACGTGCGAGCCGATGAAGCCCGCGCCGCCGGTTACCAGGACTTTCACGCCGTTCTCCCCCGGGCCCGCCGCCGCCAGGGGAGCAGGGCCGTCGAAACCTTCGCGTTCACTCGCGCGCGGCCAACCTAAGTCCCGCTGGGACGACCGGCAACCTCTCGGAAGTACGCGATGGTCTCCTTCAGACCGTCCTCCAACAGGACCTTGGGCTCCCACCCGAGCAGCGTGCGCGCGCGGGTGATGTCCGGCTGACGCTGCTTCGGATCATCCTTGGGCAGCGGGTGGTAGACGATCTGCCTACCTCCGCCCGCCGCGTCGCGCACGGCCTCCGCGAACTGCTTGATGGTCATCTCGCGCGGGTTGCCGATGTTCACCGGGCCCCGGACATCCGACAGCACCAGCCGCACGAGGCCGTCCACCAGGTCCTTCACGTAGCAGAACGAGCGCGTCTGGCTGCCGTCGCCGAAGACGCTGAAGTCCTCGTTCTTGAGCGCCTGGCCCACGAAGGCGGGCACCACGCGGCCGTCGTTCAGGCGCATGCGCGGGCCGTAGGTGTTGAAGATGCGCACGATGCGGACTTCCACGCCCCGGCTGCGCTCGTAGGCGGCGCTGATGGCCTCCGAGTAGCGCTTGGCCTCGTCGTACACCGAGCGCGGCCCGATGGGATTCACGTTGCCCCAGTAATCCTCCTTCTGGGGGTGCACCAGCGGATCGCCGTAGACCTCCGACGTGGAGGCCATCAGGAACACGGCCTTCTTCTTCTCCGCCAGCTTGAGCGCGTTCTCCGTGCCGATGGAGCCCACGCGCAGCGTCTCCAGGGGGAGGTTCGCGTAGTCGATGGGCGAGGCCGGCGAGGCCAGGTTGAGGACGTAGTCCACCGGACCGTCCACTTCGAGGCCGTCGATGATGTCCTGCTTCACGTACTGGAAGCCCGCGCGCGGCTTGAGCGTGCGCACGTTCTGCTCGTTGCCGGTGATCAGGTTGTCGACCGCGATGACGGACTCCGCGCCGTCGTCCAGCAGTCGCTCACACAGGTGCGAGCCGACGAATCCAGCACCACCCAGCACCACCGCCCGCTTGCCACGCATGCTCGTCACGTCACGCCTCGTTCTTCAGGAGAGTTCGTCGAAGGTCGACTGGCCCGGCAGTTGCGCCTTGTACTTCTCCAGCACCAGGTCGATGCCCTGCCGGATGTACTCGGCCACGGGCACCTTCGTCTTCTGGTTCAGCGCCTTGAGCAGTTCGTTCTGCTCCGGAGTGATGTAGATGGTGGTGCTGACTTTCTTTCGGGCCATGGCGATACGTGAAAATATATGGAATGACGTGGCCTGCGAAAGCACGGAGTGCGAGCGGCGCGAACAAGGCGCCCTGCCCGCCCGGGAGGCAGCGTGATTCCTAGCAACCGTTTGATTTTCCTGGGATTCCTTGTGGCTGGAACCCTGTCCGGGTGCGCGTCCCAGAAGCCCGCGGAGAATCCTGACGCGGCGCGCAAGCGCCCGGAGGCTGAAGCCATCCGGGGCAAGCCCGCCGAAGGGGAGACCGTCACGCAGTTGGACGCGAACGGCGACGGGCAGACGGACGTGTGGGAGTTCCGCCTGAAGGACGTCCTGGTGCGCAAGGAGCTGGATCTGAACTGGGACGGGCGCGTGGACGTCACCCAGTACATGGATCCGCAGGGCGCGAAGGTCCGCGAGGTGATGGACCTGGACTACGACGGCAAGGTGGACGCCACGTACCAGTACGCCGAAGGCAAGCGCACGCAGGGCGAGCGGGACCTGGACGGCGACGGCAAGTCGGACTCGTGGCTGTACTACGAGAACGACACGCTCGTGCGCAAGGAGCGCGACGCGAACCACGACGGCCGGGTGGACTACTGGGAGTACTGGGAGGGCGGTCAGGTGGACCGCATCGGCGAGGACCTGGACGGCGACGGCACCGTCGACCAGTGGACCCGCAACCCCAAGACGAAGCCCGCCGCGGAGTGACGCCTCGACGCGGCCGGCGCGCTCCCGGGTCTCCTCGGGTGGGCGCCGGCGCGGAAGCGGGACGGCTGACCGCTACGCCTTGCTGGTGCCGGCGCGGCCGTACGAGTCTTCCAGCCGCACGACGTCATCCAGCTCGGGGGTGCTGACCTCGAGGATGTCGCAGTCGGTGATGGCGACCATGCGGTGCTTGGTGAACGGCGTGATGTGGTAGCTCTCGCCGGGGTTCATCTCCTTCTCGATGAGGCCCTGGCCTTCGTCGACGACGAAGAGGAGCTTGCCGCTCTGGACGTGGATGGTCTCGTCCTTGCGTTCGTGGAACTGGAGGCTCAGCTTGTGCCCCGCCTTCACGTGCAGGAGCTTGCCCACGTAGCGCTCCGTGTGGGCCCAGATCAGCTCATGGCCCCAGGGCTTCTCCACCCGCTTCGTCGTCGTCATGGTGCTTCTTTCTTCCTTGCCCAGCGCTAGTTCGTGCCGGCCACGTAGGCGTCGAGCTGGGTTTCGCGCTTGAAGTCCGTCAGGTACCGGCCCGCCGCCTCCTTCGAGGCGAAGGAGCCCATCCGGACACGGTACCAGGTGCCCTTGCCGGGCACTTCCGCAGCCAGGATATACGGGGCATAGCCTCGGTCGCGCAACCGGGCGGCGAAGCGGTCGGCATCCGGGCGGCTCTGGAACGCGGAGAGCTGGAGCGTGAACGCCCCACCCTTCACGGCCTCCGCCGGGCGCGGGGGCTCCGCGGGGAGCTGCTGGGCCCGGGCGATGGCCTCCTTCATCCCCCCGTCACGTGCGGCGGTGCGGGTGGGAACCGGCGTCTCCTCCACCTTTCCCTTCACGGGCTCCGGCTTCACTTCCGGCTTCGCGGCGACGGCGACCTTGGCGGGCTCCGGCTTCACTTCCGGCTTCGCGGCGACGGCGGGGGCGTCGTCCGACACGTCATCCTGCGCGGGCAGCTCGCCGGTGTCGGGGTCCGGCGTGGGGGCCAGGGGCTTCGCGGCGACCTTGGCGGGCTCCGGCTTCACTTCCGGCTTCGCGGCGGCGGTGGCCTTGGGGGCCTCCGGCTTCGCGGCGGGCTTGGGCGCGGGCAGCGGCGGCAGCGGGTCCGCGGACGCCTTGCGGGTCAGCTCGTCCGGGAAGGTGAGCGGCGGCTCCTGGCGCGCGTCGTGGAGAACCTGCGCGTTGGCGTCCAGCGCGGAGAGCAGGTCCGGGGCGGCGGCCGTCTGCGCGTCGCCGGAGAGCTTCTTGCCCACCACCACGCCCAGGACGAACACCGCGCCCATCACGACAATGCCGGCGATCAACAG
This sequence comes from Corallococcus terminator, assembly GCF_003611635.1. Lineage (GTDB taxonomy): Bacteria > Myxococcota > Myxococcia > Myxococcales > Myxococcaceae > Corallococcus > Corallococcus terminator. The sequence goes on along the minus strand of NZ_RAVZ01000028.1, from coordinate 21,297 downwards.
GCTGACGATCTGGCGATTGTCCAACGAGACGTCGAACTTCTCCTTCATCCGGTGGGCGTCACGCATGGCAGGGCGAACCTCAGTCGCGCGCACGGGCCGTGTTACGGCCTGTAGCGACAGCGTGCGCGCAAGCTACGCCCCACCCCCATGCGGGTCAAATTCACGGAAGGGGGGTCTTGACGCCGCTTCAAGGCGACGCGCGCGAGGCCAGAAGTCGGGCCCCGGCGCGGTCGGACAACCTCAGACGATCCACCCGCCGCCGAGCACCCGGTCGCGGTCGTAGACCACCGCGGCCTGCCCCGGCGTGACGGCGCGCGCGGGCGCATCCAGTTGCACCGACACGAGCCCGTGCGGCGAGATGTGCACGCGGCCCGGAGCCCCCGCGTGGCGGTGGCGGATCCGCACCTCCACCGCCTGTTCCGGCGGGGGCGGCGCGTCCACCCAATGCGGCTGGAGCAGGCCGAACTGCGCGCGGCCGGTGCCCTCCGCGGGGCCCACGACGACGCGGTTCGTCTCCGGCTCCAGGCGCTGCACGTACCGCACTTCACCGCCGCCCAGGTTGAGGCCCTTGCGCTGGCCCACCGTGAAGCGGTGGATGCCGTTGTGCGTCCCCAGCACGCGGCCCTCCGGATCCACGACCTCGCCCGAAGGCTGCGGCCCGGCGACCTTCTCCACGAACCCGGCGTAGTCCCCGTCGGGCACGAAGCAGATCTCCATGCTCTCCGGCTTGTGGGTGGTGGGCAGGGCGTGGCGTTCCGCGACGGCGCGCACCTCCGCCTTCGTAAGGTGGCCCACGGGGAAGAGCACGTCGCGCAGCTCCTCCTGGCCCAGCGTGAAGAGGAAGTAGCTTTGGTCCTTCGCGGCGTCCGCGGCGCGGCGCAGGTGGAAGCGGCCGTCCACCTCCTCCACCTGGGCGTAGTGGCCCGTGGCCAGCCGGGCGCCCAGGGCGCGCGCGCGCTTGAGGAGGAAGTTGAACTTCACGTCGCGGTTGCAGGCGACGCAGGGGATGGGCGTCTTGCCGCCCAGGTACGACTGGACGAACGGGTTGACCACCCGGTCCTGGAAGATCTCCTCGGCGTTGGCCACGTAGAACGGGATGCCCAGTTGCTGGGCCACCGCGCGGGCATCGTCGATGTCATCCGGACTGCAGCAGCTTCCACACTTCGCGTTGCCCTCGTAGGACCACACGCGCAGGGTGATGCCGATCACCTCATGGCCCTGCTCCTTGAGCAGGGCGGCGGCGGCCGAGGAATCCACCCCACCGCTCATGGCAACGACGACTCGCATGGGGCTCCTTCCTACACGCCCCCGGGCCTGGACGCACGGCCGGAAGGCACTCCAGGCCCCCTTCCCTGCCCTCCAGCCGGGGGGAAGGTGGCCTTTCAGTCGCTTCGCGTCGTGTTCCACGCCGTCAGCAGCGCGCGGAGCTGGTCGGCCGTGTTCCGCGAAGGGTCGTCCAGCACCGCCTCCACGAGGTGGCGGGTCGCCTCGCCCACCTTCGGGGACGGCCCGATGCCCAGCGTGGACATGATGTCGCCCCCGGTGAGCGCCAGCTCCTTCGCGGACAGGGGCGGCTTCGCGGCCGCGAGCAGTCCCAGTCGCTCGGCCAGGGACGCCAGCGCGGGGAGCTGGTCCGGCGCCCGGGCCTGGACGCGGGCCTGCGCCACCGCGAGCAGCGCGGGGAGCTGCGCCGGGCCCACCCGCGCGAGCAGCCGGCGCAGGGACGGATCCGTGTCCGACAGGCGCGTCTCCAGCTTCGCGTGTTCGATGAGCAGGCCCACGAGGTCGGCGGACTTGTTCGGGAACTTCAACCGCATGCACAGCTCACGGGCCTGGGGTCCCGTGACGAGGTCCGCGAGCAGCGTGGCCATGCGGACATCCAGGTCCAGCGGCGCGGCCTGCGTGGCGACGCGGGCGAGCCGGGCGGCTTCGGCATCCGCGCGGGCCAGCTCCGGCAGGAAGACCTCCAGGAGCCCCGTCTCCGCGAGGAGCTGGAGCCCTGCTTCGGCGCGCGGGGACAGCAGCAGCTTGCAGAGCTCCTCGCGCACGCGCTCCAGGGCGACCTTGCGGAAGACGGCCAGGGTCGCGGGGATGGCGTCGCGGGTGTCGGGCTCCAGCGTGAAGCCCAGCACGGCGGAGAAGCGCACGGCGCGCAGCGGGCGCAGGCCGTCCTCGGAGAAGCGCTCCAGCGCGGAGCCCACGCATTTGATCAACCGGGCCGGCAGATCCACCTGTCCGCCGAACGGATCCACCAGCTCCTTGTCCAGCGGGTTGTACGCCATCGCGTTGATGGTGAAGTCGCGCCGGGACAGGTCCTTGACGATGTCTCGCTCGAAGGACACGGAGCTGGGACGGCGGCCGTCCAGATAGTCCCCCTCCGAACGGAACGTCGTCACCTCCACGTGGTTGCCCCCGGTGACGACCGTGACCGTGCCGTGCTGGATGCCGGTGGGGATGACCTTGCGGAACGCCTTCTGGACCTCCTCCGGAAGCGCGCTCGTCGCCACGTCGAAGTCCTTGGGGTGGACCTGGCGGACCATGTCCCGCACACAGCCGCCCACCAGATAGGTGGCGTGGCCCAGCTCGCGCAGGCGGGCGATGACTTCGAGCACGGGCTTGGGGATGTCGGCGTTGTGGAGGTTGGCGATCATGGCTGCTGGGGGTGGGAGGAGGCGGGCGGCTTACGTTGCCCCCTTCCAAGGGGCATTGCCAACCGGATCGCCCGGGGGGTGCCCGTCTGGTAACGGTGGGAAGGCCATGTCTGAATCCCGCACCCTCGCGGTGCACGTCCACGATGCCTGTGACGTGTACGTGGGCCGAGCCTTCCGCGTCTGGACGAAGCCCGGTCCCCTCAACCCCGTCCCGGGCCGCTTCGGCAATCCGTTCAAGCCCGGAGGCGTGAAGACGCAGAAGGCGATGCTTCGCACCTACTTCGAACCCTGGCTGTCCGCCCTCCCCGCCGACGAGGCCGCGCGGATCCGCGAGGAGGCGCTGCGCCGCATGGGCCCGGAGCCGGACGCCTTCGAGTCCTTCCGCTGGTACCTGGAGCTGCGCACCCGTCACGACGCGGACTACCTGCGCGACGTTCGGGCCCTGCGCGGCAAGCGCCTGGGCTGCTGGTGCAAGCCGGGGCCCTGTCACGCGGACGTGCTGGCCGCCTGGCTGGAGACCGGCCCTGGCGGTCGTCCGGCCTCCTCGCGGGAGTAGAACCTACTGGCCAGATGGTTTCCTTGATTTATAAGTAGGCAGGTATTTCACGCCTTTCAAGGAGAACACGATGAGTGAAATCAACATCCGCCGTGGGTCCCGTTTCCGTCACGCCTGGGCCCTGGTGATGGCACTGCCACTGGCCTCCGCGTGCAGCCCGGCTCCGGAGGCTCCTGAAACAGAGGCCGAAGCGGCACAGGCGCCAGCGCCGCTCATGTCCGCGATCACCAACACGTCCTTTGAAACGAATACCAGCGGCTGGTCTTCGTGGCAGGGAACGTTGACGCGGGAAGCCCGGACGGGAGCACCGGATGGCCAGTACGTCGCTCGCGTCACCGTCGGCGGCGCGGCCACCCTGTATTCGCTGGACGGCGCGCAGAGCGCCATCGCCAACGCACCGCAGGGCCAGACGTATACGGCGACGGCGTATGTCGCCGCGGGCAACACCGGCACGGTGGGCAAGCCCGTGAGCCTCATCCTCCGGGAGAAGAGCGCCTCCGGCACCACGTACAAGCTCTTCACGGCGGACGCGACGCTGACCACCGCCTTCCAGCGGCTCACCATCACGGGGACCGTGGAGCGCGTGGGTGACACGGTGGATGTGTATGTCCTCCAGAGCCAGGCGACGTCGGGCAATGCCATCCTCGTGGATGCCGTGACGCTGGTGGCCGGGGGCGGCTCGGGCCCTTCAGGCGAACCGATGCCGGTGGGCGACCTCACGAACTGGCGGCAGGTGTTCACCGATGACTTCACCACCTCGGTGCCGGTGGGCCAGTTCCCGGCGGCGGTGTCGTCGAAGTGGAGCGTCTATCTGGACGGTTGGAAGGACACGAGCAAGCACGGCACCTATTCCCCCTCCACGGTCGTCAGCATCCAGAACGGCGTGCTCAACAAGTACCTGCACACCGTGAACGGCGTGCACCGGGTCGCCGCGGTGCTCCCCAAGATTCCGGGCGCGACGGCGAGCGGCGGACTGCCCGCGGGTCGCTTCGCGGTGCGGTTCAAGGCCGACCCGGTGCCCGGCTACAAGACGGCGTGGCTGCTCTGGCCGGACAGCGAGGTGTGGCCGCGCGACGGGGAGATCGACTTCCCGGAAGGCGACCTCGACGGCACCATCGCCGGGTTCATGCACCGGCAGAACGGCACCTCCGGCGGGGACCAGGACGCGGTCTCCACCAGCGCGCGTTTCACGTCATGGCACACGGCCATCATCGAATGGACCCCGGGCCGGTGCCGTTTCATCCTGGATGGGACGGTCATCCTGGACAAGACCAGCCGCGTGCCCACCACGCCGATGCACTGGGTCCTCCAGACGGAGACGGACCTGAGTGGCACCGCACCCTCCTCCAGCGCGGCCGGCAACGTGCAGATCGACTGGGTCGCCGTCTGGGTTCCGAAGTGACACCCACGGATTTCATGTTTCACGCGTTACACTGAGACTCCGCGTGCGATGCTCCTGGCTTCACCCCCCAGGAGCACCTCATGTCCCTGTCGTATTGGAAGTCGTGGGTTGTCGTTCCCTTGATGTGTTGTTTCGCTTGTGGTCCCGCAATCACACCCACGGAGCTGGAGATGCCGGAGGACGGCGTCGAAGCCTCCCAGTCATCCGCGGTCGTCGTCAGCGGGGGCTCCCTGCTGTCGGCGCGCTATCAGCACACGGCCACGTTGCTCGGCAACGGCAAGGTGCTGGTGGCGGGTGGCGGAACGCCTTCCGGCGAGATGGCCACCACGGAGCTGTATGATCCGGCCACCCTGACGTCGAGCAGCGGCCCGTCCATGGCCACCGCGCGCCGCTCCCACACCGCCACGCAGCTCCAGGACGGCAGCGTGCTCGTCGTGGCCGGCATCGGAGGAAGCGTGATCGCGTCCGCCGAGCGCTACCTGCCGGGCACCAACACCTGGACCGCCGCCGCGCCCCTGCCGCGCAACAGCTACGGGCACAGCGCCACGCTGCTCGCGGACGGGCGGGTGCTGGTGGTGGGCGGGGTCGGCATCGTCACCAATGCCCACCTCTACACGCCGTCCACGAACACCTGGGCGGCCACGGGCTCGCTCAACGCCGGGATGATGGGGCACGCCGCGGTGCGACTCGCGGACGGGCGGGTGCTCGTCGCGGGCGGTGGCAACTACACCACGTCGTCCAGCAACCACGCGGAGATCTGGGACCCCGCCACGGGCGCGTGGACCACCGTGGCCTCGATGAACACGGGCCGCAACGGCCACACGCTGCACCTGCTCGCCAATGGGAAGGCGCTCGTGACGGGCTATGCGCGGGCGGCGGAGCTGTACGACCCGGCGACCAACACCTGGACGAACACGGGCAGCACGGCCGTCACGCACTCGTCGGCGCCGTCGGTGGTCCGGCCTGACGGGAGCATCCTGATGGCGGGGGGCTCCTTCAACACCTACGGCGTGGAGCTGTACACGCCCGCCACCGCCGGATGGATCACGTTGGGGGCCATCACCCAGGGCCGCACCGATCACCCCACCATCGCGCTGGCGGACGGGCGCGTCCTGTTCATCGCCGGGACCACCTACAACGCCCAGGGCAACATGCAGGCGCTCTCCAGCGTGGAGGTCTACGATCCAACCGCCACCTGCGCGCCCACGACCTGCACGGCCCAGGGCAAGAATTGCGGCACCATCTCCGATGGCTGTGGCGCCACGCTGAACTGTGGCACCTGTAGCACCGGACAGACCTGCGGCGGCAACAACGTCTGCTCCTGCACCCCGACGACGTGCGCCGCGCAGGGCAAGAATTGCGGCACCATCTCCAATGGCTGCGGCGGCACCCTGAGCTGTGGCGCCTGTGGCACGGGACAGACCTGCGGCAGCAACAACGTCTGCGTGGCGAGCGCTCCCTCCTGTTCCCACAACGTCTGCACCACGGGCGCCGCACTGCCCCGGACGTGCAGCGGCTGTGTCAACACCGTGTGCTCGCAGGATCCGTATTGCTGCAACACCGCCTGGGACAGCCTCTGTGTCAGTGAAGCCAGCCAGTGGTGCGCCATCGCCCAGCCGGGGTGCGTCACCCCGATGTAGGCAGGGCCCGGGGTCCCTGGGACGACTCGAAAGCCCATCCCGGGGATTCCGACCCGGAGCAGGACGGCTGGGATTAGGCTGCGCCGCGAATGAAATACGCCTTCGTCTTCACCACCGCCGCGGCCCTCCTGGTCTTCCTGGCAAGCACCCTCCAGGGCCTCGGGTGGCTGCTGCTGTGGCCAGCGGTGAGCTTCGCCGGGGTGGCGCTCGCCTACGCGGGCCTCGGTCCGGGCGTCTTCGGCAAACAGCCAGACGGGAGGATGCGGCCGGGGGCGGTCCTCGCGCTCCTGCCCTACCTGGGGCTCACCTGGAGCACCTGGCACCTCGCGCGGATCCTCTCGCGCGAACGGCCCCACGATGAAGTGGCGCCGGGCGTCCGGGTGGGACGCCGGCTGTTGCCGGGCGAGCTTCCCGGGGGCACCGCGGCCGTGCTCGACCTGACCTCCGAGTTCATCGAGCCTGCGGGAATCCGGGGGACCTGCCGCTATGTGTCGCTGCCCATCCTGGATGCATCGACGCTGCCCCTGGAGCAGGTGGTCCCGGTCCTGCGGGAGTTGGCCACCCTGCCCGGCCCCATCTACGTGCACTGCGCCCAGGGCCATGGTCGCACGGGCATGATCGCCGCCGCGCTCCTCGTCGCACGGGGGGATGCGCCGGATGGGCGGACGGCCCTCGCGAGCGTGCAACGCGTGAGGCCCGCGGTGCGGCTGTCCCCCGCGCAGACACATGCGCTCGACCTCCTGTCGGAGGCGCTGCGGCGCCCGCCCGCGGCGTGACAGGCCCTCCCGGAAAACGACACGCCGGACGGGGAGACCCTCCCGCCCGGCGTGGAACCTGCTCAGGAGACCTGCGGACGCCGACTACTTTCCGGCGACGAAGGACTCACCCAGGATGGTGAAGTCCTTGGCGGCGGCCTTCACGTCGATGCCAGAGAAGCCGGTGTAGGGGTAGTGACCCTCCTTCACCTCTTCGACGATCTCCAGGTAGTCGCCCTTGAGCTGCTTTCCATCCACATCCAGCGTGAAATCACCCGGCCGGCCGCGGAAGCTCCAGACGCAGGCGCCCGTGGTGATGGAATCGAAGAAGCCCGTGGAGGCGTGATTCCGGAAGCCGATGTTGATGGGGTGGAAGCGGATGTGGATGTCGTACCACGAGGAGTTGACGCCGTAGTCCCACTCGTAGTGCTGGAAGCCCAGGAAGCGGTTGTTCTGATACAGGTTCACGCGGTACGCCGAGCCGCCCGGCGTGCCCGTGAACGTGGGCTGGAGGACCACCTCATCCCCGTTGCCCGTCAGGCCGATGCGCAGCGAGCTGACCACCTGGTCACCATCGCGCGCCGTCAACTCGAGGCCCTGCGCCGACGCGCCAAGCCCGATGATGTCAGGCGTCAGCTCCCAGCTCGTGGCCCGGGGGAACACGCTGGTGAAGCCGTCCGTCTTCACGTCCGCGAGCCCGGAGACCGCGATGCCCTTGCCGCTCTTCGCGACCTTCGCACGGCCCGTCGCGCAGTTCTTGATGCCGGAGAAGCCTTCGACGCACTGCTGTTCGGCCTTCGCTTCCTGCGTCGAGAGCGCGTCACCGGCCGGTGACTGCGTCTCGTCGCCCTGGCAACCCGCGGCGGTCAGGCTCAAGAGCGCAGCCGCCACCAGGCGGCACGTCAGTTGGATATTCATGGATGGGACCTCTCGTTGGGGGGATGGAGAAGAACTGTCTGCCGGGTCCGATGACGACCCGGCGCGGACCCATGCACCCTTCGAGCCAGGGCTACCGCAACGCGGCATTTCCTCTGAGACACACCGACATACCCGCAGGGAAACCGGCGCTGAGTAGCAGGGTGCGCCACAGATTCACGCGAGCCGTAACATGTTTCGCTACAGCCCAACACACCCCGAGTCACCCTGGCTTCACACAGCGTTGACTCCCGCGGGATGTGGCTGCGGAGAAGTCAAACACCACGTCACCCACCGCACAATCACCTGCACTGAACGGTGCCCCTCCCTGCAACACGATTGAAGGCCCATCCGCATTCCCTCAATGCTCCCTTCTTCCTATTCCTCCACAAGGCGGAATCATGCCCATACGCAAATCCCAGAGACTCGCCAATCCAATCAAAACCCTACCAGACTCCGTCAAACTGACCGATGGCAAGCAGTACGGGATTCACGACAGCAACAAGAAAGCGACAACAGGCAACAAGGAAACGGCATCGCTGTTTGTCAACACGACGGCTCCGAAGCCGAAGACTTTCGAAGGAGTACTTACCAGTCCGACCCGCTACCAACGAGGAAGCGACTCCTTCGAGCGACGCCAATACCCCCAGGCTCCCCAAGACTGCATGCACAACGCGGAGCAGTTCCTGCACTCAAAGGAACTTCCGCTGCCCAACAAAAAGCAATACACCCTTGCCAGCAAGGAAAAGGTGACGGGGCAAGTGCTGGGTGATAGCGAAGCCAAGAACATCAAAGCTTCTCAAGATGCCATGGAGAAGAACAAGAAAGCAGTGGGCGTCGGCGCGAATCCCAAGCCCGGGGAAGCCTATGGAATCATCAGACAACGAGCCGAGCCGGATGTTGTTCAGTCCCCGTACCACTTCGCGCCCGTGGTCGCCAGGGACGGCAAACAAACCCTCACCGTGGAGCAGACGGCGGGGAGAGCGGACGCCAAAACGACAAACACTGCCCACCCCATCCTCGACATGTACAAGGTCGGCGACACCAAGGACTCCTTCCAGGGGAGGTATGGCACAAAGGATGGGTACGGCGAGGATGCCATCGCCATCGTGGCCCAGAAACACGGGCCGGAAACACGAGACGTGACGCCTGAGCCTTCGGAACGTCCGGCCAAGCGCCGCAAGCTCTTCTGACCGCGCCGCGGCTGTAACATGTAACGTTACAGACCGATACACGCAGGGTCACGACGGCTCCACTCTCAGCGCGCGCTTGCGGCCTTCTTGCGGAATTCGATGATGGGCGACGCATCGAGCTTCCACTCGCCGTTGACGCGGCGGACTTCGATCTGCACCGGTGCGGCCGAACTCTGGAGTACGACCCGCTCGGGCTCCTCCAGCAAGCGGGTGATCTTCATCTCCCGGTCATCACTGCGCCCACCCAGCCTCTGCGTCCCGCCGCCACGTCCAACTCCTTGCTCGCTGTTAAGCACGGCTTAAGAGCCTATGGGGTCCCGTGCGCCTAATCCAGCGTGGGACCTGAGCGTATCTTCCTCCGTGAGTAGGTTTTGGTCTGGCAGGAAGATGTTGAACCCAGGAGTGGAAATGAAAACGCTCGCCACGACGGTCTTATCGCTCGCGCTGCTCGGTCCCGCGCTCGCGCAGAGCGTTGCTCCCGGTGGCCCCAAGGGGGTGGTTGCTCCCCCGGCTGCTTCGAGCGGCAATGCGCAGAAGCTGAACATCGCTCGAAACGGCTCGCAGGCCTCCTACAAGGGGCCCGCCGAGAACTTCACGGGCTCTGTCCGCGTCGACCCGTTGTTCCAGCCAAACGCTCCCTCACGCACGGCGGGCGCCTACGTCACGTTCGAGCCCGGTGCCCGCTCCGCATGGCACACCCATCCGCTCGGGCAGACGCTGATCGTCACCGCCGGCTCGGGCCGGGTCCAGCGCTGGGGCGACCCGGTCGAGGTGATCCGACCCGGAGACAGGGTCTGGATCCCGCCCGGGCAGAAGCACTGGCATGGCGCCTCCCCCACTACCGGGATGACCCATCTCGCCATCCAGGAGCAGCTCGAAGGCAAGAGCGTCGAATGGCTGGAGAAGGTCAGCGACGCGCAGTACGGCAGCCTGCCCCAAGGAGAGAACCCATGAGCAACCCCAAGCCTGAATCCGCCGCGCAGAAGGCCCTTGGCGACTTCGCGCCGAAGCTGGTCGAACTCACCGACGAGGTGCTCTTCGGAGACGTCTGGGAACGGCCGCAACTGTCCAAGCGCGACCGCAGCCTGATCACCTGCGCGGCACTCGTCGCGACCGGCAAGACCGAACAGATGGACTTCCACTTCCCGCGCGCCCTCGAAAACGGCGTGACGCAGGAGGAACTCGTCGAACTCATCACCCACCTGGCGTTCTACACCGGCTGGCCCAACGCCATGTCGGCCGTGACGCGCGCCAGGGCGCTGCTGGCGAAGAAACAGCCCTGAGCCCTACAGCGTCTTCACGGACAGCTCCCGGGCCACTTCCACGAAGAGGCGCAGCGGCGTCGAGCGCTGCGCACGGCTGGGGTAGTAGAGGAAGAAGCCGGGGACCGTGGGCGCGTACGCTTCGAGCACCCGTTGCAGCCGTCCGGTCCTCAGATGCTCGGTCACCAGGGGCTCGAAGACATACGCCAGCCCCACTCCCTGCTCCGCCAGGGGTACCGTCAGATGGCTGGCATTGGTGACCACCCCGCCACGCACCGGCACGCGCCAGTTCCTGCGGCCCCGCTCCAGCTCCCAGGCGTAGAGCGCTCCAGTGGACCGCATGCGGAAGGTGATGCACTCGTGGTTCAACAGGTCCTCGGGGCGCTGGGGCGTGCCGTGGCGCGCGAGGTAGTCCGGCGAGCCCACCACCACGAAGCGGAACGCATCGGTGAGACGCACCTGCACCATGTCCCGCTCGATGGCCTCGCTCAGCCGCACGCCCGCGTCGTAGCCCTCCGCCACGATGTCCACGAAGCGCTCCTCGACGACGACCTCCACCTCCACCCGCGGGTGCCGCAAGCGGAAGGCGGGGACCACCGGGGTGATGATGTACGGCACCGCCGCCGTGGGCACCGACAGCCGGACACGGCCCACCGCCTCTCCCGGTTGCGCGGAGACCTCGGCCAGGGCGGTGAGCGCCTGCCCCAGCGCCGGGCCCGCCCCCTCCACGAGCCGCCGTCCCGCGTCCGTCAGCGACACGCTGCGCGTCGTGCGCGTGAGCAGCACCACGCGCAACTGCCCCTCCAACTGCCGCACCGTCTGGCTCACCGCCGCCGTGGAGACGCCAAGCTCGCGCGCCGCGCCGCTGAAGCTGCGCAGGCGGGCCACGGCGAGGAACACCTGGAGCTGGGAGAAGGGAGCCGTATTCATGCGCGAGAACCACCTTCGAGGGCTGCTGGGAGCGGTTGCTCCACCGCTTGCATGCGGCCACGCTACCGGAGCACGTCCGCCGCACTGTTAAGTCTCACTTAAGAGCCTATTGCCTCCTCCGTGCGTAGTCATCCCCGGTGCTGGCGCGTACTTCTCTTCGTGAACGGGGCTCAACAGCAACAGCCCCAGTCCCCCCACGGAGATTTGAAGAACATGCTCACCGTCAATGCCTACGCGGCCACGTCCGCGACCGCCCCGCTCGGTCCGACCACCATCGAGCGTCGTGACCTCGGCCCTCGCGACGTCCTCATCGAGATCAAGTTCGCCGGCATCTGCCACTCCGACATCCACAACGCTCGCAACGAGTGGGGTGGAGCGACCTACCCCATCGTCCCCGGCCATGAGATTGCCGGCATCGTCTCCAGGGTCGGCGCCGAGGTCACCCGCCACGCCGTCGGCGACCGAGTCGGCGTCGGTTGCCTGGTCGACTCCTGCCGCGAGTGCGTGAACTGCCGCAAGGGCGAGGAGCAGCACTGCCTCAAGGGCTTCATCGGGACCTACGGCGGCGTCGGCAGGGACGGCAAGCCCACCCAGGGCGGCTACTCCACCCACATCGTCGTGGCCGAGGACTTCGTCCTGAAGATCCCCGAGGGCATCTCGCTCGACGCCGCCGCGCCGCTGCTGTGCGCCGGCATCACGACGTACGCGCCGCTGCGCCACTGGGGCGCCGGTCCCGGCAGGAAGGTCGCCGTCGTGGGGCTTGGCGGGCTCGGGCACATGGCCGTGAAGATCGCGCACGCGATGGGGGCCGAGGTCACCGTCCTGTCGCAGTCGCTGAGCAAGAAGGAGGACGGCCTGCGCCTGGGTGCGGACCACTACCACGCCACGAAGGATCCGGAGACGTTCCAGAAGCTCGCCGGAACGTTCGACCTCATCGTCAACACGGTGAGCGCGAAGATCGACCTGGACGCCTACCTGTCACTGCTCGCCCTGGACGGGACCTTGGTCAACGTGGGCGCCCCCGCGGAGCCGCTCTCGCTCCAGGTGTTCTCCCTCATCATGACCCGCCGCTCGTTCGCGGGCTCGCTCATCGGCGGCATCCAGCAGACGCAGGAGATGCTCGACTTCTGCGCCAAGCACGGGCTCGGCTCCGACATCGAGGTCATCCCGGCCACCAAGATCAACGAGGCCTACGAGCGCGTGCTCGCCTCCGATGTTCGCTACCGGTTCGTGATCGACATCGCGACCCTGAAGTAGCCCCACGGCCTCCCCACCATGGTGAATTTCTTCATCCGGCGGCCCGTGTTCGCGGCGGTCCTCTCCATCCTGCTCACCCTGGTGGGGGCCATCGCCATCCCCAACCTGCCCATCGCGCAGTACCCGGACCTGGCCCCGCCGCAGGTGACGGTGACGGCCACCTACGTGGGCGCCAGCGCCGAGGTGGTGGAGAGCGCCGTCACCATCCCGCTGGAACAGGAGATCAACGGCGTGGAGGGCATGCGCTACATCTCCTCCACTTCGAGCAACGACGGCACCAGCGCCATCACCATCACCTTCGAGCCCACCCGTGACATCGAGGTGGCCACGGTCGACGTGCAGAACCGCGTGGGCCGCGCCGCCGCCCGCCTGCCCTCGCAGGTGAACCAGACGGGCATCGTCGTCAACAAGGGCGCCAACCAACTGCTCATCTCCTTCGGCCTCTACAGCCCCGATGAGCGCTTCGACGCCGAGTTCATCAGCAACTACGCCGACATCAACCTGAAGGATGCCCTCAAGCGCGTGCGCGGCGTCAGCGACGTGCGCCTGTTCGGTGAGCGCAGGTTCAGCATGCGCCTGTGGTTGGACCCCACGGAGCTGGCCCGCCGCAAGCTCACGCCCCAGGACGTGGCGCGCGCGCTCCAGGAGCAGAACCTCCAGGTGGCCGCCGGTCAGGTGGGCCAGCCTCCCAGCCGCTCGAATCAGGACTACCAACTGGCGGTGCGTGCGAGCGGCCGGCTCATCGAGCCCGAGGAGTTCGACGAGATCGTCGTGATGCGCGGCTCCGACGGCCAGTTGGTCCGGGTGAAGGACGTCGGCCATGCCCAGATGGGCGCGGAGAACTACAGCCAGTTCTTGCGCTTCAACGGCCGCCCTGCCCTAGGCCTGGGCGTCAACCAGTTGCCCACCGCCAATGCGCTGGAGGTTCGCGACGCGGTGGCCCGGGAGATGGAACGGCTGGGGCAACAGTTCCCCTCGGGGCTGGAATACCGCGTCTCCACCGACACGACGCTCGCGGTGCGTGCCTCCATCCATGAGGTGCTCAAGACGCTGGTGGAGGCCATTGCCCTGGTCATCCTCGTCATCTTCCTCTTCCTGCACGGCTGGCGAAGCGTGCTGATCACCGCGCTCACCCTCCCCGTGTCGCTGGTGGGCACCTTCGCCTTCGTCAAGCTGTTCGGCTTCTCCATCAACACCCTCACGCTGTTCGGCCTCACCCTGGCCACGGGCCTGGTGGTGGACGACGCCATCGTCGTCATCGAGAACATCGAGCGGCTGATGGTGGAGAAGGGCTTCAGTGCCCGGAAGGCCGCGCGCGAGGGCATGAAGGAGGTGGCCGGCGCGGTGGTGGCCATCTCCATCGTGCTGGTGGCGGTGTTCGTCCCGGTGGCCCTGTTCCCCGGCACCACGGGCATCATCTACCGCCAGTTCGCCCTCACCATTGCTGCCTCGGTGGGGCTGTCCACGGTGTGCGCGCTCACGCTCACGCCCGCGCTGTCGGCCCTGCTGCTCAAGCGCCACCACGGGGAGAAGTGGATCTTCTTCCGCAAGGTGGATCAGGTGCTCGACGGGACGAAGCGCCTCTACGGCGGGATGCTGCGCCGCCTGCTCAAGCACCCCTTCGCGGTGATGCTCGTCTTCGTCGGCTTCCTCGGCGCCACCGTGGCCCTCTTCAGGGTGGTGCCCACCGGCTTCATCCCGGACGAGGACCAGGGCTACTTCATCATCTCCGTGCAGGGGCCCGAGGGCATGTCACTCACCCGTACGGAGAAGGTGGTCAAGGAGGTGGAGACCATCGTGAGCGCGCAGCCTGAAGCGCGCGTCATGTTCGTGGTCGGCGGCACCTCCCTGGGCAACAACGGCCCCAACCTGGCCCAGGTCTACGTCAACCTCCAATCCTGGGAGCAGCGCCAGGGCGAGGCGCATTCGGTGGCCGCGATGGTGGAGCGGCTGCGCGGCCCGCTCGCGGCGATTGGTGAGGCGAAGGTGGTGCCCCTGCTGCCGCCCGCCATCCGAGGCGTGGGGGCGGTCGGCGGCTTCCAGTTCATCGTCGAGGACACCTCGGGCGGACGCGGGCTGTCCGAGCTGGCCACCGCCGCCCAGGAGCTGGTAGGGCGCGGCGGTGAGGACGACCGCCTGCGCGGCGTCTTCACCTCCTTCACGGCCGACACACCGCTGCTGAACGTGGAGGTGGATCGCCAGAAGGCCAAGGCGCTCGACATTCCCATCGATCAGATCTTCGGCACCCTTCAGCTCTACATGGGCAGCCAGTACGTCAATGACTTCAACTACGCGAGCCGCACCTACCGCGTGTACCTGCAAGCCGCGCAGCAGTTCCGCGACACGCCGCAGGACATTGGCGCCTTCTATGTCCGCAGTGACAACGGGGAGATGATTCCGCTCGAGTCCCTGGTGAAGGTGACGCCGACCACGTCCGCGCAGATCATCCGCCACTACAACCTCTTCCGCTCCGCGGAGCTCAATGGACAGGCAGCCCCCGGCGTCTCCTCCGGGCAGGCCATGTCCACCCTGGAGGCGCTGGCCGCTCAGGTGCTGCCCCAGGGCACGAGCACGGAATGGTCCGGCCTCTCCCTTGAACAGAAGGAGAGCGGAGGCCAGACGATCGTCATCTTCGGACTGGGCCTGCTCTTCGTCTTCCTGGTGCTCGCCGCCCAGTACGAGAGCTTCACCCTGCCCCTGGTGGTCATCCTCTCGGTGCCGCTGGCGGTGCTGGGCGCCCTGGGATTGCAGATGCTGCGCGGGCTGCCCAACGATGTCTTCTGCCAGGTGGGGCTTGTGATGCTCGTGGGTCTGGCGAGCAAGAATGCCATCCTCATCGTGGAGTTCGCGGAGCAACTGCGCGAGCAGGGACGCAGCGCAGTGGAGGCCGCCATCGAAGCCTCCGAGGTGCGCCTGCGCCCCATCCTGATGACGTCCATCGCCTTCCTGCTGGGCGTGGTGCCTCTCATGCTGGCCACGGGCGCCGGTGCCGCTTCTCGCAACAGCCTGGGCACGGCGGTCTTCGGAGGCATGCTGGTGTCCACCGTCGTCAACCTCGTCTTCATCCCCAGCCTCTACGTGCTCATGCAGAAGCTGCGGGGCGAGTCGAAGCGGGCGCTCGATGAGGAGGAAGACGAGGAGCTGTCCGCGGCGCACCCTTGAACGCACTGCGTTGCCCTTCGTCGAATGACAAACATCTCACCGGCCAGAAGCCAACCCAGCCTCCCGGTCTGGCTCGACTGTTGCTGATGCCTCTCTTCGCAGTCCCTGAAGGAGAGTCAGCGTGAGACGGATGACAGGTGCAGTGGCGTTGTGGGGAATGGGTGTGGTGCTCGCGACCTTGAGTGGGTGCGGAGCGCCACTGGCAGTGGAAGAGAATTCACACGAGCCGGGGGCGGAGACGGTCGGCACGGAGGGCGCCGCGTTGACCACGCGGACGGTCGTCCTGGAGCCCACGGCGGACGCGCACGTGGAAGCCGCGTTCCCGACGACACGCTTCGGCTCTTCCTCCACCTTGAAGGTCGCGCAAACGCCCACGGCGCTGACGTACCTCCGGTTCTCGGGGGCCCAGCTCCCCGTCGCCGGGACGGTGACGTCCGCGCGGCTGCGCCTGTTCGCGCTGAACAACGCCTCAGAGGGCGTCGCCGTGCACAGCCCAACGGGTGTGCACACCTGGAACGAGGACGTGACGTGGGACACCCGGCCGAGTTGGAGCGATTCCTGGCTCACCTCCACGTCGGGGTCCGTGAGCAGCGGAACGTGGGTGGAGCTCGACGTGTCGGGCACGTACTTCCCCAGCCGCTACTACAACGTCAGCTACCTGCTCTCCGCGAAGGGCACGGACAGCCTCACGTTCGCGTCGGGTGAATACGCCGAGGTGGGCTTGCGACCGCAGTTGGTCCTCACCGTCGAGTCGGGCGAAGACAACCCACCGCCGCCCCCCGCGCCGCTCACGCTCTCCGGCGCGCCGGTCTCCTTCGCCGCGAGCGCCGACACGTTCGTTTCGGCGGACAGCCCGACCGTGGCCCAGGGCAGCGCCACGACGTTCAAGGTGGACAGCGCGCCCATGCAGGAGGCCTACCTGCGCTTCCCGGTGCAGGGGCTGACGGAGGCCGTGCAGCGCGCGGTGCTGCGCCTGTACGTGAGCTCCGGTTCGGATGAGGGCCCGGCCGTGTACGCGCTGACGGGGCAGCCCTGGAGCGAGTCGATCGTCACGTGGAATTCGCGGCCGGCCCGCACGGGCAGCGCGGTGGATGCCGCGCAGGGCGTCGCGACGGGGAGCTGGGTGGACTACGACGTGACGGACCTGGTGCGGGGCAATGGGGACATCTCGTTCGGGCTGTATTCCACGTCGAGCGACGGCGTCACGTTCCACTCGCGGGAGAGCGCGAATGCGTCACTGCGTCCCCAACTGCGGGTCTGGACGGGCGCGTCGAAGCCCGCTCCAACGGATGCATGCCTGACGCGCACGGAGTACGTCGCGGACCCGCTCCCCGCGCTGCACGACACCTACGCGGCGGCGGATGCGCCGGACACGAAGTTCCAGCACCGCGCCTCGCTGCGGGTGGACGCGGATCCCCGGGAGGAGGCCTTCCTGCGCTTCGATGTGCAACTGCGACCTGAGCGCATCCAGCGGGTGGCGCTGCGCCTGTATGCCATTGACGGCACGGGCAACGGCCCCCGGCTGTACCGGGCGACGGCGTTCGAGGGGGCGACGACGGATTGGAACCACCGCCCGACGGCGCAGGGCGAGCCGCTCGTGGACCTGGGAGCGGTGTCGCGGGATGCGTGGGTGGAGCTGGATGTGACGAACGTCGTGACGGCGTCCGGGACGTATGCCTTCGCGCTGCTGCCGGACAGCACCAACAGCGTGGGCTTCGCGTCCACGGACGCGGAGGAGCACGGCATCCTCGGTGGCGCGCCCCGGCTGGTCGTCACGTATGAGAGCGCTCCGTTCTGCTCGTACCGGGGCACGAAGCCCTCGGGGACCACGGCCTGGGTGCGCCAGGAGGGAGGCGCGGAGCCCGAGTCTCCCCGTCACGTGGCGCCCGCGCCGGATGGCGGGTTCGCGGTCGTCACCCGGTTGTCCGGCACGGCGCCCCTGGCCCCCGCTTCGGGCCACAGCGTCTCCCTGCACCGGGCGGATGGGAGCGTCGCGTGGACGCGCTCCTTCCCGCAGGCAGGGGTGCTCCTGGAGAAGGTGGTGGTGACCGCGGTGGGCAACGTGCTGGTCGCTGGCAGCTACACGGGGGCGCCGGACCTGGGCAAGGGTGCGCTGCCCCAGGGCTCCGGCATCGTGGTGATGAAGCTCACGCCCACGGGCACGGTGGACTGGACGCGCGGCTTCCGGGCCTGGTTCGACACCACGGACGACCACTACGACAACCCGATGAACGTGCTCGACCTGGCCACGGATGCCCACGGCAGCGCGGTGCTCGTCGGCACGTTCTGGGGCTACACGGACTTCGGCACCGGGCCGGTGTACTCGGGCAAGCCGTTCCCGTACGACGACGATTACCCGAACTCCTATGTGCTGAAGCTCCAGTGGGACGGCGCGCACCTCTGGTCGCGCGTGCTGGCAACGCCGTCCCTGACGGGCACCCAGGCGAGGAGCGTCGCCGTGGATGCCAGTGAGCGCGTCATCGTGGGCGGCGTGGCGGGGTACGACACCGACTTCGGTGGCGGCGCGGTCGCCGGGCGCGGAGGCTTCGTCGCCCGCTATGGCGTGGGCGGCGACTTCGGCTGGGCGCGGGTGTTGAGCGCTCCGCGAAGCGACGTGTCCTCCGTGGCCGTGCTGCCCGACCAGCGCATCGCCTTCACCGGGAACTTCAACGGCTACCTGTCGTTCGCCGGGCAGGGCTACGTCAGCCGTGAGCCGGAGGAATATGACGGGCCCAGGGATGCGCTCGTGGGCGTGCTCACCGAGGCGGGCGGAGACGTGGCCCTCCGTCAGTTCGCGCACTCCGGGTTCACGGACATGGTGGTGGACGGGGCCGGGAACATCGTGACGACCCAGGACGGCGACGGGAACCTCGTCGGGCTGGGCGAGGTCGGCTCGCAGCAGGACATGCTGCCCCGGCCGACGCTGGCGGCCTTCGGTCCCAACCTGGAGTCCCGGTGGGTCCGCGTGCTGGGGCCCCTGTCCACGTATGGCCTGCACCTCGCATCCTCGCCGGACGGCCTCGTGGTGGCGGGCACCCTGGCACAGGCGTTCGAAGTGGACGGCACCTGGTACACGCCGCGCGCCCGGAGATCCGACGTGCTGCTGATCAAGCTGAAGGAGTAGTCACCCGGGCCTCGGGGCTCCCGCCTGCGAGCGGGGCCCCGGGGCGCCGGCGCCTCTCACAGCATCTTGCAGTAGTAGACGCTCATGTCGTCGCACCACCAGCCCCGGCACTTCGCGCCGCGGATGAAGTAGCCCTCGGGGGCCCACCAGAAGCTGGTCTCGTCGGAGATCCATCCCGACCAGGCACAGTCCCCTACGGTGCGCCCGGTGATGTATGTGCATTCCAGCGACACGCTGTCGCAGTAGCCCCCGGAACACGACAGGCCCGTGACCCAGGAGCCCGAGGGACAGAGGGTTGGGTTCACCGTCTCCTCGGAGAACGGCTGCGTCCACGTCACGTTGGCGTACCCGGAGTTGCGCGGGATGTTGTTGCAGACGAGCCCCACGTTGTCGCAGTTGAAGCCGCCACACCCCAGGCCATACGCCACCGACGTACCGCTGCAGTGGATGGGCGGCTGCTCCTCCGACGTCGAGCCCGCGTAGCTCGACGCCTGCTGGACCTCGGACCACTGCGCCTCGTCGCCCGGGAGGCCCTCCTCCTCCAGGCCGGGGCCGCAGCCGGGGAAGGACAACACAAGGGTCAGGGCGGCGAGCAGCGTCAGTCGCTTCATGGGGGCGTTTCCTCTCAGGGAAGGGACCTTCCCCGGTGTTACGCCCGCGCCCTGGAACATTCCCGCGGCCCTACAATGCTGGCGTGATGTTGTATGCTTTGACCCAGCCCCCCAGGAGGTCCCCCCCTATGCCGTCCAAGCTCAAGCTGCCGTCGCTCAAGACGTCCACCGCCAGCACGCCGCGCACGCCGGCCACGTCCACGCCGAAGTCCGCCGCGAAGCCAGACGACTGGTACATGAAGAAGCCGCTGGGCGCCCCGAAGCTGGTGAGCCAGCCCGCGGATGAGAAGAAGCTCACGGACGCCATCAAGCGCGACCTGCTCAGCCCGGGCCTCAAGGTGCGCACGGAGGAGGTGGCGCTGGAGGACGACCGCAAGGTGCGCATCACCACCGTGGGACAGATCAAGATTGGCGAAACGGACAAGCAGCCGGGCTTCACCCGGGCGGCGCTGACGGACCTGCAGAAAATCTCCAGCACCCAGACGGGCCGCATGGAGCTGGAAGGCATCAACCGCCACTCGGGCCTCAACGGCACCACCGAGAAGCACGTGCAGATCTGGAAGAAGGACGAGAGCGGCACCACCGACAAGGCGGCCGCCAGCAAGCCGTTCGGCATCCAGGAGGGCGCCAAGGTGGAGTACAGCCCGCAGAACGGCATCCCCGATCCGAAGCACGCCTCGCACAAGGAGAAGTACGGCGCGTGGGGCACGCCCGACAACAAGCCCTCCGACTCCACCCTCCTCCATGAGTTGCACCACGCGCGCGAGTACGTGGACGGCACCATCGACACCAAGAGCGCGGTGAAGCGCGGCAACAAGTCGGACCTGGCGCTCAGCGAGATGAGCGCCGCAGGCCTGGATGGCTTCAAGGACAGCGCGTTCATCCAGGGCAAGGCGCCGCTGACGCGCCCGTCGGAGAACACCTACCGCCACGAGCAGGGCCTGCCGCAGCGCACCTTCTACTCGGACAAGGCCGAGGTGAAGAACACCGGCGTCAACCGCCTGCTCAAGGGCCCCGTCAACCTGGAGCCCAAGCTGTCCACCGAGGACGCGGCGAAGCTCGCGACCTACAAGGACAAGACGCCGGTCATCAAGGAGTAGCCCGTCCTGGGCCAGGCCAGCTTCCTGGACGGCGCGCTAGGCCTTCCTGGACAGCCAACTGACGATGAGCGAGGCCAGGGTCTCCGCCGCCGTGGCCTCATCGACGAGGCCACGGAGCATGTCGCGTGAGATCGCCTCCGCCGCGCCGATGATGCCGACGCAGCGCAGGTGCAGCGCGTCCTTCTTCAGGTCCGAGTAGGGTGCGAGCGCTTCGCGATAGATGGCCACGTAGCTGTCGAGCAGCGCGCGATGGAAGGACTCCATCTCCTCGTCGCCCTTCAGCGCCGCCGTGATGGCATGCCACTCCGGGCCGGCCGACGTGCAGCAGTGCATGTAGGCGGCGCTCATGACCCGGGCGACGTCCTCCAGCCGCTTGCGCGTGCGCTTGAGCGCCTCCAGGAGCGCCTGGACCTGGCGGGCGTCAATCTGCTCGTAGAGGGCAATCAACAACCCCGACCGCGTCTTGAAGTGCTCGTAGGCAATGGGCTTGCTGACGCCAGCCCGCTCGGCCACGTAGCCGAGCGTCAACGCGTCGGTCCCCTGCTCTCGAACGATGGTCTGCGCGATGTCGAGCAACTGCTCGCGTCGCTGCGCCTTCGGCAACTTCCTGGCGGGGGTCTCACTCATGCGGGTGACGTTTCGTAATCCCCCCGGGTGGCCACCTCCAAGAAAACATGGCGAACCTACTATTGGTA
Source organism: Corallococcus terminator (assembly GCF_003611635.1). Lineage (GTDB taxonomy): Bacteria > Myxococcota > Myxococcia > Myxococcales > Myxococcaceae > Corallococcus > Corallococcus terminator. Next base: position 44 of record NZ_RAVZ01000028.1, on the reverse strand, counting down.
ACTTACTTATCGTAGCGAAGGTCGAATCCGTACCCGCCCTGCCC
>NZ_RAVZ01000289.1 GCF_003611635.1 Corallococcus terminator | reverse complement strand
CCCCCCTGGCTGTGGAACGGTGACGAGCCGAGGGTCGCCACCGTCTTCCAGCCCATCGTCGATCTGCTCAGTGGCGAGGTGCTTGGCCACGAAGTGCTGTCGCGAGGCCTGGGGCCGGTGGAGTCCCCCAACGAACTCTTCAATCGCGCGCGCGTGGAGGGGTTCACCTACGAGCTGGAGCGGGCCTGCTGGACCGCGGCGGTGCGCCGCATCGCCACGCTGCCAGAAGAGCAGCGGCGCGGACCCTTCTTCTTCAACGTCAGCCCGGACGTGCTGAGCGACGAGCGCTTCGGCGGCGCGTCCACGCTGGAGCTGCTGCGCACGCATGGCCTCAGTCCCCGGCAGCTCGTGCTCGAAATCACCGAGCGCAGCACGTTCGAGGACACCGAACAGTTGCGCATGCTCGCGCGGCGGTACGCGGAGCAGGGCTTCGGCATCGCGCTGGACGACTTCGGCGCGGGGCACTCCGGTCTGGTGACGCTGGTGCACAGTGCGCCGGACTTCATCAAGCTGGACCAAGCGCTGGTGCGGGACATCCACCTGCACACGTACCGGCAGCACCTGGTGAAGTCGCTGGTCACCTTCGCGCAGCGCGTGGATGCGGTGCTCATCGCCGAGGGCGTGGAGACGTGGAACGAGCTGGCCGTGCTGCTGCGCCTGGGCATCCGGCACGCGCAGGGCTACCTGCTGGCGCGTCCGGCGAACACGCCCCAGCGTCCGGGCGCGGACTTCGCCGAGCGCTGCCGCGAGGCCATCCGCGCCCTGCACCACCGCGAGCACGAGGACGACGAGACGGTGGGCAGCATGATCATCCGTCCCCCGTGCGCGCCGGCCGCATCGCCCGCGGTGGAGTTGGACAGGCTCTTCCGCCGCACGCCGGGCGAGGACCACGTCGTGCTGCTGGACGGCGAACAGCCGCGCGCGGTGGTGACGCGGCGGAGCTTCTACGCGCGATGGGGAGGCACCTCCGCCGATGAGACCCCGGCGCTCGCGGACGGAGCGCCCGACGCGCTGATGGTGGTGGAGGACGCCACGGCCATCACCGCCCTGGCCCGCATGGCGATGCGCCGTCCGCCCGAGTCCGTCTACGACCCGGTGGTGGTGACGGACGCGCAGGGCCACTTCCTGGGCACGGTGACGATGAAGCAGCTCATCGCGCGCGCCTCGGACCTGGAGCAGCACGCGGCCACCGGCGCGCACCCGCTCACGGACCTGCCCGGCAGCCGGATGATCGAACGGTGGATCCGCGCCGCGCTTCAAGGCAGCGCGTTCACCATCATCTACGGCGACCTGGACCACTTCGAGACGTACAACGACCGCTACGGCTTCCTCCAGGGAGACCGGGTCATCCGCCACACGGCGAACCTGCTGTCGGAGTGCCTGCACCTCTTGCCGCCCGGCTCGCACCTGGGCCACGTGGGCGGCGACGACTTCGTGCTCGTGTGTCCCGAAGGCGTGTCCCCCGAGGTGCTGCGCAAGCTCTGTCAGCGCTTCGACGCGGAGCGGGTTCCCCTGTACGGACCTGAGGACCTGCGGCGCGGAGGCTTCACCGCGAACGACGCCCCGGGCACGCCCGTGGTGCCGGTGACGTTGAGCCTGGCGGCGGTGGACCAGCGGGGCCTGTCCCCGTCACCCCACCCCGCGGAGCTGTCCGCCGTCGCCGCGTCCCTGCGCAAGAAGGTGAAGGCGCTGTCGGGCGAGTCGCACGCCAGCACGTTCCTGTTCCAGCCCGCGTCGGAGGGGTAGCCGCCGCGCGGTCAGGCTCAGGGCGTGATGGGAATCGTGCTCACGCCCTCGAACTCCACGGTGCCGCCCCGGACGATGCCCTGGGACTGGCACCAGCCTCCGGGGACCTCCAGCACGAACTGGCTGGGGATGCCCACCGAGCGGTTCATCAGCGTGCGCGGCTCCGCGTTCTCGATGATGCCGACGATGCGGTGCTCGGAGGTGATGAAGAGCATGTCCAGCGGGATGAGCGTGTTGCGCATCCAGAAGCCGCGCACCTCCTCCTCCGGGAAGAGGAAGAGCATGCCCTGCCCCGCGGACAGCTCCTTGCGCCACATGAGTCCGCGCGTGCGCGCATCCCCGGTGGCGGCCACCTCCACCGCCACGCGGTGCACGCCCCCGTAGGCGTCCTTCAGCCGCACGTGCGCGCGCGGCAGCCCTGGCATCACGAAGTCCTCCGCCGACACGTCCTTCGGGCGCGCTCGCGGGGCGGCGGGCGCGGGCTTCGGGGGTGCGGCGGGCGCTTCCTGGCACGCGCCGCCCACGAGCGCCAGTGTGCACAGCGCCATCGCGACACGCAGGCTCATGGGTGCTGGGGATGCAGGGGCTTGTTGAGCAGCTTCTCCGTCAGCTCGGAGCCCAGGCTGTCGGACATGAGGCGCTCCACGAGCGTCTCGAAGTCCACCCGCTGGGACTCGCTGCTGTAGATGAAGCGGATGCCCATGCCGGGCTCCTCCGCGTCGCCCTTGGACCAGACGACCTCGCCCAACAGTTCGAAGGGTGCCTCACGGTGCGGCACCGTCAGCTTGAAGAGGAAGCGCGTGCCGATGGGCAGCGGCTTCTTCGTCTTGATGAAGGTGCCACCCTTGCTGATGTTCTTCGTGTAGTCGGCGAAGAACGAATTGAGCTTCTTGTAGTCGACCTTCAGCTCGATGGGCGCACGACCATGGGTGCGCAGTTCGGATCCGCTCTTCTGTTCGGACATGCGGCCGGGGAGTATAGGGGACACCATGCGGCAAGTCCTCCCCCGCGCCAGAGGTCTGTTGGGCCGTCCGGCCGTCCTGGCCACCGTGCTACTGCTCGCCGGTGGGGGGTCGGCCCTCGTCCTGCTCCCGCTTTTCGGGGTCCCCGGCTTTGAACTGGGCCTCGCCCTGTCCATCGCTGTCGGCCTGCTCGGTGGAGGGACGGGCATCGCCGCCGCCTTCCAGGAGCGCCGCATCCTCACCGGCGCCCTGCCCCGGCCCCCCCTGGCGGAGGCCTCCACCCTGCCCGGCACGGCCGTGGGGCGCGCCATGGGCGCCAGCCTCCTCCTGAACCTGGGGGTGCTCATCCCCCCCTTCGTGTGCGCCCTGCTCTTCGCCCGCTTCCGCACCGCGTGCGACCCCTTCGAACTGGCGGGGTTCTATCCCCTGCTCACCGTGCCCTCCGCCGTGCTCGCCTCCGCCGCGGGCGTCTTCCTGGGCTTTTCGACGGGCCGGTCCCGGGGCGCGGCGGGCCTGTACGCCCTGCTCCTCCTCGCGTCCCTGGTCGTCACGGTGGTGCCCATCGTCTTCGGGCCCCAGGTGTTCGCCTTCAACGTCTTCCTGGGCCACCTGCCCGGACCGCTCTACGACGAGGCCCTCCAGATGACGGCCGCGCTGGGCTGGTTCCGCGTGGAGACGCTGCTGTGGGCGGGCGCGTTCGCGGGGCTCGCCCTGGCGCTGCTCGACGTGCGCACCGGCAGGTTGACCCTGAAGGGCGCGCGCGTGGGCGGCCTGGGCCTCGTCGCGCTCTGCGCGGTGGGCATCTGGATGCTGGAGTCCCGCGGGCCCCAACTGGGCCTGCGCATGACGGACGCGTACCTGGCGGAGCAGTTGGGCGGCGTGCGGGAGACGGAGCACTTCGTCCTGCACTACCCGCGCGGCAAGGCCCGCGAGGACGTGGACCGGATGGCCCGGGACCTGGAGTTCCGCTACGTCCAGACGGCGCGCTTCCTGGGCGTGGCCCCCACGGAGCGCGTGCGCGTGTGGCTCTACCGCTCCGAGGACGAGAAGCAGCGGCTGGTGGGCGCGGGCCGCACCCAGTTCGCCAAGCCCTGGCGCACCGAGCTGCACATCCAGGACAGGCCCTTCCCCCACTCCGTCCTGCACCATGAGCTGGCGCACGTGATGGCGGCCCCCGCCGGCGCGGGCTTCTTCCGCGTCACCACCCGGCTGGGCGTCTGGCCGCTCATGGGCGTCATCGAAGGCCTCGCCGTGGCCGCGGACGACCCCGTGCAGGGCGAGCTCACCCTGCACCAGTGGGCCGCGGGCATGCGCCGTCAGGGGATTGCCCCGGACATGCGCGACCTCATGGGGCCCAAGGGCTTCTACCAGTCCGCCCCGGCGCGCGCGTACACCGTGGCGGGCTCGTTCCTGCGCTACCTGGCGGACACCTATGGCGCGGACAAGCTGCGGGCCGTCTACGCGCACGCGGACTTCGACGCCGCCTACGGACAGCCCCTGGATGCGCTCGTCACGGAGTGGGAGCGCACGCTGGACGCGCTGCCCCTGGACGAATCCACGCTCGCGCGCGCCTTCGCCCGCTTCCGCACGGGCAGCCTCTTCTCCCGCGCCTGCGCCCGTGAAGTGGCCCGGCTGTCGGACTCCGCCCGCGACGCGCTCGCCAGCGACCCGCAGGACGCGCTCGTCCGCTACCAGCGCGCCGCCGCCCTCCAGCCGGAGGAGCCCTCCTTCCAACTGGGACAGGCCGTGGCCCTGGACGCACTGGAGCGCTCCGCCGACGCGGCCGGGGTGCTGGCCTCGCTCGCCGAACAGGTGAAGGACCGGCCCGCGCTCGCCGCGGAGGTGGCCGTGGCCCGCGCCGACGTGGCCCTGCACCTGGACAACCTGGACGCGTCGCGCGCGTTCCTCCAGACCGCGCTCGCGCTCAACGCGGGGCCGGAACTGACGCGCACCGCGCAGGTGAAGCTGGCCGCGCTGGAGGCCCCGTCGCGCCGCGCCCCCATCGAGGCGTACTTCCGCGCGCCCCAGGAGGAGCTGCGCCTCTTGCTGCTGGACCGCGCGTTGCTCATCTCGCCCCAGGACCCGTGGCTGCGCTACTTGTTGGGTCGGCGGCTGCATCAGGTGGGTGCGCCGGCACTCGCGGCGGATCAGCTCCAACGTGCCCTGGCGGACACCGCGCTGCCGGAGGCCATCCGCCGGGAAGCCACGCGGCTGAGGATTGAAGCCGCCTACCTGGCGGGCGACTGCGGCGCCGTGCGGCATGAAGTCGGTGCACTTCCGGACTACGGCGCCGCATTCCGCGCGGTCGCCACCGAGTGGCGCGAACGATGTGACTTCGAGCAGACGACCTATCGCGGACCCCTGGTGCCGCGTCAGGCTTTCCGCTAGACGCGGGCGACACATTCCGGAGGTGGACGGAGCATGCGGTTCGTCAAGCAGCAGCGGATCCAGGGCACGTTGGATGAAGTGGAGCGCGCGCTCCTCGACGAGCGCTACTTCCCGTTCCTCCTGGAGCACCACGGCGTGCTGTTGGAGTTGCAGCCCCTGGAGGTGAAGGTGGACGGGGACCGCGTGAACCGCCGCGTGCGCTACCGCCCCAAGCCCGTCATCGCCACCATCGGCACCAAGAAGGTCCCGCCGGAGTGGTTCGCCTTCATCGAGACGTCCACCTACGACAAGCGCAAGAAGGAGCTGTCGTTCACCAACACGCCCACGTCCCAGACCATCTCCAAGATGATGGTGAACACGGGCGTGCTGCGGCTGAAGGATTTGGGCAACGGCCAGACGGAGCGCACCATGGACGGGGAGATTTCGCTCAAGCTGCCCTTCCTGCTCAAGGCCGTGGCCTTCATCGGTGAGAAGGTCATCGAGTCCGAGGGCCTGAAGATCCTCGACAACGAGGTGCCCGTGCTCAACCGCTTCATCGCTGAAGTCATCCGCGCCAAATAGTCAAAGCGCGCATCGCGGGCGGGGCCTGGGAATGGGTTGACACCCATGCGGTTGAACCCATAAGGCCCCGCCATGCACAACCGCTTCCTCGCCCTCTGCGCCGTCTTCCTCCTGGCCGCGTGCGCCCCGAAGCGCATTCCTGGCACGGAGTTGCAGGACACCAACGACACCCGCGCCATCCTCGCCCTGATGGAGCGCTACCGCGCGGCCCTGGAGGCCCGCGACGCGAAGGCCATCCAGGCCCTGGTGTCCCCGAAGTTCCGCGACGACGGCGGCACCGAGGACACCGAGGACGACCTCACCGCCGCCAACATCGGGCCCCACATGGAGGCGCTCTTCGCCAAGCTGCAGAACCCCAAGGTGGAGATCAACGTCCGCCGCGTGGAGTTCCGTGAGGACGAAGAGGTCGCCTACGCCATCTACTACTGGAACGCGTCCTGGCGCATGCCCGGCCTCAACGCCCGGCCCCAGCAGGACTCGGAGCTGGAGCAGATGGTCTTCCAGAAGGTCGACGGCGACTGGAAGATCGTCTCCGGCATCTAGGCCGTCACACGCCGACCAGCGCGCGCAGCCCGTCCGGCCCCATGCTGCCCAGGGCGCGCGCGCGTGACAGGTACGTGCGGTAGTCCTTGGGCGCGAGCTTGTCCGCGCCCAGCGTGGACAGGTGGTAGTCGCGGATGCGGCTCGTCGTGAAGCGCACCGCGCCGTAGAGCGCGTGGCCGAAGAGCGCCGCCTTCTCCACCTCCGCGAGCGGCCGGGCGTCCTGGTAGCCGCGCAGGAAGGCCTGGCACAACGCGGGCTGGTAGCCGCCGTCGAAGCACCACGCGTTGAGGGTGATGGCGACATCGCGGGTGTACGCGTCCACGCACGCCATCTCGAAGTCGAAGAAGGCGCCCACGCGGTCGCCCAGCCACTTCACGTTGTCCAGGAAGAGGTCCGCGTGGATGACGCCCCGGGGCTCCAGGCCCTGGTGTTCGGCTTCCGCGCGCGCAAGCAACCCCTCCAGCTCCCCGGCCACCGCCGCCAGCTCCGGCTCCGGCCGCTGGCGCAGTCCCTCAAGCCAGCCCTTCACCACCTCCGGGCCGTAGGGGTTGTCCCGCGTGCCCCCGAAGGACTGCGTGGTGCGGTGCAGTTTTCCCAGCTCCGCGCCCAGGCGCTCGAGCACGTCCGGCGTCAACTGGGCCCGGGTGAACTCCTCGCCCGGCAGCCACTTGAAGACGCTGATCCTCCCGCCATGCATCTCCAGGAAGGGCGTGGGCCCTGCTGGCACGAGCAGCACCGGCGCCGGGAAGTGCGCTCTCGCCAGGTGCTCCAGGAGCGCGGCCTCGAAGCGCAGGTCGTCCGGCGAGCGCACCGTGGTGTGACGCACGAAGACGCGGCCCGCGTCCGTCTCCAGCCGGTGGTTGGTGTTGATGGAGCCCTGCGGAATGGGCGTCATCCCGCGCACGGTGCCCAGGCCGTATGCGCCCGCCACGTGGGTGAATGCCTCGGGGGGAAGTGTCGTGTAGACCGCCATCGCGTGCCTCCAGGGCTTGCCGCCCCTCGTGCGGACAGCCCCCACCCGTTGACACCCCGGGAGGGCGGACCTATCTGTCCATGCCCGTCCTACTTCGCATAACTGTCTGAAAATCTTCAATATTTGCGCGAGAGGCCACCCCATGGACACGTCGGGTCGCGGTGACTGGAAGCGTCGCGAGGGTCTGGGCAGCGCGCTGCTCCAGATTGGCATTGTCGCGGTGGTGCTCGCTGCGGGAGTCGCCTGGTATGTCCACCAGGGACAGGTGCGGCAGGAAGTGGACGCGCACCTGCGCGCGGCCCGCTCCGCGGCGCTGAAGGGCAACCCCAGCGACCTGTCCATGGCGCAGCAGCAGTTGGAGACGCTCTTCACGCTCTCCCCCGACTCGCGCGACGCGCGGGCCCTGTCCGCCGACATCCAGACGATGCTGTGGTTGGACCATCACCAGCCCGGCGCGGATGCGAAGGCCCGCGAACAGTTGGACCGGGCGGAGGCCATGGGCTCGCGCTCCGGTGAGCGCTACGGCGCGCGCTCGCTGCTGCTCATCGGCGAGGGCAAGACGGCCGAAGCGCAGAAGCTGCTGGAGGAGTTGAAGGCCCAGGGCGCCAACAGCCCCAAGCTGACGCTGGCCCAGGCTCGGCTGCTACAGGAGCAGGGACGGCTCTCCGAGGCCCGGCAGGCGTTCGCGCGCGCGGCGGAGGGGGCGTGGAAGGATCCGCGCTTCTCCACGGCCTATGGCGAGGCGCTGCTCGACGAGGGGCTGTTCCCCCAGGCGGTGGAGGCCTTCTCCCGGGCCACCTCCGCGAACCCGGACCACCTGCTGGCGAAGGTGACGTCCGTGCTGGCGCAGCTTTATTCGGGACGCGATCCGGACAGCGTGAAGGCGACGCTGGAGGAGCTGGGCACGCGCGGCAAGGAGCTGACGCCCGCGCTCCAGGCCCGCATCGCGGTGGCTCGGGCGGAGATGGCGCTCGCGAAGGGCGCGCCCGACGAGGCACTTCCGCTGACAGACGCGGCGCTGAAGGCCTGGCCGGACGAGCACTACGCCCTCTTCACGCGGGCTCGCGCGCTGGCGGCGAAGCAGGCGCCGGAGGCCCGCGCGGCCTTCGAGGCGGCGGTGGCGAAGCACCCCACCGCGCCCCTGCTGGCCCTGGATGGCGCGCGCCTGCTCCAGGCGCAGGGTGACGGCGCGGGGGCGCTGGCGCTGCTGGAGGCCTACGAGAAGACCTTCCGCGAGGTGAAGGTCACGACGTCGGACGGCAAGTCGGTGGCGGCATTGGACAAGGACGACCGGTACTGGCTGTCGCGCGGCGGCGTGATGGAGCAGGCGGGCCGGCAGGACGATGCGCTCGCGGCCTACGACAAGGCGCTCGCGGCGCGGGGCGTGGGGCTCGCGAGGGCGCAGTACGCCAAGGGCGCGCTGCTGCTCGCACGCAAGGACTTCGAGGGCGCCCGGACGCTGCTGTCGGCCGTGGCCCCGGACACCGGCGCGGGCAGCATGCCGGAGGCGTACGCGGCGCTGGGTGAGCTGCTCTTCGCCCAGGGCGACTTCGCCGCCGGGTGCCAGCAGCACTACTTCGCCCTCGTGCGCGCCCGCGCCCAGGGCACGCCGCCAGCGCTCATCGCCACGCGCGCCGACGACATCAAGAAGCGCCTGGAGACCTCCGGACAGCCCGCCATGGCCAAGGCGTGGCTCACCGAGGCAGGGCCCCTGTTCCAGCAGCAGTAACGCGAGGAGGGCTACAGCAGCTCGGAGGGGTCCAACTGGCGCTGCTTCGCCTTCATCACGCGCCACTCCCCGTCGGCTTCCTTCTCGAAGATGCCTTCGATGGAGTAGGCGCTCATCACGCTGTCGCGCGCCAGGTCCTCCAGCTTGTCCGCCTGCGAGCGGCCGAAGATGAAGCGCGCCTGGAACTCGGCCTGCGTGGGCGTCACCTCGTGCACTTCGATGTCGGTGGTGAAGATGCGCACCCACTGACCGCGCAGCACCTGCGCGGCCAGGATGCGGTGCACGTCCTGCCGGCTCCAGCCGTCCGTCGTCTTGAAGCGCTCGGACACGCTGTCCATCACCCCGCCGACATCCTTCTCCTCCGCGGCGCGCGTCATCGCGATGATGCGCCGGGTGACCGCGTCCTTCACCCCCGGCTCCTCCCGGGGCCAGAGGTACAGCACCAGCGCGGCGGCGACCAGCGCCGCCATGCCGCTCACCACCCGCGAGCGCGTCACCAGCATCTCAGGCCGCCCCGGTTTCCGGCTCCAGCATCATGTCGTCCGCGTCGATGATCTCCAGCGGCCGCAGCGCCTCACCAATCTGCTTCAGGCGCCGGTCGGACAACTGCTCCAGGTACGTGCGGATGTTGGGGAAGGCCTGCACCAGTTGGTGGAAGGCGTTGCGCTCCAGGTACGCCGCCGCCGTCTTGCGCGGCACCAGCACCGTGGCCGTGGCCCTCAGGCCTGTGAGCAGCGAAATCTCTCCCGCCACCTCGCCCTCGCGCAGCACGCCCAGCGTCACCACGCCGCCCGCAGGGTCCTCCTTCTGCACCACCAGCTCTCCGGCCAGCACCAGGAAGAGGCCCGGCGAATGCTCGCCCTCCACCAGCACCTTCTCGCCGGCCTGGAGGGGCCGGAAGGTGAAGCGCTGGAAGAGCGCGCCCCGCTCCGATTCCGGCAGTTGCTGGAACAGGGGTGAGTTCGCCATCAGGTTGCGCATCATGCGCTGCTGGGCGAAGTCCGCGAGCAACTGCGGCACCGCCGGGTGGCTCTTGGCCACCGCGTTGAGGTGCTCGCGGCGGATTTCAAAAACCTCCGAATCCGACACCGCCGTCACCGTGGCGGTGGGCGCCGCGCCCGTCAGCAGCGCCAGCTCTCCGAAGATGGAGCCGCCGCCCAGGAAGCCCAGGGTGCGGTCCTCGCCCTCCGCCCTGCGCGTCACCTCCGCCTTGCCAGCGACGAGCACGTACAGGTGGTCGTCCGGTTCACCCTCGCGGCTGATGACCTCCTCCGCCTTGATGGTGCGCCACACCATGCGCCCCACCAGGTCCAGGAACGCGTCCCGGTCCAGGTCCGCGAACAGCGGCAGCGGCGGACGGCCCTGGGGGTCGGCGTTGCCGCCGGTGTCCGGCGCCGCCAGCACCTCGATGGCGCGGTTGGACAGCTCCTCGCCCAGCAGGCCCATCAGGTCCGTGTCCACCTTGCCGTCGTACAGGTGCTCCGGCGGCAGTGGCGGCGGCACCGCGGCGCGGCCCTTGGCGTGGCGCGCGGCGCGCGAGTGCACGCGGGCCAGCGTCTCCTTCAGGCGCCGCTCGTTGGGCGATAGCTCCAGGGCCAGCTTGCACGCGGCCATCGCGCTCAGCAGGTAGTCGCGGCGCAAGAGGCCCTCCGCGCACGCGTGGTACGCGGTGACGGCGCGCTCGCGCTCGCCCAGCTCCGCCAGACACCGGGATGCCAGCATGCGCGAGCGGTGGTCCGCGGGCACGCGGCGCACGGCCTCCGCGAAGGCGGCGAGGGCGCGCTCGAACTGGCGCTCCTCGAACAGATCCATGCCCAGCTCACGCAGCGACGACTCACTCATCCAGTGTCTCCAAGACAGACCGCGACAACGACCAGGAAAACCCACGGGGCCGCCCGCCCCCACCACGCGCGGAAGGCGGCCCCAGCGGGGTGCTACGGACCGTCGGACTTCTGCAGCTCGCTCAGCGCCATCTCCGCCTTGCGCTTCACATCCGAGCCTTCCGCGGACGCCTCGATGACGATCTTGAACTGCTCCTTCGCCAGCGCGGGGTCGCGGTCGCGAGCGATGTACGCCGACAGGTACAGCTCTTCCACCTTCTTCTGCAGCTCGTCCAACCCGGTGCGCGCGCGCGAGTCGCCGGGGTTGAGCCGCAGGGCCTCGCGGAAGCTGCGGCCCGCCACCGGGTACTCCTTGCGCTTGAAGGCGGACTGCCCCGCCGCCACCGACGCGGACGCCAGCTCGTTGTCGAGCGTGTCCCCCAGCGAGCCCGCGAAGCCGATCTGCCGGTACACCTCCGCCGCGCGGCGCAGGGGCTTCACGGAGGCCTCCAGCGCGTTGCTCTCGTACTTCTTCTGGCCTTCCTCGAAGGCGGCGCGGAACTGGGGGATGAGCTTCTTGAGGTTGCGGGCCCGGGCCTGCACGTCGGCCTCCGCCCGGTACTTGTCCATCACCCGGTCCACCTCCAGCGTCGCGCGCTGGAAGTCCCCGCCGTTGAACCGGCGCTCCACGTCCTCGAAGGCCTGCTCCACGTACTGCGCCCGGCGCTGCTTCGCGTTCTCCGCCGCCACGGCCTTCTGGACACCCGCCTGCCGCACCGCCTGCGCCGCTTCCTTCGCGAGCGCCGCGTCCAGCTCCGCCAGCCGCGTGTCGTACGGGGGCCGCGTGGCTTCGACGAGCAGCGGGATGAGCGTGCGGGCCTGCTCCGCGTCGCGCGCCGTCAGCGCCGTCTCCAACTGCCCCACGTGGTAGGCCTGCTCCTTCGTCTCCAGGTCCACCTTGAGCTCGTCGCGCTCCGTGTCCGTCCGGGCGGTGCCCTCGGGCAGGTCCTTCAGCCGGGCGCGCGCGTCGTCGTAGCGGTTCTCCGCGATGAGCCCGCGGACCTCCTTGAAGCCCTCCACGATGTCCTGCAGCCGCTGGGCGCCCTTGCCCACGCCGTCCGCGTCGATGCCCGCGTGCGCCTTCTCCGCCTCCGCGGCGAAGCGCACGGCGTCCGGGTACTCACCGTCCCGCACCTTGTCGCGCGCCTTCTGCATCAGCTCCGTGGCGCGCTTCAGGCCCGGATCCACCGGCGGCGGCGGCGGCGGCCCCCCGCGACCCGAGGTCGCCAGGCCCACCATCATCAGCACCACCACCAGGCCGGCGACGGCCGCGCCCACCTTCATCTTGAAGTCGAACTTGATGCCCTCGCGCGCCGAGTTGCGCACCGGGCGCGGCCGGGGCACGCCCGCCTTGCGCGCCTTCTCGTCGCGCATCAGGTCCGCGAGCTTGTAGTTCGCGTTCGTCTTCTCATCCAGGCGCGGGTCCTTCTTCTCCTCTTCCTTCTTCTTCTCCGGCTCCGACTCGCCGGACTCCGCCTTGGCGCGCATCTCCTTGATGAGTTCGGTTTCGTCCACGAACCTCAGGCGCGTCTTGCCCACGGAGATCTCATCCCCGTGCTTGAGGATGCACTCGTCCACCTTCTGGTCGTTCACCTGGGTGCCGCTGATGCCGCCCAGGTCACGCATCACGACGCCGCTGGCGCCGTACACCAGCTCGATGTGGCGCCGGGACACCGTCTGGTCGCCCAGGGCGAAGTCGCAGTCCTTGCTGCGCCCCAGCACCATGCGCACGCCCTTGAAGCGCTTCTTGCGCCCCTTGTCGGGCCCGTCCAGCACCAACATGAGCACCGGGGGACCGGCGCGCGTCGTCTCGGAGTTGTCCTCGTCCTCTTCCTCCGGGGCCTCCTCCGGGTCCGGACGCACGTCCGCGACGGACGCCACCCGCGTCTCGCCCGTGCGCGAGCGCTGCGGCTCCGCCTCCCCGTACAGCTCCGGGTCTCCCCCTTCCTCCGGACCGTCCTCGCCCGACAGGGGCGCGGACCAGTCCTCATCCGGGACGGCCACCCGGCGGGAATCGCCTCCGGAGGAGGATTTGGGACGGCGTTCCGCCGTCGAGCCACCGGAACGGCCGGTGCCTGAACGCGACGACGGTGATGGACGGCGAGGAGGCATGGATGGGTCCAGGTTGAAGCGGTCGCCATCTTAGAGCGCTGGACCCACCGTGGGAATGCGCTCCCACCGTTCCTTTCAGGGAAGACCGGGCCCTTGCGGACCGTTGGCCCGCAACGCCGTCCCGTCCCGATGTAGGTTTCCCCCATCCCCGCTCCTTCAAGAGACACGCCCATGC
>NZ_RAVZ01000288.1 GCF_003611635.1 Corallococcus terminator | reverse complement strand
TCCCCACCGTGAACGGACGCGGATGCGGATGCGAAGGCGCCAGGCCGCGTCCGGCGGGGAAGGGACACCCATGGCGCGTCCCAGGCGCTTCGGACAGGAAGATGGGTGGGGGCTCGCGGCGAGCCTGGCGGTGGGGCTCGTGCTGGTGGCCATCCTCCTGGGGACGGTGCTGATGGCGCAGGCCTCCTCGAAGGCGCGGGTGATGGAGCGCTCCTCGGACCTGCGGGAGGTGGAGCAGTTGGGGCGGGCCTTCGGCGACAAGGTCTCCCTGGCCAACAGCGCGCTGCTGGCGGGCGGGCGCTCCCTCGTCGAGGACACGGCGCTTCCCCGGCAGCGCTTCCATGACACCTCCAACCGGCTGCGCAAGCGGCTGACGGCTCCCGAGGACCGGGCGCTGGTGGAGCAGGTGCAGCGGGCCGAACAGGCACACGAGGCCGCCCTGCGCACCCTGGGCCACACGCCCTCCAGCGCGGAAGAGAAGGCGGCCCGCGAGCGCCTGGCGCGCGCCCACGGGCGGGTGCGCGAGGCCCAGGCCCAACTGGAGAAGAAGGTGCAGGCGCGGCTGCGCGAGGAAAACGCGGCGGCGGTGACGGCGGACCACTGGGAGCTGGGCCTGCTGCTGCTGGTGTCGGCCCTGGGTCTGGGGATGGCGGCGGCGTTGGTGTGGGTGCTCCACCGCCGGCTGCATCCGCTCAGGCGCGAGGCCCTGGCCAGCGCGCACCGCTTCCAGGCGCTGGTGGAGGGCGTGCGCGACTACGCCCTGGTGCTGCTGGACGCGAAGGGCCGGGTGGCCAGTTGGAACCCGGGCGCCGAACGCATCAAGGGCTGGAGCGAGGCGGAAATCCTGGGCCGCCCGGCCTCCACCTTCTACACGTCCGAAGAGGCGGCGGCGGGCCAGGCCGAACGTGACCTGGCGCGGGCGCTGAAGGACGGGCGGCTGCGCCTGGAGGGCTGGCGCCAGCGCAAGGACGGCTCGCGCTTCTGGGCGGAGGTGGCCGTCACCGCGCTGCGCGACGAGGACGGGACGCCGCAGGGCTTCTCGGTGGTGACGCGCGACATCACCGCCCAGCGGCGCACGGAGCGGATGCAGGAGCTGCTCGCGGAGGCCGGGCGCGTCTTCCACCAGTCGTTGGATCCGGACCTGACGGTGGCGGAGCTGGCCCGGCTGCTGGTGCCGGAGGTGGCGGATGGCTGCATCCTCTACCTGCTCACGCCCGCGGGGGAATTGCGGCCCCGCGCCGTGACGCACGTGCGGCCCGAGCGCGAGGAGAGCCTGTGGGAGTCCCTGCGCCGCTTTCCCCCGCGCGACGGCATGCCCCCGCCCGTCTGGGAGGCGATGCGTTCGGGGCGCTCGCGGCTGGACGTGGACGTGGCGGTGGACGACCTGCAGGACGCCTCGGAGAACCCCGAGCACCGGGTGCTCATCGAGCGCATCGGCATCGGCTCCTCGCTGGTGGTGCCGCTGCGCGCGGGCACCCAGACGCTGGGCGTGTTCGTGCTGATGACGGCCCGGGGACACCGCAGCTTCACCCATGCGGACCAGGTGCTGGTGGAGGAGCTGGCCGGACGCGCGGCGCTGGCCCTGGACAACACGCGGCTCCTGCGCGAGGCGCGCGAGGCGGTGGACCTCATCGCCGTCACCGCGCACGACCTGGGCAATCCCTTGCAGGCGCTGCAATTGCTGTTGAACAAGGTGCAGCGCGCGCAGGCCAGCGGCCAGGACGAAGGGGTACGAAAGGGATTGGTGGCGGCGCGTGGCCAGGCGCAGCGGTTGGGGCAATTGCTGCACGACCTGCTGGACCTGTCGCGGCTGTCCTCCGGCAAGCGGCTGCTGGACGCGGCGCCCATGGACCTGGGCGAGCTGGCGCGCGAGGTGGTGGAGCGCTTCGCGGAGAGCGCCGCGCAGGTGGAGTCCACCCTGTCGCTGGAGGTGCAGGGGCAGTTGGTGGGGTACTGGGACCGGATCCGCCTGGACCGGGTGGTGACCAACCTCCTCTCCAATGCCTTGAAGTTCGGCCGGGGCCATCCGGTGCGCGTGCGGGTGGCGGCGCTGGACGAGGAGCACGTGCGGCTGTCGGTGCGCGACGAGGGCGTGGGCATCGCGCCGGAGGCCCAGCGCCGCGTCTTCGAACGCTTCGAGCGCGAGCCCTCCGCGAAGGCCGAGCCGGGCTATGGCCTGGGCCTCTACATCGTGCGCCAACTGGTGGAGGCGCACGGGGGGACCATCCGCCTGGACAGCGTGCCGGGGCAGGGTGCCACCTTCACGGTGGACCTGCCGCGCATGCCCCGGGCGGTGGAGGAGCCGTCGGTGTCGGGACCGGTGGTCCTCCAGTGAGGCCGGGCCCTCACATGTGCAGCGAGGACACGGGGGCGACGAGGCCGGGGCGGATGGGGAAGTCGTCGGGCAGCTTCTCGCGCTCCTCCAGGCGTTCGAACTCCAGCGCGTCGTGCGCGCAGAACACCGTCACCTGTTCGCCGTGGTGCCGCACCAGCTCCCGCAGGCGGCGCAGGTTGTACCAGCGCATCCACCCGTCCTTCTGCATCAGCTTCTGGTACGCGCGCAGGCCGACGGTGCACCGGTAGCGGTCCAGGTCCATCTCTCCGTGGTGGAAGTACGCGTCGCCCGCGTGCAAGAGCCACCCCTCCCCGGTGTCGATGGCCACGCCCGCGTGGCCCAGCGTGTGGCCCGTCAGCGGCACCAGCAGGATCTCCGGCGGCAGCCCACTGAGCTCGCGCACGCAGTCGAAGCCGAACCAGCCTCCGCCCCGGGAGGTGGCGTAGGTCTCCCAGCGCCGCTCCTTCGCCCACTGCTGTGGCCGGAAGCGCGCGCGATCCAGCCAGGAGCGCTGCGCGGTGGCCACGCGGTACTCCTCCGCCAGCACGTGCACGCGCGCGTGGGGGAAGTCGTCCAGGCCGCCCGCGTGGTCGAAGTCCAGGTGCGTGAGGACGATGTCGCGCACGTCGCTGGCCTGGAAGCCCAGGCGTTCAATCTGGCGCACGGCGGTGGCCTCCTCCGCCAGGGCGGGCCGGCACAGCACGTCGCGGAACAGGCCGTTGAGCCGCTCGCGGGGCGCGTACACGTCATTGAGGCCGAAGCCGGTGTCCACCAGCACCAGACCGCGAGCCGTCTCCACCAGCAGGCAGTGGCAGGTGAGCGCCGCCGGGCCGGTGAAGCCGCGCCGCCCGTCCGTGAGCCGCCCACCGGGCGGACACATCGTGGTGCAGTTCAGGTGGTGGATGCGCATGGCGGCTCCTGCTCCTCGTGAGCGTGGCGGGAACCCGGCGCTCCGAAGCCCGAGCCCGTGGGGGTCCGCCATCCGTTCGTTCAGGGCAAAAGTGCGCCGTGGCCCCGCCGGGAGGAATCACCGCGTCCCAGAAGGGACGGGGGCTCGCCTGCCCGGAAGGACGGGGGACTGGCCGCGCCTTCCTTCAGAGCGGCGGGGATTGCCCGGCGTCCTCCGCGCCCTGCGGCGGCGCCGACATCAGCACCAGCGCTTCGGAGGCGGTGAAGGAGCGGTGTTCGACGCCGCGCGGGACGATGAGCAGCTCGCCCGCCTCCAGGTCCACGGCGCGCTCGCGCAACTCCACGCGCAGGTGGCCCCGGGTGACGAAGAACAGCGCATCCCCGGTCGCGTGCTGACACCAGGGCCCGCTGCCCGTCAGGCGCACCAGGTGCACCGGCTGCCCGTGGAGCATTCCCACGGGCCGGGGGGTGTCCGGACCGGACAGGTGGGTGAAGGCATGGGCCAGGTTCACCTTCTCCAGCGGTGGCGGCAGGGCGTCATCCGGAGACGGGGCCTGGGCTTCGGCGGGGACGGCCACGGTGCCGCGGCGGCGCGAGTCCCAGCGGGGTGGACGGCCTCCAATGGGGGGCGAGGTCCGGGTGGGCGTGCTCATGCGGACAGGGTCTCCTTGGGGGGAAGCAGGCCTACCCCCTCGTGGATTGTGTGTCTTTTCCGCCGGGTCCGGGCCGGTGTTTCGCATTCGGGCGACAAGCCGGGTCCGGTATCCGACGGATGCGGCCATACGATAGGGTTTGCGAACGCGATGTGCATTCCCCTCGGGTCCGACTGTCCATCAACCCGGGTTCGCGAAGTGTGGTGAAGGACGGTAGGTCCCCCGGTCCCGGACGCACGGTGAAACACCCCGGTGGTTTTCCCGGTGCTTCACGCGTCGCGTCTCACGCTTCAACGCCAGGGCCTCCGGGGGATGCTTCCATGCACCACCCCGTTCCGGTCCGTGCGACACGGGTCCTGCAATCCCTGGCGGCGCGCTTCGCGCCGTTCATCGTTCATGGTGAAGAACACGTACACGTTCCCCTCGGACCACAAGGTGTTCCGCGACCAGCCAGGGGAGCTGTTGCTCAACCTGGACACCTGGGACCTGGCGAAGTCCGGCGCGGGCGGCATCCGCTACAACTTCTTGCGCGGCGGCTTCCAGCCCTACGCGAAAATAGGCTACGGGCTGACGTGGTACCGGCTGGAGGCGGGGAGCATCAACGGACAGCGGAAGGCGAACCCGGACTCCTACCGGGTGCGCCTGCCCGGCTTTCTTCCGCAGCCCGTGGCCGGACGCGCTGCACGGCATCCTCATTGAACCGGTGCACGTGTATCGCAACACCTTCGAGCTGCTGGGCATGCTGAGCTTCTGACGGCCATCGCCCCCGGGGCTTGCCCTGGCTGGCCGTCCTGTCCGAGCCCCCCACCCCGGGTGGGGGCTCCCGCATGCCTCCCCATTCATAGACATGAGGGGTCCCCGCGCTCATCGCGGAAGGCATTCAGGGAGGATGGCATGGGCTACCTGCTGATCAACGCCGACTGGAAGCATCCGAAGCAGCTCACGCCCCCGTGGGTGAAGCTGCTGGAGGGAAAGAAGGTCCACCGCGTCCTGCCGTCGACGTGGCTCGTCGCCGGGCCGCGTGCGTCGCAGGTGGCGCTGCTGGAGCGCGTGGTGGACGCGGTCCGGCACGGGGACACGCTCGTGGCCCGCCACGTGGACCGGGAGGTCCGCACGGAGCAGGGCCCCTGGGGGCCGGAGCCGCTGCCGCCCGCGGAGCGCACGCCTGGAACCCCGGAGCAGTGGCTCCTTGCCCTGGAGACGAACGGTTCAGGGGAACGGTTCGACGCCATCCTGGATGCGTTGAATCACCTGACGCAGGCGCTGGGGACGGGACCGTGCCGGCGCCTCACGTGGACCCTGATGGGCTTCGCCATGGACGTGGGCGCGGAGCCCATCATCGCGTTCTGCGGCAACTACCTGGGGCGCGGCGACAAGCTCATCCTGTCCCGCCAGTTCGAACCCACCGCCGGGTCGCGTTGAGCCCCCCTGAGCCTTGATGTCTGCAATCCCTTTCCGGAAGGACGCGAAGATGCGGCTGGAACACTTCACGGAACACACCTTCCAACAGCAGGTGCTGGCCTCGCCGCAGGTGGTGCTGATGTATTTCTGGGCCCGCTGGTGCCCTCCGGAGTACCGGCTGATGGACGCCTGGGTGGAGCGGGTGGCGGACCGGCACAAGCGTTCGCTGAAGATCGTGAAGGTGGACGTGGAGCAGGAGCCGGTGCTCGCGGATCGCTACATCATCCGCGCGGTGCCCACGCTGCTGCTCTTCAAGGGGGGACAGGTGGTGGACCGCTCCGTCGGGGCCATGTCCCGGACGGCCATCCGCCGCATGCTGGAGGGGCATCTGTAGCCCCAGGGAGGAGGGAGCTGCCCTCCGTCACCAGCGGGACGCGTCATCCTCCGCGCCCATGTGTTCCTGGAGCGTCAGGAAGCGCCGCAGGAAGCGTTGCCATTCCGTCATTTCCGGCAGGGCGTCGTAGCCCGCGTCGTACAGCGCCAGGCTTGGGGGAAAATAGATGGCCAGCCCCGTGGCCGCGGAGGTCCGGGCGCCGTTCGTCTGGGCCACCACCGCCTTGCCCAGCGCCTCCTTCATCGCCACATCCCGCGAGGACTGGTGCGGCGTCTGCTCCGCCATGCGCGCCGACAGGCTTCCCAGGTCCACCAGGTGGGAGGCCTGCGTGGGGTCCGTTGACTGGCCGAACTCCAGCGCCGAGGACCGCGCCTCGGCGATCATCGTGGCCACCGTCGGGTTCGGCTCCGCCGTCAGCGCCGCGAAGCGAACCACCGCGCGCGTGAGGTCCGCCAACGCATACAGGTCCGTCAGGGACAGCGTGAAGACGTCCTGCGTCTGCTCCTGGAGGGCCCGCTGCGCATATCCCTCCAGCAACCGCTGCCCGAGCACCACCGGACCGCTGGACGGGTCCTGCCGCAGCACCGCCAGCGCGCCGTAATCCCAGCCGTGGCCGGGCTCTACCTCCTCGGAGGCGAGCAGGTATTCACCGTGGGGGCTCAAGCGCTTCGCCACCTCGTAGGTGGCCATCAGGCCCGCGTCGAAGCCGATGAGCGCGAACTGCTCCAGGCCCGACTCGCGCCGTCCGCTGTCGAGGCCCGCCTGCAACTCCGTCAGGTCCAGCGCGTCCCGGCCGCCATCCGCGCCCGGTGCGTCCTCGTCCACGCCGAACGCGGTCCAGGCCCCACCGGGGTCCCACATCACCAGCGCGTAGCGGTCCGCCGGATACGCCCGCACGCCCCAGGCGATGAAGTCGGAGAGCGTCGCCGCATCGCCCATGTCCAGCTCTCCCAGGTCGGCCAGCTCCTGGAACGCCCCGGGCTGCACGAGCAGCCGCTTCGTGGTCGTCCAGTCCGCCAGGTTCGCGAGCGGCACGTCGCTGTAGCCCTTCGCGCGGTCCACCTGCGCGACGATGTTCAGCCCCGGGCCGGAGCCCACGTCCGCCAGCTCCCGCAGGGAGTCCAGGCCCCGCGCCTCCCGGGGGTTGTCCGCCACCATGTAGACGAGCACCGTCCAGCTCGCGCCCGCCGTCGGGTGCTGTCGCCCATCCAGGGCGGACGTCGTCGGAAAGATGGGCGTGCCCTGACCACAGGCCGTCAGCCCCAGCACGCACGCCAGCGCCACCGCCCCCACTGCCTTCCCTGCCATGTCCGCCCCCGGCGTGGCGCGGACCGCCGCGACGCGTTGGCTGAGATGCACAGGCCCCGGGAGGAAGGGAATCCCTCCGCCGGGGCCGGGCACTGTCTGGGATTGGGGAGAGCCGGGCGGGGTTTGCCTACAGGCAGTCGCCCAGGCCGGCGTAGAGCACGAAGCCCCGCACGCCAGCCGGGTTTCACTAGAAATTCAAGTAAAGCTTCTGTGACGCATCTTCCGGGGTAACGTCTGGGGTCCCCCGAAAGGCAGGCCCCCATGCGGTCATCGCTGCGTCGCTCTCCGGTTGTCCTGGCACTCACCACGGTCACCACGGCCCTGACATTGCTCACGGCGTGTGGAGAAGGCATGTCGGAGGATGATCCGTTCGGGCAGGCGAGCCAGGCGCTGCTGAACGGCGTCGGGTCCACGGCAGCGCGCGCGGCGCTCACGAAGCGGTGGGCGCCCATCCACTACCAGGACGTGGACGTCACGGGCTCGCACTCGCTGGGTGGCAAGTCCGACTTCATCAGCCGCGTCGACTTCGACGGGGACTGGAGCGGGACGAACAACTGGGACAACACCGGCTCGCGGGCGCTCACCGGGCACGCGTACCAGTCGGTGGTGGAGACCAGCTCTCACTGGTACCTGCTCTACACCTTCTTCCACCCCCGGGACTGGTCCGACTCCATCTTCGACACGGAGCACGAGAACGACGGTGAGGGCGTGCTCCTCGTCGTGAAGCGGGACGGCAGCGAGTACGGCGCGCTCGTCGGCGCGGTGACGGTCGCGCACAAGGACTTCTTCTCGTACGTGCCCTCGGGCAGCCCCCTCACGTCGGGGTCGGAGTCCCTGGACGGGACGCTGTCGCTCGCGACCTTCGAAGGCGTGTCGCACCCCATCACCGCGCAGGAGGCCAAGGGCCATGGGCTCAAGGCATGGCCGTACTACGACATCGTCGGAGACGGCGTGAAGTACTACCCGTCGCTCACGCTCGCGGAGCAGCCCGATTCCGCGACGGACTCCGACGTGCGCTACAAGCTGCTGGACATCTACGGCTCCGAAGGCCTCTGGCAGCGCCGGGACCTCACCACGCTGTTCGTGTCCGACGGGACCTTCCGGGGCGATACCGGCGGTGGCTGCGGGCTGGCGGCGGGCAACTGTGGCACCAACTCCGCGAACGCGCCCTGGGGCTGGGATGATCAGAACGACGGCCCCATCCTCCGCGGGGAGATCGCCAAGGACCCCGCGAAGCTCGCGGCGTACTACTTCAGCCCGTCGTCCCAGTTCTCCACGACGTACACGTTCAACCCCTTCAAGGGCATTGGCGCGGATCCGAACCAGCCCTGAGTGACCGGGCACGACAAGGCCCGCTCCCCAACTGGGAAGCGGGCCTGGTTGCCTGGTGGGGATGCGCTTCAGCGCACCCAGTTCACGTTGCTGTACGCCTTCGTCCCATCCGCGCGCTCCGTGTTCGTCAGCGGCGCGTAGACGCGGGTGGAGATGGTGTTGGCGGCGGTGTCGATCTCCACGAGCCGCGTCGGGTTCGTGGTGCCGTCGTGGTACGTGTTGAGCATCTGGTAGATGGTGTTGCCATGGACGCCGGTGTCCGTGCGGTAGGCGGCGTTGCCCACGTGGCCGGAGAAGACGAAGCGCACGTTGGCGTACTGGCTGATGAGGTTGTTGAACACGTACTGCGGGCTGTTGTTGCCGTAGCCGCCGTTGCCCTGCTCGATGCCGCCGCTGCCGTTGAGGTGCGAGTGGGTGATGAAGATGACGTTGTGCTTGGGGAACTGCGCCAGCACCGTCTTCGCCCAGTTCACGGAGTCCGTGCGGGCCCACAGCTCCAGGTTCACGACCAGCCAGTTGAGGCCGCCCGCGCTGAACGTGTGGTAGGCGTTGTCACACTTGCCCGTCTCGAACACGCCGCCCAGCGCCTTGAAGCGCGACAGCGGGAAGTACGCGTTGAAGGTGGTGGTGTTGCGCAGGTTGGCGTTGACGTTGCCCGGGCATGCGCTGCCGCCCTGGCACACCGCCGCCGTGTCGTGGTTGCCCAGGGCGATGGCGTAGGGAATCTGGGCATTGTCCAGCACCTGGAACGAATCGCTGGCGCGCTGGTAGTGGATGTGGTCGGCGGTGTCCCAGTCCATCAGGTCGCCGGTGTGCATGACGAAGCGGATGTCCTGCGCCGTCTTGTTGTCGGCGATCCACTGCATGCGGTGGGTCAGCCGGGTGGGGGCGTAGACCGTCTCCTGCTGCGTGTCTGGGATGACGACGAAGGTGAACTTCGTGTCCACCGGCTGCGCGGTGGTGGGCGCCGCGTAGAACTTGATGCCCTCGCTCGTCCAGCCCGCGGCGGTGAGGCCGTCGCGCTCCGCCTGGGTGACAGCGTGGCGGTGCTTCTGGAGCGACGTGTTGTTGAAGCGGTAGACCGGGATGAGGCACGCGTCCGCCGTCTTGGACGCATAGAAGCCCACGCCCTCGTCGGTGGTGTAGCCGGAGGCGATGAGGTTCGTGCGCTCCGTGGCGTCGATGGTGACGATGTGTTCGGACTTGCCCGGGCTGTAGAGGCGGTACACGGGCGACAGGCCCGTGCCTGCGTTCTTGGAGGCCTTGAAGGGCGTGCCCCGGTCATCCGTGAAGCCGTATGTCGTGCCCGCGTTGGTGGCTTCCGTGGGGTTCGTCGTCAGCAGGCTGGAGCCGGTGGCCGGCCGCACGCGCATGTACACGGGCGCGTTCAGCGCCGCGCAGTCGAGCGCCGCCGTGGCGCTCCCCACGTCCTCCACGGAGGACGGCTGCTGCTCGGGCGCTTCACCCGGGCCACAGGCGGACAGCACGCCAGCCAGGGCCAGGGACGCGATGATGGAAGTGGGCTTCAAGGTGTCTTCTCCGTGGAGGCCTCGTCCGAGGTCCTCCGGTGTCGTCAGTGATGTCAGGTTGTACAGCTTAAAAATGGATTACAAGGACGCGCATAGCATTGACGGACTGGTCGGGAAAGACCCCGTTGGGGAAACGTCGCATGTATCACAGGGCAGAGGACGGCCTCCGCGTACGGGGCCCGCAGGGGAGCACCGCGATGGAGGTACGCAGGGCCGGGGTATGGATGTTGTTGTTCGTGCTGTGCACGGGCTGCGCGGGAGGCCCCACGGTGCGGCTGCGGACCGCCGGCGGACCGGTGCGAACCCATGCGCCCCGGACCTGGGATGGGCGTGTTCCCATCAGCGCGCGGGACTTCGAGGCAGCGCTGTCACGGTTGGCGCTGGATGTGCCGCTGACGGTGCGCCCTTCGCGGACAGGGCGGGTGGTGCGCACGAAGGCAGGCGAGGGGGCGTTCCTGGACCGGGGGCTCGGGTTCCTGCTGCGCGACCGGTATGGGACGTGGTGCCGGGCGCACGAGGCCCCCGTGGATTGTCTGTCCTTGCTGGAGGACGGTGCCGGCTTCAGCGCGATGGATCGGCTGACGTTCGCCGTGGGCATGTCCCTGGATCCGTTGCGTGAGAGTCTGGCGGATGCGGTGGACGACACGCTCAACCCGTCCTTCTTCGTGGCCGTGGTGGCGGGGGCGGTGACGTCGTGGGTGGTCCTGGCCGCCGCGCCGGACCCGGTGTTCACGAAAGCGGCGGCGGTGCTGGCCGCCGTGTTCCTGGCGTACCTGGGGATTGAGTCGTTCCTCACCGTGGTGCGGGCGTGCGGGACGCTGAAGGACGCGACGGACCGGGCCACGACGTTCCAGGAGTTGGAGGAAGCGGGGGAGGTGTTCGGCCGGACGCTGGGGCCGCAGGTGGCGCGGCTCTTCGTGCTCGCGGTGACGGTGCTGGTGAGTCACGGCGTGACGATGGGGATGTCGTCAGCGCTCACGTTGCTGCCGGGGTACTCGGAGGCCGCGATGCTGGGGGCATCGCAGGCGGGCTTCCGGCTGGCGGTGGTGGTGACGCTCGCGTCCACGGCGGTGGCGATGGCCGCGATGGGACCTCCTGCTGCGGGTGGACCGCCGTCAGCAGGAGGGCCCGGGAAGTGGGTCCAGGTGGAGGAGTCGATGTCCGAGCGGGCCCGCGCGTATCAAGAGCAGGTGACGGGGGCGCCGCGGGGGTCCGCGTACAGGCTGCGAAGCGGGGACTCGCAGGTGGACTTCGACGGCTTCGACCCGAAGGAAGAGATGCTGCTGGAGGCCAAGGGCCCGGGTTATGAGAAGTTCATCAAGGACGACATGGAGATGAAGGAGTTCTTCCGGGGGTTCGGGAAGATGCTCGACCAGGCCCGCCGTCAGTCCACCCTGGCTGAGGGGATGCGCATCCGCTGGTATGTCGCTGAGAAGCGAGTCGCGGATCTCCTCCGAGCCGCATTCAGCGGCCAAGGTATCAATGTCGACGTCGTCCATGTACCACCGGTTCGTGGAGGAGCCCTGAACCCATGAAGGAGACGTACTACGCGGGCTGCTATTGGCTGGCCCGGCCTGAACCCGTCGATGCTTGCGCCCATCGACTGACGGACTTTCTTTCGCGGCTGGGATCCTTGGAGTCCACGTGGAACCGCTGGCATCAAGCAGCGGCGAACTTCGAGAAGGCCCGTAGACGTCAGGTGCAGCCGGATGCCGCCACCCTCGCGAAGTTACTGGGCAGCAAGGCGAATCGGTTCGCGGGCAGTTCCAGCTTCTGGCTCTGGGCGGGGGAAAACGAGGATGAAACCTCGGGCGTCAACGGCAACTGCGGAGGCCCCTCCAAGCACGTGTGCTCCGTCTGCGTCCTCACCCTTGGCAATCTGGGGCGTATCGCGGAGCGCGTCCTGACCGCCCCCACCCTGACCTCCGTGGTGCGCGCCATGGCGCTCGCGTGGGAGCCTGAATTCGGCATCGCCACTTCCCACGAATATCGGGAACTCGTGGCGCCGAAGACGGGAGCTGACGCCGGGACGTTCGTCGGCTGGGTCATGTACTTCGCCGACTTTCGTGGCCCGGTTCCCCTGCTCCCCGCCTCCGTCCGGGTGGAGCACCTGCCGGAGCGGGGCACGCTCATCACCCTCACGCAGGAGAAGTTCACCGTCTCCAATCCGGAGCACGTCGCCCTGGCCGCAGATGTCCAGGTTCGCCTCCAGGACGCGGGACTGCTCCGGCCCCTGCGCCCCTGGGGCACCTGAAGAGCGCTTCAGTCCATGCCGTGGCGGACCGCTTCGATGGTGTTGCCATCGGGGTCGGGCCCCCGTGCCGCGCGCTCAGTCCGGGTAGAACATCGGGTCGCGCGTGGCGACGAACGAGGAGATGGCGTGCGCCACCTCCGGCGGCAGGGAGGTGAACTGCACGCCCACGCCGGGCATCAACTCCGGGGTGCGGTCGTTGCCGTCGCGGGCCCAGCGCACCACGCCGTTCACCGTGAGGGGCCGGCCGCCGGGCAGGGTGAAGTCCAGGTCCACCGACGTGCCGCGCGGCACCGCATCCACCGTGGCGATGAAGATGCCGCCCTCGCTGATGTCCATGGAGAAGCCGGTGAAGAAGTTGGAGTCGCTGCGCATGTCGATGGTCGTGTGCATCCGCACCCGGCCCTTGGTGCGCGCCTCGTCCTTCGCGGGCGGCGGGGGCAGCTTGCCGCGGGCCGGCTTCTCGGAGCGGGTGGGCGTGTCGTCGCGGGAGGTCCGCTCCGTGGACGCCTTCGCCCGCGCGGGCGTCATGGCGGGGGGCCGGGCCAGCTCCTCGGTCCGGGCTTCGGCCTCCGCGCGGGCCTTCGCCTCGGCTTCCGCGCGGGCCTTCGCGGCGGCCTCCACGCGCTTCAGGTCGGCTTCGGCGTCCGTCAGCGCCTTGACCACGCGGCCCGCGTCCTCCTGGTGCACGCGCAGCGCGGACTGGAGGTCCAGCCCGGCCTGCCGGCGGGTGTCCAGGGCGGCCTCGCGCGCATCCAGGGCCTTCTCGCGCAACTGCTCCAGCTCCGGGGGCAGCGCGGGGGACTCGGTGTCCTCCAGGCGCATGGCCCACTGGGAGAGGCGGGAGTCCCCGGCGCTCTCCGGACGGGCCAGGGCCTTGCGCATCTGGCCGAGCCGTTCGGTGAGGGACGCGGCGTCGGCGGCGGCGCGGGCCACCTGTTCGGCGAGCCGCTCCTCCAGCCGGGCCATGTCGGACTCGGCGCGAGCCAGCTCGGCCTCTCGTGAGGGCGCGGGCG
>NZ_RAVZ01000287.1 GCF_003611635.1 Corallococcus terminator | reverse complement strand
GGGGTCGGCTGTCGGGTCGCCCGGGGATGCCCTCGCACGAAAACAAAAACCCCGGACTCCTCGTGGGAGCCCGGGGCTTCTTGAAGCCGGGACGTCAGCTTCGGATTACTCCGCCCACCAGGTCTCGGTGAACACGCTGAAGCCGTTCACGGTGTCCACGAAGATGGAGACGTTGTGGCGGCTCCACGGGTCGTCCGAGTAGCTGAAGATGCAGCCCTTGAACGAACGGCCCGCGCTCAGCGCGTCCAGGTTCGCCAGGCCCGCGTTGCGCACCGAGGCGGAGATCAGGGTGTTGCCGTTGACATAGTTGATGGTGTTCACGACCGCGGCGCGAACTTCGGCGGCGTTGGCCAGGTTCGGCCGGATGGCCGCGCCCGACGGGACGCTGCTGGGCTCCAGCCCGAAGCACGTCGGACCGCCCTGGGAGTAGCCGTGGTAGGCCGTCACTTCATCCCACCAGTCGAAGTGGCGCTTGAGCTGCGCGCCATGGGAGCCATTGCTCGGGATGGCGTTCAGCGCGGAGGCGAGCGCCTCGAACGGGCGGCTCAGCGTGGCGGCGTTCCGGATGCTGCGGAAGCTGACGTCGCCGATGCCCGTCACGTTGGAGATGGCCTGCGCCGTCGTGAACGGGCGCAGGTTGAGGAGGTTCGCGGCGCCGTTCCAGGCGTCCGGCAGGACGTCGTGCAGCTCCGAGTCCGGGATGGTGTTCACCAGCGACACGATGGCGGCCGCGTCGGAGGTGGAGATGGCGAGCCCGTCGAAGATGCCGACACAGCTGGAGCCGATGGCGCCCGTCGCGCGCGCGCCCTGCTCGATCTGCTTGAGGCGGGTCTCACCGACCAGATTCACCGACGACACGTCCGCCAGCGACGTGAACAGCGCGGTCGAGCGGCGGCTCACGAGGTTCGTGGCGACGTTGCTCGGCAGGTACGCGTCCAGCGTCTGGAACGACGCCGTGTTCACGAAGGTGATGATGCCCGTGCACTCCGGGGCCACATCCACGTTCGTGGTGGTGATGGGCGCCTGCTGCGCCTCGAAGGAAGGAGACGTGAGGGACTCGGGGGACGGCTCGGTTTCGAGACCGCCGCAACCGGCGAACATGCTCACTGCGAGAAGGGCTGAGCCAAGACGACGCATCAGGAACTCCTGGAGGGGGGAGACAGCGGTGCGACGCGGCTCAATACACCAGAACGGTCTGACTCACCCCGGCCGTTTCACTTTGGACCCACCCTGTTCGTGTCACGTTTCAGTGAACAACTTCTGATTCCGTTGGGAGCGTCATCGCGGCCCAGGGCGAGACTTCCTGACGTGAGAGCACATGTGCTCCCGGGCCTCACGGACTGGAAGTCCGAAGATGACCTTTCAGGTTGAGTCGAATCCATGGGACCCTGGAGGTTGATGGTTCCAGAACGGTCACAGGTGTTCCCGGCGGCGCTCCAACCCGGCACGGAGGTGGGGCGCTGGCGCGTGCTCGGGACGTTGGGTGTGGGTGGGTACGGGGCGGTCTACCGGGTCGAACCGCTGGAGGGGCCGGGCAGGAGCTTCGCGCTCAAGCTGTCGCTGCATCCGGATCCAGCGCGGGCGCTGCGGGAGATGTCGCTGCTGTTGGACCGGGCGTGGCATCCCCAGGTGGTCCGCGTCCACGCCACCGGGCGCTGGCCGGACCCCATCGACGGGCTGCCGTACTTCGTCATGGACTGCGTGGAAGGGGTGGCGCTGCACACCTGGGCGGAGGCCTCCAATCCCACGTTCCGGCAGCTCGCCATGGTGGGGGGCTCCGTGGCGATGACGCTCGACGTGTTGCATGCGCGGGGCGTGCTGCACCGCGACCTCAAGCCGGAGCACATCCTCATCCGCGAGCCGGGCCACGTGCCGGTGCTCATCGACTTCGGCGCCGGGGACCAGGCGGGGGCCACCACCCTCACCACCACCACCCTGCCCCCGGGCACGCTCCACCTGCGCAGCCCGGAGGCCATCCGCTTCCAGCAGCTCCACTGGCGGCAACCGGAGGTGCGCTATCCGTACACGGAGGCGGATGACCTGTACGCGCTGGGGGTGTGCCTGTACCGCGCGGCCACCGGGCACTACCCGTTCTCTCCCGAGCTGACGCCGGACCTGCTCACCGTGGCCATCACCCAGCGGCTGCCGCCGTCGCCCCGGACCATCAATCCCCAGGTGCCCGTGCCGCTCGCCGCGGCCATCCTGAGGTTGTTGGAGAAGGAGCCGGAGCGGCGGCCGCGCACGGGCGTGCAGGCACATGCGGAGATTGTGGAGGGGCTGCTCTCCGACGGTGCGGCGTTCGAGGCGCGGCTCTTCCACGAGATGCCGGGGGACGAGCCCGGACGGATCCGGCGCCCGGAATGGCCGTCCCAGCCCTACCGGACGGCGGAGACGGAGCCCGTGGCGCTGCTGCCGTTGATCCGTCCCGCGAGTTGGCTCCAGTCTTTCGGGGGAACGGGGCTGATCAGCCTGATTGTGTGCCTGATGCTCCTGGTCACGGGCTCTGGAACCTGGGAGGTCCTGTCCGGGGCCTGGACTCGAAATACAACCCCAGGGGTTCAATCACCTCCATCCACCTCCAGTGGTCATAAACTGGCGAGTCCGCCGGAGCGATCGCACAGTGTTCCTGTCGCTGCCCCGCTGACCACGGGCCCTCCATTGGCGACCGTTGCCCCCGTGGCGACGCCTCCCGAGGAACGCTCACCTGTGACTTCCAAACCCACTGTTTCAGCCCCTGTCGCACCGCCCCTGAAGCCGAACCGTCCGCTCAAGGCCGTCATGGCTTCGGCCTGTATGGGAATGGCTTGCGCCAGCAATCCGCCCATGATGGATCGTCCCGATCCTCCCTTCGAAAACTGCCCGGAAGCGTCGGTCGCAGCCATGAAGAAACTGGGCGTCTATGGCGCCATGCTGGACGGCATGTTCGATCGCCAGGGGCCACGGAATGGGAATGTGACCGTTCGTGAGGGACGGATTGCCATCTGGGTCTATGGCAGTAAAGGCGTCAGGGATGGTGACACGCTCACGGGTGAATTATACATCAGCGCCGAACGGGTCTACGGTCATCTCACCCAGCTTCGGCAGAAGAAGACCGGTGAAACCCATCCCGTCTGCTTTCAGTTCTGGACGCAGAACGAGCGTCAGAAAGGACTTCCCCGCCTCAACAGCAGCTACTACGACAACGCGGTCCTCTTCAACCAGATCGAAGTCAAGTCCGTGTTGCGAGACTACGAGAATTAGCGTGAGGGCGAATGCTTCTCTTCCTCCTTCCACTTCTTGCGTCCGCTGAGGTCTTGGCGTCAGACGCAACCTCGCCGATGCCACAACAAACGTGTCGGTGCACCGTGGAACTCTCCACGCTGCTGTCCTCGGGCCTCATGAATGCTCAAGGCGTCGCGACCCTGAGACTCAACGCTCCGGCATCATCAGCCTCCGTGAACAACAAAGCGGACTTTCGGATCAGGAGTTTTCGCTCTTCACAGCGGATCGCGGTGCTCATCGAGCTCCCCGAAGGAGTGTCGCTGCCAGGCAGGGACCTTCTCGCAAGCCTGGGCGCCCTCCAGCCTCAAGTCCTCCCGACCTTGCAGGTGCTTCAAGTCGCCCCCAGCACAGCAAGCGAAAGGGCCCAGATCATCGTGGAAGCACCGGCATCCACAACAGAAGCCCTCGGCGTCTACACGCTGGAACTCCTGGACGCGGAAGGCACGCGGTTCCTCGTCCTTCCCGACGTGCGGTTTCCGACCTCCTAGCTCCGGGCCCCACCAGCCCCCCAGGAGACCGTCCAGTCCCTGGGCCGCCGAAAGGCCACCGTGACGACGGGACGCCGGGGCGGCCTGGGGATATGCCCCATTCCACCTCCGCACCTAGTTTGAGATGGCTGCCCCCGAGGGCAGCACTCATGCATGGAGCGGACGAGATGACGACCCATCGATACCTTCATGGACGGCAGCGTCTTCACGGCGAGGTCGCTCAGTGTTGGCTCGAAGCAGGCCATCTCCTCGATGCGCACGAAGCCGAACTGCCAGGGCACGCCGTCGAAGAGCTACGCCGGGGGTGCGAAGGTCTCCAGCCTCAAGTTCCGCATGGCCTCCTTCCGGTGAGGAAGGAGCAGCTCATTCCTTTCGGAGGAGCACATGTCCAACAAGCTTGTCTGGGGAATCCTCTTCGGCGTCGTGGTGGGGGCCATGTTCGGCCAGCGGGCCGGCAACACGGGAATCAGCATTGCCATCTGCATCGCGGCCGGAGCCCTGGCGGCCGGGGTCTGGCATTATCTGGAGACCCACCGCAAGCGGGTCTGACGCTCCTCGTTCAGCGCTTCCGCTCCCGCCGCCACATCGCGGGCGTGGTGCCATGAGCCCGCCGGAAGGCCTTGCCGAAGTGCGCGGCATCGGCGAAGCCCGTCGCTTCGGCGACCTGCTCCAGCGAGGCCGGCGTCGTCAACAGCATCGTCTGCGCGCGCTTGAGGCGGGCCTGCAACTGCCATTGATACGGCGCCATGCCGGTGGACGCCTTGAAGGCGCGGCTGAAGTGCGCTTGCGACAGGTCCACCAGTGCGGCCAATGCTGACAACTCGACCCGCTCCGGCAGGCGCGACTCCAGGAAGTCGATCACCCGTCGCAGTTGCCACGGCGCCAGGCCCTTGCGCGTCGATGGGCCGTCCCCACGGCGCGAGCCCAGCACGGCGAAGATGGCGGCGGTCAGCCCGTCCCCGTAGAGCTGGGTGGCGGGGTCGTCGTCATCCACCACGTCGGCGAGCAGGCTCACCAGCGTCCAGAGGCGGTCATCGGCGAAGCGCAACCGCGGCGCATCCAGGTCGGCTGTGCCCAGGGGTTGGCCCAGGCGCTCGCCCAGCGTTGGCAGGTCGAAGAGGAGCACGGCATCGCGCACCATGCGCGAATTGGCGCTGTAGCCCCACAGCGGCATGCCCGCGGGCATGATGTTCATCTGCCGGGGGACGTAACCGATTTCGCAGGGCTTGCCTTCGCGCAAACGGGGCTCGCAGGGCGAGCCCACCTCCTCCAGCAGCGCGCTCAGTCGCGTGTGGCTTTCCAGGCACAGGGAGTGCTCGGTGGGGCCCGAAGAGCGGATCTCGTTCACATCCACGCAGATCCCATTCCATTTCCGCCGAACGACGGAAACGCCCACCACGTTCTCCGGCAGCGGGCTCAGCCGTTCAGCGCGTGTCTCCACGGCAGCGTTCTCCCGAGTCCCCTGACGGCGGGGGTTCCATCGCTCAGGAGAACGTTGTCAGCAATCCGGAGGAGAGTCATCCCCCCGAACCCGGGAAGGCCGCTCGTTCAGACGCCCTTACCGGGTCGGCCTGCCAGCAGTTGCAGCTCCCAGGCGAAGGCCACGCCGCTGCCACCGCCGTGCTCGGCGAGCACACCAGCGAGACCGGCGGCACTGGCTTCGCGGGCCCAGTCGCGCTGCCATTCGGAGATCACCGACATCCAGGTGAGGGGCGTCACGCCCGCCATCTGCATGCGCCTCACCGCCATGTCATGCGCCTCGCGGCTGACGCCCCCCGAGGCGTCGGTGACGACATAGACCTCATAGCCCTCGCCCGCCGCCTGGATCGCGGGCATGGCCAGGCAGACTTCGGTCCACAGCGCGGCGAGCACCAGCTTCTTTCGCCCTGTCTTCTTCACCGCGTCCACCACGCGGCTGTCTTCCCAGGTGTTGATGAAGGTGCGGTCGATGGGCTTCTGGTCGGGGAACACGTCCTGCAGCCCCTTGACCAGATAGCCGCCGCGCTCCTCGAGCACGGTGGTCAGGAGCGTCGGCACATTGAAGACCTTGGCCGCCTTGGCCAGGCCTACGACGTTGTTCAACACCATCGTCGGTTCGTGGCTGTGCAGGTTGGCGAACTGGAAGGGCTGGTGGTCGATCAACACCAGCACGCTGTTCTGGGGCGTCAGCAGGGCGTCAAGCCCGCGGTGGGAGGAAGCCTGGTTCGTGCTCATGACGGCATTGGGCCCGAGACCGGATGCGGAAACACGGTACGGACCTGCGGTTCCTGGTCCGTTCCTGCTCCGAAATCAGAACGCCGTCGCGCGAGCGATCGGCTCCGTGCGCTCCACGTCCGACAGCACCTGCGCCAGCTTCTCGCGAATGGCGTCCGCGGCGTCCGCGCCCAGGGGGAGTCGCAACGTCGTGGAGCCCGAAGCCACGGCCTCCACGATGGCGCGCGCGGCCTTGGCGGGGTCACCGGGCTGCTGACCGTCGGACTGCGTCGCATACGTGCGCATCGGTCCGACCGTCTCGGCGTACGCCGCCATCGCCGGCATCGCGCGGTACGACGGGCCGAGCAGGTTCGTGCGGAACATGCCCGGCTCGACGATCAGCACCCGCACGCCCAACGGCCCGACCTCCTTCGAGAGCGCCTCCGACAGCCCTTCCAGCGCATGCTTCGCCGCGCTGTACGCGCTCGTGCCCGGGTAGGTGGCGAACCCGGACGCGCTCGTGAGCTGCACGATGGTGCCCGAGCGACGCTCACGCATCTGGGGGAGCACGGCGCGCGTCATCGCCACCGCGCCGAAGAACAGCGGCTCGAACGCGGCCCGGAGTTCCTCGTCGCTCGTCTCCTCCACCGCGCCCAGAAGGGTGTAGCCCGCGTTGTTCACCAACACGTCGATGCCGCCGAAACGCTCCGTGGCCGCCGCGACGGCGCTCCGGACCTCGTCCGCCTTCGTGACATCCAACCGGACCGCGAGGACGCGGTCGGGAGCGCGGGCCACCAGATCCGCGAGCGTGCGCGGATCCCGCGCCGTCGCGACCACGCGCTCTCCCCTCGCCAGCGCCTCCTCCACGATGCAGCGACCGAACCCCGACGACGAACCCGTGACGAACCAGACCCTGCCCTGCTGTGCGCTCATGACGTCCTCCATGGCCCACAAGCTACGGTCCCCGACTCCGCCCCGAAACACGTCGTATCTGGATGCGCTTTGTAGTTATGCTAAAGAATGCGCGACGACCTTTCGGGCCTCACGGCGCTCCTCGCGGTGGCGGAGAAACGAAGCTTCACCGCCGCGGCGAAGCAGCTCCGCGTCACTCCCTCGGCGGTGAGCCAGAGCCTCCGGGTGCTCGAGGAACGCGTCGGCGTGCGGCTCCTCCAGCGCACCACGCGCAGCGTCGGGCTCACCGAGGCGGGGGCCCACTTCCTCGACAGGCTTCAACCCGCGATGAAGGGCGTGCACGAAGCCTTTGAATCCCTGGGCGAACTGCGCGACCGCCCCGCAGGGGTCCTGAAGCTGACCGTGCCCCGCTACGGCTACCAGGAGGTGCTCGCGCCCCACCTGGCGAACTTCCTCGCGGCCCATCCCGACATCCAGGTGGAGATCCATCTGGACGACGCGCTCATCGACATCGTGAAGCGAGGCTTCGACGCGGGCATTCGCATTGGCGAATTGCTGGACCGCGAGATGATCGCCGTCCAGGTGAGCAACGACATCCGCATGACCGTGGTGGGCTCACCGTCGTACTTCGCGACGCACGGCAAGCCCCGACACCCGCGCGAGCTGCGCGACCACGACTGCATCAACTACCTCAGCCGGACGCATGGAGGCGTCTCCCGCTGGGATCTCGTGGACGGAGGAAAGCGCATCGAGGTCGCGGTCCACGGGCGCGTGTCACTCGACGACGTGGACTTCATGGTGGACGCCGCGGTGGACGGCCTGGGACTCGGCTTCCTGCCGGAGACCCGCGTGCAGAGGTTCGTGGCCGACAAACGCCTCGTGCGCGTGCTCGAACCGTACTGCCCCGCCCTCCCCGGCTTCTTCCTCTACTACCCGAGCCGGTCCCAGGTGACGCCGAAGCTCAAGGCCCTCATCGACTTCTTGAAGAAGGGCCGGCGGCGCGGCGCGGGCTCCGGCCGGTAGAAACAGGCACTACTTCGCCGGGGGCGGCACCGTCAGCGACTTCGCGCGCTTCTCCACCGCGCGCAGCGTGTCCACCACCGCGTCCTTCTGCCCCACGTTCGCCAGGAACCCGGGGATGGAGCCCGCAGGGTCCACCGTGAACTTGTACACGACCCAGGACTTCCCCTCGCCCCTCGACTCCACCTTCCAGCTCCCCTCGTTCAGCCGCAGGCGCACCACGTCGCGCCTCGCGGGAAACGCGTCCGGCTCCGCCTTCCAGTGCTGCTCGTACACGCCCGTCCCATCCGGCGCGACCTTCGACTCCGTCACCACGTGGCAGATGTAGTCGCGCGAGGACACCACCGGCAGATCCAACCGCGTGTACGTCAGCCGACCGCCGTCGTCCGTGGGCTTCACCACCCGCGACTCCTTCACGTACGGCATGAACAGCCGATAGGACTCCATGTCCTCCAGCGTCGCCTGCACCTGCGCGGCGCTCGCCTTCAGTTCGCCTTCCGCCCAGATGTCCTTCGCCTTGGTCCCCGGGCGTGGCCGCACCTTCACCACGAAGGGCTCCGTGGCCACCGTGTCCCAGGCCTCCTCCGCCCCCGCCACGCCCGACACCAGCAGCACCGCCAGCGCCACCACCGCTCCACTGAACCGTCGCGTCATTTCCACCGTGCACCTGTCCTTCGCATCGCGCCCGCCGCCAGCCCCTCGTGTCGCGCGCGTCACCCGTATCCCATCATTCCGACATCTGGACGACCCAGGCCCTGCCCACGAACCAACGGAATGCACGGGCCACTCGACTTTGCGCTCGGGGATTGGCAAGCCTTCACCCCATGCGTTCTCAATACTCCGGTCCCCCGCCCGAGCGTGGCCTGTTCTGCAACCGCACCCTCAACATGCGAGCCATCAAGGCCGTGGGCTACGACATGGACTACACGCTCATCCACTATCGCGTGGAAGCGTGGGAGCGCCGCGCCTACGAGTACATCCGCGACCGGCTCGTCGAGCAGGGCTGGCCCGTCGCCGACCTGACGTTCGACCCGATGCTCGCCATCCGCGGCCTCATCATCGACACCGCCAAGGGCAACCTGCTCAAGGCCAACCGCTTCGGCTTCGTGAAGAAGGCCCTCCATGGCAGCAAGCCCATGGACTTCGACGCGCAGCGCGAGGCCTACAACCGCACCATCATCGACTTGGCCGACCGCCGCTGGGTGTTCCTCAACACGCTCTTCTCCCTCTCGGAGGCGTGCATCTACGCGCAGCTCGTGGACCGCCTGGACGCTGGCCAGCTCCCCGGTCCCATGGGCTACGTGGACCTCTACGAGCACGTGCGCAAGAACCTGGACGCCACGCACATGCAGGGGCGCCTCAAGGCCGAAATCATCGCGGACCCCGAGCGCTACGTCATCGATGATCCGGAGACGCCGCTCGCGCTGCTGGACCAGAAGAACGCCGGCAAGAAGCTGCTGCTCATCACCAACAGCGAATGGGCCTACACCGAGCCCATGATGCACTTCGCCTTCGACAAGCACCTGCCCGAGGGCATGACCTGGCGCCAGCTCTTCGACGTCGTCATCGTCAGCGCGCGCAAGCCGGAGTTCTTCACCACCCGCTCCACCCTCTTCGAGGTGGTGGAGGCCAACGGGGAAGCGCTCCTGCGTCCCCACTCCGGCCCGCTCAACCGCAGCAAGCCCTACTTCGGCGGCAGCGCGCTGGAGCTGGAGCGGCACCTGGGCCTGTCCGGTGACGAAATCCTCTACGTGGGCGACCACATGTTCGGCGACGTGCACGTCACCAAGAACGTGCTGCGCTGGCGCACCGCGCTCATCCTGCGCGAGCTGGAGGACGAGGTGCGCTCCATCGCCGCGTTCCGCGCCACGGAGGTGCGCATCGGCGAGCGCATGCTCAAGAAGGAGCGCCTGGAGGATGAGAGCTGTCAGGTCCGGCTGGAGCTCCAGCGCCGCCGCCATCAGTACGGCCCCCGCACCGACACGACCGAGAGCGAGCTGGTCACCCGCCTCACCGAGCTGCGCGCGGAGACAGAGGCCCTGGACGCGGAGCTGGGGCCCATGGCGCGCGCGGCCGGGGAGCTGTCCAATCCGCACTGGGGCCTGCTTACCCGCGCCGGCAATGACAAGAGCCACCTGGCGCGGCAGGTGGAGCGCTACGCGGACATCTACACGTCGCGCGTGAGCAACTTCCTGTTCGCCACGCCCTTCGTCTACCTGCGCAGCCCGCGCGGCAGCCTCCCGCACGACCCCAGCCTCCCCGGGGGAACCCCCGTGTTCACCACCGGGGACGGCGCGGGCAGCGGCCCCGTGGAGTAGCCACCGCCACGCGGGGAATCGGGGTGCCTCGCCTACTGCGTGAGGCGCCACAGGGCCTGGAGGTCCGCGGGGAGGTTGCTGGCGAACTTGTCCGCCTCGCCCTCCGTGATTTGATCCTGGAACGCGCGCAGCACCGCGCGGATCACCAGCTCCGCGCGGTCCACCGGCATCTTCAGGTCCTCCGCGACGGATTCGATGAACTCCTCCCGACCGAAGCGCTGGAGCCGGGCGGGACGCTCCTCCGCGGGCGGGAGGAAGGCCACCAGCAGGCGGGGCAACTGCGCCTCCAGGTTGCGCGCCCCATCCGGCAAGACGCGGCGCTCCAGGGTGGTCAGCACCGACACGGCGGCGCACTCGGCGAGGTTGCGGGGCAGGCCGCTCACCTCCTCCAGGTGGAGGAGGAAGGCCGCGTAGGTGGCTCGCAGGTGGGAATCGTGGCGCCGCTCGTGGCGGGCCTGCTTCTCGGCTTCGCTTTCATGGAACTGGGCCATGGCACACCTCGGGTTGGGTGATGGGAGGGCAGCCCCAAGGTGCTCATCCCCCCGGCCGTTCGCGGCGTCCAACCAGCCGTGCCCAGGCCCCTGACGCCCCCACCTCCGGCCGCCCACCAGCGGAAATAGCCGCCAAGTGCCCGGAGTTACTGAACATGTGTCCAGACCTCCCAACGGAGGGGGACCTGGCGGGCAGGCGCGCGAACCGTCCATGTCAGACCCCTCCCGTATGAATGATCGCGTGAGCCACTCGACCCCGCCATCGTCGTCGTCGCGAGTCCTGGAGCAGCGCAACCTGCTGGGGGGACTCGACCTCCTGCCCGTGATGGGCAGCCGCAAGCGCGCGCGTCAGTTCCACGTGTCCACGGAGCGCAAGCTGGGCTTCGCGGCGGCGCTGGCGCTGGTGGTGGAGCACGGGCGGGAGAAGGCCAAGGAGACGGGCACGACGTCGCTGACGCGCTGCCCGCGCTGCGGCCACACGGGACCCACGGAGCAGGACTTCGGCTTCCGCATCATGAGCCGGGGCCAGCGCCGTCCGCAGTCCTGGTGCCGGGGTTGCCGGGGTCAGCACCTGGACCCGGTGGTGAACGCCACCGCGCCCCGCCCCGAGGACGGTTGGCTGTTCCCGCCGGAGACCACGCGCCAGCAGAAGGCCCGGCCGGAAGCCAAGCCGAGCAAGCCCAAGGCGAAGAAGCGCGCGCGCCGCAGCAACGACGACCTCACCTGAAGTCAGTGGGGTTCGTCCGCGCGGCCCACGTGCCTGCCGGGACTCCGCGCCGGTGAGCGCCGCCCGACGTGTCCCCTGACATCCCGCCAGGACGAGCCCCCACTCCCTGCATGCACCGCGAGCAGCCCTCGCCCCGTCCGTCGCCAGGGATGGCATCCCCCACCCCGGGTCCCTACCTCTTGAAGACAAGGAGGACCTCTATGTCCGTGCGGACCCTGATGGCGGGAATCAAGGAGAAGCGGCGCGTGGGTGCCCATGCGGCCCAACCCAGTGTGCAGGCCAGCAAGGGCCGCAAGACGCTGGCGCACGACGACGAGGCGGAGCTGCTGCGGCAGAAGGACCTGAAGCGCGTGACACTGGGCCCCGCTGCGGGCGACCACGGCCCCAAGCGCAACAACCGCGGCACCGGGATCCGGGGCCGCAAGAAGGCGCCCAGCCAGATCCACATCAAGAGCGCGGGTGGACCGCACAACCGCTCCGGGCTGCACGGAGGCTGAGGCTTCCGCTCCGCGCGGCATGCCGGAAAAAGACGACGCCCCGCGTGGGAGACGAAGTCCCTCTTTTCGGGGGACCGCCTTCCACCGCGGGGCGCGGTGCTGCTTCGGGGGTGGAGCGCCGGTCAGTAACCGACGTAGGCGCCGCCGCCGTTGAGGCCCTTGATGCCGGGGACGTTGGACACCGAGCCGTAGCGCTCGATGGAGTAGCGGACGGCCGCGATGATGTTGTCCACCGGGTTGCGGATGTTGTCGTGGCCGGGGAGCTTGTGCGCGTCGAACGTCGGCTGGATGGTCTGCATCAGGCCGATGGAAGGCGTGCCCTTCTGCGCGTTGGAGTCCCAGTTGTTGATGGCGTTCGGGTTGCCGCTGGACTCGTGCTCGATGATCTTCGCGATGTCCTGCGGGTTCATCTTGTCCGCCGGGATGCCGTTCGCCTTGAGGATGTCCGTCGCCTGCTTGATCCAGTCACCGACCTGACCGGGAGGCATCTCGCCCACGGGCTCGGCGCCGCTGGAGCCCTGGGTCTGCTGGGTGCCGCCGGTCAGGTCCGGACCCTTGGGGCCCGCGCCTTCCGCCTGGAACTCGTCCTTGGCGCCCGGGATGGTGAGCTTGGCGTCCGCGTAGATGAGGTCGGCGTTCTTGATGTTCGGGTTCGCCTTCATCAGCGAGCCGACGTCGGTGTTGAACCGCTTGGCCAGCGCGCCCAGCGTGTCGCCCGACTTGATCCGGTAGTCACCCATGTGGAGAACCTCGCGATTGCCGAAAACCGTTATGCCTGATTGTCGGCCCCCTACTTGCGGAGTTGCGCCTACATTTGCGGTTTTGTGGGTGGTTTCACGCGGAGTCAGACTTTGACCGACCTGCTGGAATCCTGCACCGGGGCTGTCGCCGCAGGAGCCCCATCAGCACGGTCAGGGTGAGCGCGCCCAGGGACCCGGGGGCCGCGGCGCAGCCTCCGCTCTCAACCGGTGGGCCGTCGTCGGAAGGCAGGGGGTCGGAGATGGCTTCGCAGGGGGTGAAGCAGCGGCAGGCGTCATCCCCCTCCACCTCCAGCCGGGCGCACACGCCCTGTGCGCCACACGCGGCGTCCTCCGAGCACGCAGCCCCGTAGGTCCCCGCCTGGAGCGTGGGCAGCAGGCACCGGGCGGGAGCGTCCCCGGCTGCGACGCAGAGGAGGCCGGAGGGGCACTCGGCGTCGGTGGAGCAGGTCTCCTGGCAGAGGGCGTCCAGGGGCAGGGG
>NZ_RAVZ01000286.1 GCF_003611635.1 Corallococcus terminator | reverse complement strand
GCTCTGGACGGGGGCGGGTGCGGGAGGCGGCTGGGGCACCTCGGGTTCGGTGGCTCCGACGCGCCCCGACGCGAGCATCAGCAGGCAGAACCACCCTGCGGCGGCGGCCGGTGCGCGGCGCATGGGACGGAATTCCAATTCACTGAGAGAACGGAAGGCGGCGGGAAGCAGCTTCATCTGGGATGACACCTTGGGTAGGGGCCCTGGGGTAGGGAGCACCGAAGGTGCGGAATCCCTTTCGCCTGCGACAGCAGCCCCAAAGTGCCGTGATTCATCGCATCGTCTTCCCAACCTCTCAGGTTCGGATGGGCTCCCCGCGTCGCCGGCTGCCCTCTGAAACGGGGCCCGTGTTCGGTGCGAACCCAGGTGTTCAATGCCTGCCGTTGTTACCGGTGATGGCTGGCTTTCCCTGTTTCAGGATGCTACGGAGATGGGGTCCCGGACGCAGGCGTGACACCCCTTTTCCGCCGCGTGTCCGGGAGGAACGACAAGGCCGTGACTCCAATGGATTCGAACCTGAGCGACGTGGGCGGGGGACCCGGTTCCAGTGCCACCCGGCTGGTGTGGGCGCGGGTGATGCAGGGCGCGGTGGAGGACGCGGTTCGCGCCTACGAGGCGATGGCGGCGGGCCACCGGGAGCGCGTGCTGGAGGAGGCGCTGGTGGTGCCCGCCGCGACGCGCGACACGTTGGTGGAGGTGCTGCGTCAGGCGCGCGACTTCGCCGGAGCGGCGCGGTTGTTGGAGGCGGACGGTGACGACCGGGCCGCGGCGCCCATGTACGAGCAGGCGGGAGCGCCGCTGCTGGCGGCGGAGGCCTGGCTGCGGGTGGGCGAGCAGGCCCGTGCGGCGGCGGCCTTCGAGCGCGCGGGTTCGCTGGAGCAGGCGCTGGCGTTGTACCAGGCACTGGGCGCGCGCGAGTCGCTGGCGCATCTGCTGGGGCGCATGAACCGACCGATGGAGGCCGCGGAGGTGTTCCACATGCTGGGCAACACGCACGCGGAGCTGGAGATGCTGCGAGCGGTTCCCACGGACGATGCCCAGCGCCCGGAGGCGGTGCTGCGGATGAGCTCGCTGCTGGACGCCGAGGGCGCGACGTGGCGCGCGCTGGTGTTGCTGGCGGACGGCCTCAAGCACGCGACGGGCGCGGGGGCGGCGATGCTCCAGGCGGAGCAGTCCCGGCTGTTGCGGCAGATGGGGCTCGCGTCGCCGCCGGAGGGGGGCGTCGCGGCGGAGAAGGCGCCGCCGGTGGTGGATGGTTATGGCTATCTGAAAGCCATTCCCATCTTCGATGGTCTGTCATTGGAAGACATGCGCGACCTGTACCGGCTGGCGCGGCCGGTGCTGGTGCCGGCGGGGACGACGGTGCTGGAGAAGGGCGCGAAGGGCGGAGGGCTGGTGGTGTTGCTGGAGGGCATGGTGAGTGTGTCCACCGGCCCGGGCCCTGAAGCGCGCCAGCTCAACATGCTGGGGCCGGGCGCGTTCCTGGGAGAGATTTCGCTCATCCTCGACGGGCCGGTGTCCGCGCACGTGCGAGCGCATACGGTGGTGCGCGCGCTCAGGGTGACCCGGACGGACTTCCAGTACTTCCTGGAGACGCACGAGGCCGCGGCCCTGCGCATCTTCCGCCTCTTCACGCAGAGCCTGGCGGAGCGGGTGCGGGCGCTGAGCAGTTGAAGTCACTCACTCCGGAATGGGTTCTTCCGCCCACTCGCAAGCTTTCGCGGTGATGAAGAACTTCGAGACACGGTCCGGGATGGGCTCATCAATGCCATTGGGACCGGGGTCCAGGTCCAGGGTGACGAGTCCTTCCTTCCAGGTGATGCGGGCGCCATCGTCGACCACCAGATAGCTGCTGTTGCCCTCGGTGAATTGGAACGCCCTGACATCCAGGAAGCGCAGCCGGACGTGGACTCCCCTGGGATCGCCACCCTCTTTGCGTGCAAGGAAGATGACCTCCGCCCAGCCGATGCGCTGCGTCCGGTCCGAGAAGTCGAGGTGGATTGAGTGGAGGAGGTCGTCGTAGAGGTGTCCGTACCGTTCGAGCACGTCGCCATCTTCTGGCGTCAATCGGGTCAGTTGCATGCTTCCCTTCGCGATGTCTTCGCTGCTCATGGGATGGCTTCCTCCTCCCACTCGCAAGCCTTCGCGGTGATGAAGAACTCCGAGACACGGTCCGGAATGGGCTCATCAATGCCATTGGGCCCTGGATCCAAGTCCAGGGTGACAAGTCCGTCCTTCCAACTGATGCGGACGCCATTGTCGATCACCTGATAGCTTATGTTGCCCTCGGTGAACTGGAATGCCATCACATTGAGGAAGCGCAAGCGTATATAAACTCCCTTTGGTCCACCCCCTGCTTCGCGCGCATAGAAGACAACTTCAGCCCATCCGATGATCTGTCTCCGATCTGAGAAGTCGACGTGGATCGAGTGGAGGAGGTCGTCGTAGAGGTGTCCGTACCGCACAAGCAGGTCGCCATCCTCTGGCGTCAATGGGGTCATGGGCATGCTCCTGGCGCGCATCGTGTCAGCGGAAGATGCCGACGCCCGACAGGTGACCTTCCCGTGAAGTCATTCCTGACGTGGCAAGGGGCCCCCCTGCCAGGTGGTGTCCAGTGACACCTCGCCAGGACCCCCGGGCGCGTGCGTGCGCCGGGCTCCTGGGATACAGAGGGCCCTCATGGTGGACACCCCACACGCGCGGTCCTTGAAGGCGCAGGCAGCGGCCCTGGCCGCGCAGGGGCAGTTGGAAGCGGCGCTGGCCGGCTACCAGGAGGCCCTGCGTGCCGCCCCGGGTGACCCGGAAGGTCACCAGCGCGTGGCCGAATTGCTGGAGTGGCTGGAGCGCACCCCCGAAGCCGCCCGCGCCTACGACGACGCGGCGCTCGCCTGGACCCAGGCGGGGGACCTGCTTCGCGCGGTGGCCGCCACCGTGCTCTCGCGGGGACTCCGGGGGGCTCGGCCCCAGACGGTGCGGACCCTGGCGGAGCGCTTTGCCCTGGCCCCCGGTGCTCCGGCCCCGTCGCTCGCCCTGGTTCCGGAAGGCACGGACCCGGGCGTGCCCATCCTGTCCTGGGTGGGACGCGAGTCCTTCGTGGCGCTCGTGGAGGCGCTGGAGGTGCGCGCCTTCTGGCCGGGCCAGAAGGTGGTGGAGGAGGGCGCGGCGGGCGATTCGATGTTCGCGCTGGTGGAAGGGCGGGCGGAGGTGGCGCGGCGGGTGGAAGGCAACGCGCGCCAGGTCGTGGCCACGCTGGGGCAGGGACAGTTCTTCGGCGAGGTGGCGCTGGTATCAGAAGGGCCCAGGCTCGCCAGCGTGGAGGTGACGGAGCGCTCCGTGCTGCTGGAGTTCAAACGCGACCACCTGGCCCGCCTCCTCACCACGCACCCGGAAGTGGACGTCGCGGTGCAGGCCTTCTACCGGCGCCGGCTGGTGGAGAACCTGCTGCGGACGAGCCCCCTGTTCAACAAGTTGTCCCCCGAGCTCAAGCTCACCATGTCGCGTGAGTTCGACCTGCGCGCCATCCCCGCGGGCCAGGTGCTGCTCACGCAGGGGCAGCCCGGGGATGCCTTCTACCTGCTGCTGCGCGGCCAGTGCCTGCCGTCGCTGGAGCAGCCGTCGGGCCGCACCGTGGCGCTGCCGGAGCTGCGCGAGGGAGACGTGTTCGGTGAAATCTCCCTGCTGCTGGACAAGCCCGTGTCCGCGACGGTGCGCACGCGGACGGACTGCGTGGTGCTGCGCCTGGAGCGCGCCGCGTTCGAACGGCACCTGCTCAGCCAGCCCGGCCTCAAGGGCCTGCTGATGCGCATGGGCACGGAGCGCCTTCAGCAGACCGCGAAGGCGCTCTTCATCTAGCCTTCCGCGTCCAGCTTCACCGGGTGCTCGCGCAGCCACTCCTGAGCGCGGCGGATCCGCTCGGCGCCGCCCGCGCGGCCTTCCTTCTCCAGGAGCTGCCGGTAGGGCTCCAACTGCTCCGGCGTCCACGCGGGCAGGGCCTTCAGGTCCGCGAGCGCCACCATCTCCTCCGCGCTCCGTCCCCGCGCCTCCTGCCGCGCGGTGAGCAGCGCCGCAAGCACCAGTCGCGCCGGCTCCGCTTCGAAGGCGATGGCCGCGTCGGTGAGCCATTCGCGCGTGGGCTCGTCCGCGGCCGGGTCCTTCGCCCCCGCGCGCAGCCGCTCCAGCATCCCTTCGAGGAAGTCCGGATCCACCGCGACCTTCACCGCGCGCAGCAGCCCCGCGATGACCTCCCGCCGTCCCTGCGCATCCCCGGGCGGCGACTTCATCGCGCGCAGGGGCTCCCAGAGCGAACAGGTGAGCCACAGCTCCTCGTCGGGCGAGAAGACGGACGGCGTGGCCGGGTCGCGCAGCTTCGCCTCCACCCGCTGCGCGCGCTCCTTCGCCTCGCGGGAGATGCGCTCCACCAGCGCGGGGTCCGCCTGCACGTGCTTCACCAGCGCGTCCAGCTCTCCGGCCTCCGCCTTGCGCAGGGCCTCCGCGGCTTCGGGCGTAAGGGCCTCCGGCGCCATGCCGGCGATGAGCGCCTCGTACTTGCGCACCACCTCCGCGTGCTTCTGGCTCCACTCGCGGAACTGCACGTCGAACACCACGTCCAGCACCGGGTTGTCCTCCGGGCGCACCCGGCCCGTCTTCTTCGCCGCCGTGGCCAGGAGCGCGCCCACGCACAGCGCCCGCCGCTCCTCCGGCGTGCGCCCGCTCCGGGCCGCCTGCGCGAGCAGTCCCGCGCCCAGCTTCTCCTGGAAGCTTCGCGTACCCAGCTCCCGCACCACGCCCACGCGCAGCCGGTCGCGGGCCTCCATCGCGTCCAGGCCCTCTTCCGCCGCGAGCTTCGCCAGCGCCTGGCCCACGTGCTCGCTGAAGGCCTTCTCGTCGTAGCGCAGCCCCGGTTGGGCGCCCGCCGCGGCGAGCAGCACGCCCAGGTGCTCCAGGGCACCGGACAGGCGGGACACGTCCGCGTCGCCTAGCAGGGCCATGGCGCCCTCCAGGTCCTGCTTCAGTGGATGGGCGGGGGCGGCGGAAGGAGGCGGCGCGGCCTTCGCGCGGTCCTCGGCGGCATGACAGGCCTTGTACTTCTTCCCGCTGCCACAGGGGCACGGGTCGTTGCGGCCGGGCTTGGAAGTGCTCACGGCCGGCACCGTAAGCGAAACGCCCGGGCCCTTCCACGAGGGAAGGGGCCGGGCGTCCGGTGCTTCAGGATGAGCGGTTGCTGACTACTGGGGCGAGAAGCCCAGCGTCAGGCCGAACACGTGCGCCGAACCGGAGTACGTCCCGGGGATGCCCGGCGCGGTGCTGTCCTTGTCCACCAACGCGACGAACTGGTAGCCCAGGTCCGCGCGGAAGGGATTGAACGCGTAGCCCAGGCCCAGCGTGGCCTTGATGCGGTTCGCGTCCGGCAGGTCCGGCGTCAGCGTGTTGTTGGGGCTGGGCGACGGGTCGTACACGAAGCCCGCGCGCACGTTGAGCGCCGGCGTGACGCCGTACTCCGCGCCCAGGGCGTACTTCCACTTCGCGTGCCAGCGCTTGGGCAGCGGGTTGTCGATGGACGAGTCATCGAAGCG
Source organism: Corallococcus terminator (assembly GCF_003611635.1). GTDB lineage: Bacteria > Myxococcota > Myxococcia > Myxococcales > Myxococcaceae > Corallococcus > Corallococcus terminator. The sequence continues at coordinate 7,630 of NZ_RAVZ01000286.1, read as the reverse complement.
GATGGCCAGCTCGGAGAAGGTGGACCAGTCCACCCAGCTCGCGTCGAAGGCCAGCAGCAGCCGGTCCATGGGCGAGTACGACAGACCCGCCGTCACGGTGGACGGCAGCACGACGTCCGCGCGAGCGCTCTGGTCCTTCAGGCGGCTCTGGAACTCCGCCGGGATGTTCTGGAAGTCCGCCTTGCCATCGAAGTTGATCTGGATGGCGCTGCGGTAGTGGAGGCCGAACTTCAGGTTCTCCAGCACCGTCGCCTGCACGCCGACGTTGAAGCCGGAGCCCCAGTCCGCGCCGCCCAGGTGGATGCTGCCCTCGCTGTTGACGAAGTCCAGGCCACGCGTGAGCTCGATGGTGGCCCGCGCGATGTCCAGACCCACACCGAAGCGGAAGCGCTCGTGGAGCTCATACGCGATGGTGGGGTTGATGTAGTACGTGGCCAGCGACGACTCGTTGCCGCGGAAGCGGCCGCTGAAGCCGTCTTCCCAGCGGCTGCGCGCGCCGAAGGGCGTGTACACGCCCACGCCGACCGCCAGCTTCTGGAAGGGCTTGTACGCGACGAAGAAGTGGGGCGGAGGCGACAGGGTCGTCTTCTGCCCTTCCTGCTCGCCGCCCACCCGCTGGAACGTGATGGACGGGAGGATGCCGGTATCACCGAGGGTGATGTCCAGCTTCTTCACGCCCAGGATGTTGGCCGCGTTGTAGTAGACGGCGCTGGAGTCATCCAACGCCGCCGTGGCGGTGCCGCCCATACCGGTGGCACGCGCGCTGTGGGTGTCGATCTGGAAGCCCGCGGCCTGGCTCGTACCAGCCGCCAGCATCGCCACGAGGGAGAGTGTCTTTTTCATGGGTGTTTGAGTCCTCTCTCAGTGTGCGTTACGGCTGCGCCGCGACGGTGCCGGTCGTCAGGAAGCTGATGACCTGATCCTGGGCCGCATCGCGGATGGCGATGTTGACCCGGGGATCGCTCAGGAAGCCGTGCCGCAGGTCCGCGGCCAGGTCATCCGTGCTGTACGTGAACTGGTACGAGGCCACGGTGCGCGGCGCGGCGGTGCGGTTGGCCGCGGCGATGAGCGCCAGCGTCGTCGGGTTCGGGATGACGCCGTCGCCCGCGATGTACTGGATGAAGGCGCGGTGGACGTTCACGTCCGTGCCCGCCGCCGCCGTGTTCTCCAGGCCGTAGGCGTAGTTGCGGGGATCCGCCGGGTCCAGGATGGTGCCCGCCAGGCTCATGAACGTGTCGAACGCCGGGATGCCCGGGGTGATGCCCGCGGTGGCGAGCTGCGCGAGGAACGCGGTGCGCACGCTGGTGAAGGCGGGCGAGCTCAGCAGCACGCCGACCAGGTTGCCACCCGCGGTGTTGAGCACCGTGCGGTGCACGCGCGGAGACGTGCCGGAGATGAGCGTGCCCAGGATGCCGCCGAGGCTCTGGCCCACGTAGTCCACGTTGGTGGCGTCCAGCTTGCCGCCGCCGAACTGCACGAGGCCCGCGGACAGCTCGGGGCTCGACAGCACGCGCTGGAACTGCGCGAAGTCCACCACCGAGTGGCGGAAGTTGTCGCGCGTGGCGAAGAGGTTGCCCGGGTTCAGGATGTTCCAGCCGGAGATGGCCGGAGCGTTCGTCTGGGGGTTGAGCAGGAAGCTGCCACCCTCGCACTTCTTGTCCGCCGAGCAACGGCCCTGGCCCTGCGCGGAGCAGAAGAGGTCCGCCGGCGTGACGCCGCGAGCGGCGTCGTCGCACACCACGCGGGTGGCCTCGGTGCGCGCCACGCAGCGGCCGTAGGACTCCTTGGCGGCGTCGGCCTCGCAGCGCTGGGCGCTGGGGTCGGCGCACGCGCCGGAATCGCCCACGGTGCCCGTGGTGCCCAGGGTCGCGGCGGAGCCCACGCAGGTGGTGCGCTCGCCGTGGAAGACGGTGTCCATGGACACGACCGCGAAGCCGGCGCCGGTCAGCTTGTTGGCGACGCCGAGCACGTTGGTCCGGTTGCCGGTCAGGCCGTGGCCGAAGACCACCACCGGGTAGCCCGCGGAGGGCGCCGGCGTGTTGGGCAGCAGGATCATGAACGGGTAGCGCGTGGGACGCGCCTCCGCCGGGTTCAGCGTGCCGCTGGGGCCCGTCAGCAGGAACGGCGTGTTGCCCTGCGACTCGAAGGTGGATCCGATGTTGTTGGTCGCCAGACCGGAGGCGGCCATCGCGCCCTTCACCTGCGACGTGGTGGGCACGACGAAGTTCGGCGCGTTCGGGTACGAGACGGCCGTGGGCAGCGCGTGGAGCTGGTTGAGGACCGACGTGGTGCTCTGGGTGGTGAACGACCAGCCCAGGGCGACCTTCGAGCGGGGCAGGCCCGCCTTGGCCAGACCGTCGAAGTACGGCTTGTAGGCCGCGCGCACGGGCTCCAGCGCCTGCGCGAGCGCGTCCGGCACGGAGGAAATCTGGCTCTTGCCGTTGGCGAACACCGGGTTCGCCAGACGCATCAGCGCGAAGGCGGTGGCCGGAGCGACAGGGCGGCCCCGGGTGTCCTTCAGGTCCGTGGTCAGCACCGCGCCGTACTGCGTGGCGCCATCCAGCGGCGCCTTCGGGACGATCTGCAACTGCTGGGGCACGGGTGCGACGCCCGTCGGGGCCACGCTGGTGCCGCAGTCACCGGTGTTGTTCACCAGGCAGGTCGCCACGTCCGGCTGGGTGCCGGAGGTCAGGTTGGACAGCTTGAGGAACTTCACGCCCGTGGCGAGCGAGGAGGGGTCCACCAGGGGGGCCGGACCGTCCGTGGCGTCGCGGAACTGCGTGCCGTCCAGCACGCCGTGCGCGTCGCCGTTCTCCGACACGATGGCGCCGGTGGTGGAGAAGCCGTCCAGGGTGTTGAGGCCCTGGAACAACTGCTTCTGCAGACCGTCCTGCGCGGGGATGGGGAAGTTCAGGTGCGCGGGCGCCGTGGCCGTGGCCGGGACGCGCAGCAGGTCGTTGGGGAAGGGGATGATGGTCGGCAGCCGCGCGTTGGCCGACAGGTTGATGGTGGCCTCCGGCTGGTCGAGGATCGTGAAGGTCCACAGCAGGACCACGTCCTCGCGCTTGAAGCCCTTGGCCACCAGTCCGTCGATGAGCGGCCCGTAGCCGCGGCGCAACTGCTCCAACTGGAGGGCGCTGGCGGTCTGGTCGGCCAGACGCTTGGCGGGGTCCGTCTCCGTGGAGGGGATGATCTCCGTGGCAGGCGCGCAGTCCGGCGAGGTCAAATCCTCGCAGGTGACCAGCGACTTGGGGGAGCTGGCGAAGGCCCACGTGGCCGACCCGATGATGGGGTGGCCCTGCGTGGTCTTCAGGCCGTTCTCACCGCCGATGAGCGCCACCGCGTAGCGGCCGCCCTTCGGCCACGCCGGCAGACCGGTGTTCGCGTCGACGGGCGGGATGAGGTTGATGAGGTCCGTGTCCTCGTTGTACGCGACGGTCGGCGCGACCGGCTTGGTCGCGATCGGCGTGCCCGCCTTCAGGTCGATGAAGACGACCGTCTGCGCGCTCAGCGAACGCGGATCCAGGTCCTTCACCTTGGTGGAAGCCACCGCGGACGTCGGGAAGCCGTTGAGCGAGTTCAGGTAATCGCGCGTGAACTCCTGCTCCGCCAGGGACGCCTTCGTGTTGATGGGCGCGTTCACCAGGCCCGTGGCCCGATTGATGGCCAGGTCGTTGGGAGAGGGAACCACTGCGGGAGAGCCCGTGGGGTCGAACTCCGCGAGGCCAACGTTCGTATCCGGAGCGTCCTGCGCGATCTCGGGCGTGCAGGCAACAGCTCCCAGGGCCATGGCCCCAAGGAACAGCGATTTCTTCATGGTGGGATTCCCCTCCAGCCAAGGTGTACTGCTGGAAACATCGCAGTGAGTAGCACGCCCTCTGCCCGTCACAAAGTGAGAGGGGTTGACGCGATGAGTCAGGTATGGGGTGGCATTGCCTGCGTGCGAGTGGACGTCTCGCGCGGTGCGTGCGGGATGAGAGGCGTGACGCGAGAGCGAACGCGGTTACGCTCACGCCCCATGAAACGACTGCTGGCTGTGTTGGTGATGACCGTGGCGTTGGGCGCGAGCGCGGAAGAGGCCGGAGGCCTGACGTGGAGTGCGCCCCCGGAGTGGGCCGTCCAGCCCGCGCGGCCGATGCGCGCGGCGACCTACAAGATTCCGGCGGCAAAGGGAGACGCGGAAGACGCGGAACTGGCTGTCTTCTATTTCGGGCAGGGGCAGGGCGGCGCGGTGGATGCGAACGTGCAGCGCTGGGTGTCCCAGTTCCAGAAGCCTGACGGCAAGCCGGTGGATCCCGCCAAGGACGCGAAGACGAAGCAGGAGAAGGTGAACGGGATGCCCGTCACGACGGTGGAGGTGAAGGGCACGTTCACGGGCGGTGGACCCATGATGGCGCCGTCCGCGCCCAAGCCGGGCTTCAAGCTGCGCGGCGCCATCGTGGAGGGACCGGAGGGCGCCCTCTTCTACAAGCTCACCGGGCCGGAGAAGACGGTGAACGGGGCGGAGAAGAACTTCCGCAAGCTGGTGGAGTCGGTGAAGCCGGTGGCGAAGAAGTAGGGGCGGATCCGCCGCCTGCCCGGATGCCCTGGAGTGGCTCCGGGGCGGGTGGCGGGGCTTCGGCAAGCGGATTGCTAAGGCCCTCCGGTACACGGCGCCCGAACGCCGAGCACCGGAGGCCTCACGTGTCGATGTGCCGCACCCCTGAGTTCCAGACCTTCGTTTCCCGCGCCCTCACGCTGTTCCCCGAGGACACCGTCCTGGGAGCGCTCCAGCAGATGTACCGCCATGGCGTGCAGGTGCTGCCCGTGGTGGAGGGCCGTGGCGGCGACCTGCTGGGCGAGGTCACCGAGGACGAGCTGCACCGCGTGGCGCGTCGCCGCCCGCTGGCGCGGCTGGCTGAAATTCTGACCGTCAAGGCGCTGGCCGCGCCGGAAGAAACGACCGTCGAGCCCGTGGCCCCGCTGCGGCTGGCGGCGTCGAGCGGCTGGCTGCACTGAGGGGCGCTCGCTTCGCCTCCTCGCGTGGCCCGTGGGGCTTCGCGGCGGGAGGATTGCGCGGCAGAGGACGTCCCCGGCGGCGTGTCACTCGCCCTGCGGGGAGGGGAAGCCCTGGAGGCCGTGCACCTGACCGATGGTGGACACCTGCCCCCGCGCAAAGCGCCGGCAGCGAACACCTCACCGTGTGACTGGCGGCTGTCTGACGACTCGTACTGGCGGGCGGGCTGCAATCCCGGAAGGAGGTCAACAGCCTATCAGCGGTGCTCACGGCTTTCCGCCGCGGGCGGAGGAGGCGGGTCATGAAGGCAGTGGCGATCATCCTGGCGGCGGGCGGGGCCCGGCGGATGTCCCACCCCAAGGCGAACATCGAGCATGAGGGGGGCAAGAGCTTCCTTCAATCGTTGGCGTCCACCTTTGGCAAGGCGGGGTGCACGGTGTTGGGGGTGGTGGGCAAGGACTCGGAGCTGGTGCGCGAGATGCACCCCAGAATCCACCTGGTGGAGAGCGAGCGCTGGCTGGAGGGTGGCCTCCTGGCGTCGGCGCAGGCCGGAATCCAGGCCGCGCTGGATGATGGCGCGGACGTGGTGCTGCTGCACCCGGTGGACATGCCCGCCGTGCGCGTCAACACGCTCAAGACGATGCTCAAGTCCATGGGCGAGGCGGAGAACAGCCTGCGCCCCGAATTCGAGGGCGCCGCGGGCTGGCCGGTGATGCTGTCGCGCGCGGCCGCCGAGCGGCTGCTCAAGGCGGGCGGCACGGCGCTGGATCCGATGATCGAGGAGACCCGTCCGCGCCGCATGCAGGTGAAGGACCCGGGCGTGGTGGTGAACATCAACACGCCGGAAATCTACAAGACGCTCTTCACGACGGAGCCGAAGCCAGCCCCGCCGCCGAAGCGGCGCACCAAGGAGAAGTCGGCGACCAACGGCTCCGTTTCGGAGGCGACGTCCCCGACGTCCTACGCGGCGTCCCCGGAGGAGTAGGCGGTGGGCGCGGTGCCTCCCGGGGGGCGTGGACAGCAAGACCCCGGGAGTCTTTTCAGGCTTTCAGCCTTCAGAACGCAAGGCCCAGACCCAGGTAGGGGCCGGAGAAGGCGTCCTCGTGCACGACGCCATCCAGGTGGCCGGCGTCGTTGAGGTACAGCGTGCGCCAGCCGCCGCGCAGGTTGAGGGCGCCCAGGTGCAGCGCGAGCCCGGCCTGCGCGTCCACCTGGCGGTGCGGGAAGGGCACCACCTGGATGCGCGCCTCCACATCCAGCGGTGAGGGCCCGAGGCATGCCTCCAGCGACGCGGCGAGGCTGGGGCCCACGAAGATGACGTCCGGGGCGTGCGCGGACGCGATGCCGCCCTCGATGCGGAAGCGGCCGCGCTCGCTGGACCAGAGGGACGCGGTCAGGTGCGCGTCCAGCAGCGTGAGCCGGTCCAGGTCGTCCGAGCCGTCGTCCGCCGACAGCGCGATGCCGGTGACGCGCGCGTCCATGCCCAGCCGCTGGCCGTCCACGGCCATGAAGAGGCCCAGCGCGCCGCCCGTCTCTCCGAACATGTCGCCCTGCACGTTCAGGCGCACCATGGGGGGCATCGCCGCCGCGCGCACGCCCGGGCGGACGTTGGTCACGCGCGCCCCGTGGTAGGTGGAGGGGCGGCTCAGGAAGAGGAACTCGAAAAAGGACAGGCGCGCGCGGCTGGGGCGCACGTTCGCGCGCAGTGGGGCGTCCGAGGAGCGGCCGGCGGGGCTCGCGCGGTGCGCCCGGTCGTCGTCGTTCCGGGAGTCCTTGTCCTTCTTGGAGTCGGAGGACTTCGAGGAGGAGCTCGGCTTCGAGCGCTTGCCGAAGCGGGCCTCGGCGGGCCCCGCCCCCAGCAGGACACTGACAGCGATCGCGGCACACAGCGTCTTCCAGAAGCCCACGGCGAACCCCTCCTCTTCACCGGCCCACGGGATGGGCCACGGCCTCTTGACGCCTGCTCGCCCGGAATATTCAACCGCCATCACCCTCCCGATGCCAGGGCCCCCGGGGAGGGGAGGCGTGTTGGGAACGGGGCATGTGCGCCCCAGGACACCGCCCAGCCCCCAGCAGGGCCTCTGGAGTCTTGCGCGAGACCCTAGAAGGCGAAGCCGGCGCCGCCGTAAGGGCCGGTGAAGCGGTCCACGTGCGCGACGCCGTCCACCTTGCCCGCGTCGTCCAGGATGAGCCCGCGCCAGCCCGCGCGCATCACGAAGGCGCCCAGGTGCACCGCCAGGCCCGCGCTCGCGTCCAACTGCCGGTAGGGGAGCGGCGTGCCCTGCACGCGCACCTCCAGGTCCAGCGGGCCCACGATGCAGGCCTCCAGGGAGGCGGCGAGGCTGGGCCCCGCGAAGAAGATGTCCGGTGCGCTGGCGAAGCTGAGGCCGGCCTCCGCGCGCAGCCGCAGCCGGTCCGTGGACACGAGGGTCCCGGTGAGGTGCACCGCCACCAGGTTGATGACGTCCGTGCCCGCGGTGCCGTCGTCGGTGGGCAGGGTCAGCTTCGTGCCCTGGAAGGCGAAGCCCACCGCACTCCCTTCGATGCCGAGGAAGACGTCCCCGGAGGTGCCGCCGCCCATGGCGCCGACGTTGAGGCCCATGCGCACGTCGATGGGCGGGGACGGGGCACGCG
>NZ_RAVZ01000285.1 GCF_003611635.1 Corallococcus terminator | reverse complement strand
GGGGCTCGCGGCAGGCGGTGGCGGCGAGCAGGAGGACAGGGGCCAGGAGGCTTCGGACAGGCGTTGGGAGCACCCGCCCCGTCTAACGGGTGCGTGAAGCGGATTCAAACGCTGGAGGGGCAGGCGGAAAGCGCAGGGATGGAAGGTCGCCCATTTGGGCGTTGGAACCCCAGCACCCTTGTTGGTACAAGAGTCGCGCCGCGCGTCGGTGCGGCCGTGTTGGGAGGCAGCAAACTTGCGGGAGAAACTGAAGGCCCTGGCGGAGCTGCAGAAGGTGGACCTCGAGGTCGCCTCGCTCCGGAAGGCGGCGGATGTGCATCCCCGCCAGATTTCCGATCTGGAGCGGGAGCTGGGCGTCGCGCGCAACGGCATCGAAGCCGAGCGGACACGCGTGGCGGACCTGGAGAAGCAGAAGGCCCTGCTCGAGCAGAACATCACGGACGAGAAGGACAAGGTGAAGAAGTGGGAAGCGCGCCTGTCCGATCAGCGCTCCACGCGTGAGTACTCGGCGCTCGCTCGCGAAATCGATATCGCGAAGAAGGGCATCCTCACCCAGTCCGAGGCGCTCACGGAGAAGGTGAAGGAGCTGGGCGGCGCTCGCGAGGCCATCAAGGGCAAGGAGGCGGAGTACGCCACCAAGCTGCAGGGCCTGTCGGGACGCATGACGGAGCTGCGCGGGAAGCTGGGCGAGTCCGATGCTCAGGTGAAGGAGCTGGAAGGTCGCCGCGCGGACGTGGCCGCGAACGTGGACGGCACGCTGCTGCGCCGCTACGAGGTCATCCGCAAGAAGAAGCTGCCCGCGATGGTGGGCGTGGTGGCCGGCACCTGCCAGGGCTGCAACATGAACCTGCCCCCGCAGATGTACAACGCGCTGCGCACCTCGCTGGGCACCGACGTGTGCCCCTCGTGCAACCGCATCATCTTCGCCATCGAAGCGCTCGATAAGGCCCCGGACTCCGCCGCGAAGTAGCGGCGCGGTTGCCGAAGGTCGCTTCAGCCCATGCCGCCCCCTTCGCTCGTCGACCTCCTCCGTCACATCGCACGTGAGGAGCCTCTGACGGCGACGGTGCGCGCCTTTCGCGGGCTCACCCGCGAGCACCTGGGCCAGTTGCTGGACGAGGCCGCCGACGCGCTGGCCAAAGGCCCGCCCGTGTCGGCTCCTTCCGAGCCCGCGTTGGAGCCGGCCGCCGGGTCAGGGCCTGTGGCCCCCTCCCCCACCGTGGAGTCCGCCGCGCCCATCGCCCCGGGCGGAGGGCCGACACGCGTGCGCGTCTATTCGGACGGGGCAGCGCGCGGCAACCCGGGCCCCGCGGGCGCGGGCGCGGTGCTGATGGACACGCAGGGCGTGGTGATTGCGCGCCTGGGCAAGTTCCTGGGGCACCAGACGAACAACCACGCCGAGTACATGGGGCTGCTCCTGGGACTCCAGCACGCGAGAGCGCTGGGCGCGCGCGAGGTGGAGGTGTACGCCGACAGCGAGCTGCTCATCCGGCAGTTGGACGGGCGCTACCAGGTGAAGAGCGCCACGCTGAAGCCCCTCTTCCAGGAGGCGCAGAAGCTGCTCAAGACGTTCAGCAAGGTGAAGCTCGTCCATGTGCCCCGCGCGCAGAACGCCGAGGCGGATGAGATGAGCAACCGCGCCATCGACGAGCGGATGTAGCCCGCCGACAGGCCCGGAAGCAGCGCGCTTCCGGTTCGCGGGCCCCTTGCCGCCGAAGCGCCCGGGACCCAGGCACTCCGGCGGCCCTCACACCTCAGGGCGTACCGACCCCCACCACGCTCCCGGAAGCCACCGGGACGGGCCAGCGCGCGAGCGCGGTGGCGACCGGACCGGGCAACCGCGCGCCCTGCCTCGCGAGCGCATAGGCCTTGTCCGCATTGGCGTTGGCCCCCGAGGCCGCGAGCCTCCGTGCAACGACCAGATGGAGCGCGGCCTTTTCGTTTTCGTCCAACGTGTCCAGCGACTCCACGGTCCGCGCGCCGTGCACCGCATCCCGCAGCTCCTCGAACGAGAGCTCGAGCCCGCTCGAAGCCAGGGCCCTCGCGGCCAGCGCGGAGTCGCCCAGTCGCTCGAACTCCGCGGCGAGAAGGATTTCAGCCTCGGTTCCCACGCGGCTGAAGCTGGCCACGGTCGCGGTGGCATAGAGGGGTGCGGCGGCTTCCGGGCCCTTGGCGAGCGCGGTGAGGATCCGCACCGCGACCACGGCAGGATCGTTCGGAGCGCTGTCCGGCGGCAGGGCGCGGACTTCGGTCTCGCCGAGCGACGCCTGAAGCCACGTACGCAGCACGTCCTCGTCCCGCCCGTTCATGCCGCGGGCGATGAGCTTCTCCAGGTCTCCGGAGTCACCCTTGCGTGTGCTGTGCCCGAGCAAACGCGCGTACAGGAGCACGTCGGCCCCATCGATGGAGCGATTCTCGGTTTCGAGCAGCCGCTTGGAGAGTCGCCGCAGCGCTTCCTCGCGACGGCCCAATGCGGCCAGCACCCTGACGTGCGCCTCCAGGAAGACTTCGTAGAGGGGCTCGTCCTGTTCCATCGCATCCAGCACCACGAGCGCTTCGGCCCAGCGCCGCTCGCGCGTGTAGCGCACGGCGAGCCCCCAACGCGGAAGGGACGACTCCGGGTGGGCGCGCCGGAGCGCTTCGAGTCGCGCCGTCCCCTGGGGCCCGGGCTCGGTCCGCGCGAGCATCATGGCCAGGAGCACCGAATCCGGCTCACGGGAGAGCGCTTTCGCGTAGTGGGCCCGGGCTTCCTCGTTGCGCCCGGCGCGCCGCATCTGCCGAGCCCAGTACCGATGCGCGTTGAAGTCGTCCGGATGCGCGTCACGCCATTCGCGTGCGACGGCCGTCGAAGCGAGGACTCCCTCGGACTGCTCGAGCGCCAGCATCGCGACGCTGGTCGCCTCCATCAGCTCCGGAGCGTCGGGGGTGGCACGCAGGAGCGCTTGCGCCACCCGGCCCGCGTCCGCCACCCGCTCACGCGCCAACAGGAAGCGCAGCGTCATCTTCCAGCCGCCCGGCAACACTCCCAGTTGGGTCTTCGTGATGACGCCGTGCTTGCGCTCGGTGGACAAGGTCTGCGGCGGGTCCGTGAAGGTGTAGTCCACGTCCTCGAACTCCTGGAACGTCGCGCCGGCGAAGGGCTGCGGGACGACCCCGGAGTCCCTGGGATTCTTCGAGCTCGTGTAGTGGACCGCCGCCGTGAAGAGGGGCGCCGCGCCCAGCACGTTGTAGACGCGAACATCCTTGTCGCCCGTCACGTACACGGTGTCGTGGGACAGCGGAGCCCCCTTCACGCTCACGTCCACGTCCACCAGCCCCTGGCGGATCTCGCGCTTGATGCGTCCTTCGGCGGGCACGTCGAAGCGGTTGTCACCGGCGACAATCTGGACGGGCACGTCCAGGCCGTTGACGAAGTACACGGTCTCGGAGCGGGTCACGCCGGGCGCCTGGAGGACGAGGACGAGCGGGAGCACCACCACCGCGAGAAGCAGGAGGAGGTCACTCCAGAGCGAATTCGGAGAGGGCTTCACGGAGAGGCCTCCTGGGCGAGCAGGGAGTTCGTGAACAGCAGCGGCCGGCGCGTGCCGGCGCCGGGCAGATGCCAGCGCTCCACCCAGGTGTGAAGAAGCGCTTCGGCCGCGACCGGATCCTCCGCGGAGACTCCCCGGGCCGTGAGCGCCAGGGGTGCCACGGAGCCGAGCCCCTCGGTCGTCACCGCCCAGAGCAATTCGACCGCCGGGTCCTCCGTCCCGTTGGCGGCAAGGGGACGCACCTGCTGTCGCACGCGGAGGGTGGCGGCGGGAGGCCCCTCGCGCCCCGCGGCCCGGGCCGAGTCCATGAACAGCACGTCCTTGCCCAGCGCCTCATCCGCCATCCGCTGCCATGCGGTCACGAGCAGCTCTGGCCGGGAGTCCGACTTCTCCACCCCCAACATCTCCACCACGACGCGGCGGCTGTGCGTGCGGGACACCGCGTCCAGGAGGCTGGAGAAGAACGGACGGGATGCGGCCGTGCCACTGCCCTCGTCCAACCGCGTCTCCATCCGGGCACGGGCCTGGGCCAGCTCCGCGTCCACGCGGGCCTGCGCCTGGGGTGCGAGGTCGGAGCCGGACCTGTCACGCAGGAACGTGAGCGTGGGTCCCAGGTCGCGCGTGTTCCGGGCCAGCCCCCACACATGCGCATCCGCCGCGCGCCGATGGGGCACGGCGGCGGCGACCACCACCAGGACCGCGACGGCGGCCGTGAGGCCCAGACCCACCCAGGACGGGAGCGCGCCTTCCGCGCGCACATGGCCCTTCGTGCCACGCGCCAGCAGCGCGGCGGGCAGATGCTCCACGCCGCTCTCGGCATCGAGCATCCCCCGGTTGAGCAGCTCCAACACGCGACGGCGGCGCCCGCTCAGCTCCTGGGCGAGCGCCTCCGCGGGCTGCCTGCCGCGCACCCGCAGCACCACCCGCCGTCGGCTGAAGCGCATCTCCAGAGCCGTGTGGGTGTACCGGCCGTTGTTGTGGTGATCCATCAGTTGGATGTCGGTCAGGTGCACGAGCGGCCACACGGTGACGTGATTGCGCAGGACCTGGACCAGGTGCAGCGGGTGGACGACGTGGAAGTCGCCAAAGGGACTGTCGAGGGTGTGCAGCAGGATTCGCGCCGCGAACAGGGTGGAGGCGCAGAGGCCGGCGGCGAAGACGGCGCGACAGGCCCAGTCGAACTCCGTGCGCGATTCGGGAGCGCGGAAGCAGTCGACGAAGAAGAAGAGGGTGGCGATTCCCAGCCCTACCAACCAGGCCACCGGGATGGCCCACGTCTTCAGGGTGCGCCCTCCCTCGTTGCGTTCGGCCTCCGCGCGCAGCCACTGCCGGGCACCGTCCGACAGCGCGGCCAGGTCCAGGTCGACGCGGACCGGAAAGACGCCCTCCGTCGCGCTGGTGGGATTGAACCGCTGGCAGCGCTCGAGCAGCGCGTTGGCGGCCTCCGACTTCTGCTGGGCGAAGAGGTTCGCGGCGGCGGCGGAGAGCTGGCCCGCGGTCCATCGGCGAAGCTCCGGATCCGCGTTCGCGGGCACGTCCACCTCCAGCCCGTCCAGCTCTCGCGCCGCGTCCGCGCCAAGCCCGTGCTCCAGCATCGTCGCGGCACGCCGCACCGTGAGGGAGAGCACGTCCATCTGCTTCAGGCCCGGCAGCTTCCGCGCCTCCGCGAGCACGTCGAGCGCATCCGGCACCTGCCGCATCTGCTCCAGGCAGTCCGCCAGCGCCACGCGGGGCACCAGCTCGGTGGGGCCCAGCTTTCCGGCCCGCCAGTAGTCATCCGCCGCTTCCTTCAGACGCTCCAGGCGTTGCAGGGCCCAACCCCGGTGCAGGCGCGCCTGCCAGTCCTGGGGACGCTGCTCCAGCACGCGCTCGAACTCCACGAGCGCTTCGGGCGGATAGCCTTCGAAGAGCAGGTTCTTGCCGAGCAGGGTGCGCACCTCGTGCGCGTCCGGATGGTCGGCGAGAAAGGTGTTCAGCAGCCTGCGGCCCGTGGCGTGGTTGTCCGCGTTGAACTCCTCCACGGCCGCCGCCATGCACTCGGCCTGCTCCGCCGCCACCCCTTCCAGCGGAACGTCCGAGGTGGCATCCCAGGCCTGGCGTGCCTCCGCATCGGAGAGCAGCTCGTAGGCCTCGCGCAGGCGCTTGAAGACCTCCGGATGCGTCTCCGGAGGGTTCTGTCGCACGAGGTCGAAGTAGGCCTTCTTGATGGTGCGGGCATCCGCGTCACGCGGGACGCCCAGCACGGTGTAGGGGTTCTGCTGCGGTTCGCTGCTCACCGTCGGGTTGCTCCCGGCGCGTCGACGGTCGCACGCACGACCCGCCACGCCTCATCCAATGTGTCCACCGCGACCAGGCGCAGGCGCCCGGTCACCTCGGGCGGCAGCGCCGCCACGTCCTGCAGATTGCGCCGGGGGTGCACCACGATCCGCATGCCCTCCAGGTACGCGGCCACCAGCTTCTCGTGCACGCCACCCACGGGCCGCACCTCGCCGGACAGCGTCACCTCGCCCGTCACCGCAAGCCTCGCGGGAAGTGGGCGCTGCGCGTACGCGGACAGACCCGCGAGCGAGAGCGCGAGACCGCTCGACAGCCCGTCCTTGCCCACCTCCGTGTCCGTGTAGTGCAGGTGCAGGTCGTAGCGGGCCACGAGCTCGCCCAGGCCCAGCGCGGGCGCGCGAGCACGCAGCACGCTGAAGGCGACGTCCGCGGCCTCCTGCCCTTCCGGCCCCACGCGGCCACTGCACCGCAGCACGCCCCGGCCCGGTACCGCCACGGCCTCCAGCGGAGAGACGTGTCCGCCGCGCGGATGCCAGCCCAGCACCCCTACCCGTCCCATCCCGTCGAAGTCGCGCGCGAGGGCACGACGGCGCTCGGAGAGTTCCGCCTCGCGGCCCGCGGCCACTGCCCCCTCGCCCATCTTCGCCGCGCGGGCATAGTGGGCCTGGGCTTCGTCCAGGGCCCCCGCTTCGAGCAACTGGTCTCCCAGGCGCACCGCGATGGCCCCCATCGCATCGGGCAGTTCGAGCGCGGCGCGGCGCGCGGCTTCCACCTGGGCCGAGGGCTTCCCCTCCCACGCCAGCAGTTCGGAGCGAAGGAACGCGGCAGCCGCGCTCGAACGGATGGCCGAGGACGCGACCACCAGCCTCCGCTTCGACTCCATGAGCGCGCCCTGCCCGGTCGTCCCGACAGCGAGCCCGGCCTGAGCAAACGCGGCCTGCGCGGTGGGCAGCGCGAGCGCCTGCATGGCCTGCTCCGCCGGAGGCGCATCCAGCATCGCGGTGCTCGCAGGCAGTCCCAGCGCGGCCCGTGCGCCGAGCACCGCCTCCGCGAGGCGCGGATCCTCCGGGGCGAGCGCACGAGCACGTCGCAGCGCGGGCAGCGCCACCGCCGGCCGGTTCGTGCGCTCGCACAACCGCACCATGGCGCGCCAGGCTTCCAGGTCGCCCGGAGCGGCCTCGGTCGCTTCGAGCGCGTGCACGAGCGCGTCGTCGGGCCGATCTTCTTCCAGCAACGTGACGAACTCGGCACGGAGCGCCGGATCCCTGGGAGCCTGACGCGCGCACTCCTCCAGCAGTCGGAGCGCTTCCGCCTTGCGTCCATCGCGCGTCAAGGCGCCACACAGCAGGCGGCGCGCGGCCTCCCCTCCCCCCAGGTCCAGGGCACGGCGCGCGTGTTCCCCGGCGCCACGGAAGTCGCGCTCCTGGAAGAGCGCTTCAGCCAGGGCGAGCCGGGGCGACGGCTCCGAGGGCCGCAACACCACCGCGCGCTTGAGTTCCGTCAGCAGCACGCGCGCTCAGCCCAGGTCGAACAGCAGGTCGGTCAGTTCCGCGTCCAGGCGGGCCGCGGCGACGCGGTCCCCCTTCTCACGGGCCGCGCGCAGGTCGTTGCACAGCGCCTCCAACCGGGGACGCACGGAGGCCGGCGCCGATGCGAGACGATCCACCGCCGCGGCCAGCAACGCGTCGGAGTCGGTGGTCGCGGGCGCGGATGCGGAGACAGGGGCCGTGGGTGCGGGCGCCGTGCCCCATTCGCGCGCGAGCCGCTCCTTCGCCTCCGTCCGCTGTTCAGGCCCGAGCCGCTGCGAGCGTTTGTCCACCACCAGCACCGCCTCCTTGCCAGTGGAGACCACGCGGGTGGTGACGTTGAGGATGCCGTTGATGTCGTACGTGAACGTGACCGCGACCTTCTCCGCGCCAGCACGCGCGGGCGGCACGCCCTCCACGGTGTACTCATCGAGCAGCAGGTTGTCGCGCACCAGCCGGCCTTCGCCCTGGAACACGCGGATCTCCACCGAGCGCTGGCCCTCCACCGTGGTGGCGAAGGTCTCCGTGCGCGACACCGGCACCGTGGTGTTGCGCGGGATGAGCGGCGAGAACACCCCGCCCACCCGCTCGCGGCCCGCGGACGCCTGCACCTCCACGCCGAGCGTGAAGGGACACACGTCGGTGATCATGATGCCGCGCGCAGCGCTCATCGCGCCTGTCTTCAGCCCGGCCTGGAGCGCGGCGCCCAGCGCCACCGCCTCGTCAGGGTTCACGCCCGCGCGCGGCTCCCGGCCGAAGTATTCCGCCACCAACTGGCGCACCAGCGGTACACGCGAGCTGCCGCCCACCATCACCACCTCCGCGATGGACTTGCGAGACAGCTTCGCGTCGCGCAGCGCGCTCTCCATGGGTTCGAGCGTGGAGCGGATCAAATCCGTGACGAGCCCCTCGAACCGGGCCCGCGTCACCTCCACCTCCAGCGAGGCGGGAGCCCCTCCGCGACCGGGCGCGAGGAACGGGATGAGCACCGGCACCGCATCCACCGACGAGAGCGCGATCTTCGCCGACTCCGCCGCGGCCTTGAGCCGCACCTGCGCCGCCAGGTTCCCGGCCAGCGAGACACCGTGCGCGCGTTCGAACTGCGCCCCCAGCCAGCCCGCCAGCAACTGGTCGAAGTCGCTGCCCCCGAGCTGGTTGTTGCCCGCGGACGCCTTCACATCCAGCACGCCCTGGAACATCTCCAGCACCGACACGTCGAACGTGCCGCCGCCCAGGTCATACACGAGCACGTACTGTTCGGCGTCCAGGTGGTCCACCCCGTACGCGAGCGCGGCGGCGGTGGGTTCATTGAGCAGGCGCTCCACCTTGAGCCCCGCCAGCTCACCCGCGTCCTTGGTCGCCTGGCGCTGCGCATCGCTGAAGTAGGCGGGCACGGTGACGACCGCCTCCGTCACGGTGCCGCCCAGCGCCCGTTCGGCGTCCTCGCGCAGCGCGCGCAGGATGAGCGCGGAGATCTCCGTGGGGCTGTAGCGCCGGTCCCCCAACGTCACCGGAAGGTCGCGCCCCATGCGCCGCTTCACCTCCGCCACGGTGCGCTCGGGGTGCACGAGCAACTGCGTGCGCGCGGACTCGCCCACGTGCAACCGACCCTCGGCGTCCAGGCCCACCACGGACGGCGTGAGGCGCTGGCCCAGGCGGTTGGTCAACAGGGTGGGACGGCCCGCGCCGTCGAGCGCGGCCACCAGCGAGTGGGTCGTGCCCAGATCGATACCGACGACATGACTCATGAAAGCAGCACTCCAGGTCTTTCAGCGGAGGACTCGAAGGACCCGGGGCGCGCGGTCCAGACCCGGGGACACCCGCCCCGGGACGGGCGCCAGGGCTACGACTCCGGAGGCGTCCAGCGCTCCGCGGGCGCGACCACCGGCACGGGCTGGGGCTCGGCGTAGCGCTCGCGAAGCTGCTCCATCCCCTCTTCACCGATGCCCGCCTGCCGGGCGATCTCCAGGGCGCGCTCCGGCGAAGCGTGCGTAATCCACGTCCACCGGTAGGAGGCAATCAACCCCGCGATGCAGACCGCGGCGACGCTCCCCAGCATCGCGGCCTTGCCGGCCCCCTCGCTGAAGAAGATGGCCAGCCCGATGAGCAGGCTGGGCAGGCCCGCGATGAGGAACACCGTGCGTGCCCACGCCACCAGGACGGACTTCAGGCTGATGGGGATGGCCTGCCCCCTCCACCCATCGCCCTCCTCGGACACGACGAGCCATCCCTCCGTCGGGAGCAGCGGCACGAAGTTGAGGTGACCGAACTTGGTCGCCACGTAGCCCAGGCCCGGAATCGCATCGACCTTGCCGTACAGCCGGGTACCGAAAATGATCATGTGCTTCCCCCTCACAACGGGCGCGCCGCTCCCTTGGGGAACAGGCGCGCGGGCGGGAATCCTGCGCCATGCGGCCCGACGGGCGCAATCCCTACCCCGGGGAGGACCCCGCGAAGACAAGCCCTCCGCGCAAAGACAGTCGCCCCGACGTGGGAACCCCATACGGGCGGTGCGCGCATCACCCGGCCCTGTCAGTGATGCGCGCCCGTGAGTTCGACTGAAAGAACAGGACAATCACGAAAAGCAGCTCTCATGTTTCATGCGTCCTCCAGCAGGGACAGGACGAAGGCGCTGTAGGCGTCCTTCATGGGCAGCTCGTAGTCGACCTTGATGCGCCGACGCTCCGCGAAGACAGGCTCACCGGTCCTCGGATTGAGGGCCTCCTTCGCGTACGTCTCCCAATAGAGCCCCGTCCCCCGCTTCTGCCAGTTGGGCAGTTCGTTGAAGTTGATGCCTCGCTGGAAGAGCAGCTCGTTCTTCTGGGCCACCGACAGGCGCTGCATCGCGCTCGTGGCCTCCGCCGCGTCCTTGCCCTCGCGGCGCAGGCTCCAGTAGCCGTGCGCGTTCAGCGCGTTGCGGTGCGCGTCCTCGTTGCGCCAACGGAAGTAGTCGCGCACGAGCTCCACGTTCGGCAGCTCGCAGATGCGGCAGTCGAACGCGCCCAGGTCGCCCAGGAGCAGGGAGAACTTCGCGCTGGCCTCGCCCGCGAGGATGGAATTGAGCTTGCGCGTCTTGCGCCCGAAGGAGTCCTCCTGGGGGTGGAAGAGCAGCGAAATCTCATCGCTCTGGGTGTAGCCGTAGACCACCCGGAAGCCACAGTTCATCAAGTGCTCGGTCGTGGCGACCATCAGGTCCCGGACGCGGACATCGAAGGGGCTTTCGAAGGCGTGCACCTCCTTCGTCAGCCGCGTGAAGCCACGACCATCGATGCGGGCCACCATGTAGACGCCGGGCAGCACGCACAGGTCGTGCGCGGTTTCAAAGACGCGCATCTTCTCGTCCAGCTCATCGAACTTCACGTTGCCACTCCTCCACGACGAAGCCGTCCGCGGACAGGCGGACGAAGAACAAAGCGTCAAACCCCTCTTCGGGGCTGGGGACCTGCAACCGCTTGTAGGTGCCGAGGATGCCCACCGTCGGCACGCGCTGCTCCCCGGAACGCCGGGCATTGCGCTCGAGCGCGTCCGCGACCTTCGACTGGAAGTAGTAGCCCACGACCCGGAAGCCGAAGCTCTTCGCGGCACCGAGGTAGTGGGCGCGCTCCTCCACGGTGGGGTTGGTGTTGTCCACCACCAGCGGCTGCTGCACGCCCAGGCACGCACGCAGGAGCACGGCCTCCCGGTGGCGCGTCTTGAGCAGGTCCAGGCTGACGCGGACGTGGGTGTGGAAGAAGCGCTCCTTGAAGAAGGTGCTCTTTCCCGTCCCCTGGATCCCCGTGAAGATGACCGCTTCCACCCGCGCCTCCGCTCAAACGGTATTCATCCGCGAGCGGCTCCAGACGTTCTGGAACACCGGAACCCGACAGGCTCCGGGACGGCGACCGCTCAGGGCCTGCGCACGCAGCGGAAGCCGACCCCGGTCAGACCGTTCTTCGGGTACGCCAGCCCGCGATGGGCGGACCGGAACAGGGACGGGACGTGGTTGAGCCAGGAGCCGCCCCGATGCACGGGCTTCTCCGGCACGTCCGAGGGCGCGACCGTCCCCTCCTCCGCCCCCAACTGCTCCTGATACGCCGTCGCGGTCCACTGCCACACGTTCCCCACCATGTCGCAGAGGCCCCAGGCATTGCAGCGCGCGCCGGCCTGGACCACCGGGGCCGTGCTCCCGGCACAGCCCCGCGTGGCACACGCCACCGAGCTCACCACGTGCTCTGCGTCGAAGGACGCTCCCCACCACCAGGCCGTGGTGGTCGAGGCCCGCGCCGCGTACTCCCACTCCGCTTCGGTGGGCAGCGCTCCGCCGACCAGCTCGCAGTACGCGCGCGCCGCCTGCCAGTCCACGCAGTTCACCGGATGATCCGCGCGCGGAGACTCCAGGTTGCATCGGCCTTGCCACGTCCCGGGCGTCTGCGCGTCGGTCCACCAGCGCGCTTGGGGATCCTTCGCGCGCACCTGCTCCTGGAGCGCCGCGAACGCCCGCGTGGTGACGGGCGTAACGTCCATCTCGAAGCGTTCGAACGCCCACTCGGTCCGAGGCCCCTCGTCCACATCACGCCCCGCCTCTCCCGCTGGAGAGCCCATCTCGAAGCGCCCGGCGGGCAGCCACACCCTTCCACTCGCGGGTTTCTCCTGCGCGGGTGCCGGAGCGTCGGGCACGACCGCCTTGCTGCCCGAGGCACCACAGCCCAGGGCCCACAGGACGACGATGGCGGTTGAACGCAAGGGAAGGCGTGTCATGCGGAGGGGCTCCTGGGCTCGCGAGCGCTCCCTGAACATCCTGCCTTGCCGACAGTGGACCCGCGAGGGCCCCTGTTGTATCCCCCTGGGTGCCGGAGCGGTCCGGGTGAACGCCGGCCATCGCAGGCATGGATGGCGGGAGGAAAGTCCGGGCTCCACAGGGCAGGGTGCTGGCTAACGGCCAGTCGAGGCGACTCGCAGGAAAGTGCCACAGAAAACAGACCGCCTGTCCTCGCAAGGGGGCGGGTAAGGGTGAAACGGTGCGGTAAGAGCGCACCGCGTCCGGGGTGACTCGGACGGCTCGGTAAACCCCACCTGGAGCAAGAGCCAATAGGAACGCGTCCTCGAAAGAGGACAGGGATGGCCCGTCCTACGCGTTCGGGTTGCTCGCTGATGAGGCCCCTGGGCAACCAGGGCCCTAGATGAATGTTCATCACCCATCCCGAAAGGGGTGGGGACAAAACCCGGCTTACAGGGCCGCTCCGGTTTTTTTCCCTGTCATCCGCCCACGGGGACCTGCGCCAACAGCAGGCGCCCCTTGCCGTCGTTGCGCACCGCCTCCGGGTTGGAGATGGGAAGCCGCGAGTCATTGCGCGGCTCCCACAACCCCATCCACACGTTCACCGCGCGCGGCGTGGCCCCCTGCGGCAGGGCGACAACGAATTCGTCCTTCACCGTCTCCCCCACCTTCCACTGCGTCGTGGGGTACAGCCCGCCCGCGGGCTTGTGGTCCACGTTGAGGCGCTCCATCCGCCCGTCCGCGTCCTCCACGTGGACGAAGACGAGGTAGTCCTCCTCCAGCGGCTGGAGCACCTTGAAGAAGACGGTGACGCGCGCCTGGTCCCCGGCGGGGATGCGGCCCGGCTGCACCGAAGCGCCCACCACCTCCACCTTGCCGCCCAGGTTGGCGCCGCTCTTGATGGACAGCGGGGGCACCTGCGTGACGGTGGCCGCGCGGCGCTCCTCCGGACTGGCGCCTCCGGGGGCCTCCACGATGCAGGCGCTGGAGGTGCCCAGCAGTACGAAGGCGGACAGCAGGACGTTCAGGGGCGGAAGGCGCATGGCGGAGCCCGGTTCTACCCGGCCACGGGCGCTGCATCCAACTGCGCGTTGGTGTATGCGGAGCGGCGATGAAGACCCCGAACGCCCTCGACGCCCTGCTCGCGCA
>NZ_RAVZ01000284.1 GCF_003611635.1 Corallococcus terminator | reverse complement strand
CCCACCCCCGTGACGCCTCCGGAGCAGAAGGCCCCGTCTCCGGCGGAAGCCGCGGAGGTCAAGGAGGCGGAGGAGGTGTTGCCGCTGGAGGTCACCGAGACGCCCGCGCCCCGCGACCCCATCGCCATCGAATCGCAGAGCGTCCAGGGCAACATCCTGAAGCTTGGCGTGCGGCATGGCGGCGGCTGCAAGGTGCACCGCTACGGTCTCGCGTGGGACGGGCGGTTCACGAAGACGGCGAAGGGCGAGCCTCGCGCGGAGCTGACCGTGCTGCACGACTCGAACAGCGACCGCTGCAAGGCGCTCGTCTACAAGGACCTGTCGTTCGACCTGTCGCTCCTGAAGCAGGAGTGGAGCGAGAAGGGCCACGGCGACCGAGGGACGCTGCACCTGGACTTCAACGGCATGCCGGAGCAGTCCGCCCAGTTCAAGTTCTGACGGACGCGTCCGGAGGACGGAAGGGGACCCCGCTCGAACGAGGGTCCCCTTGCATGCCTCAGTGTTTTTGGACGGAGGTGTGCCCCTGCGCGATGAGGTCCTCGCGCAAGCGGGTGAGCACCTTGCCCAGCAGGTTCATCCCCCTCCAGGTGGCGGGGTCCTGGATGCGAGGGTCCTCCGCGCCCAGGCCCACGCCCCAGATGCGATCCATGGGACTGGCCTCCACCAGCTCCGTGCCCGCGGTGGCGAGCAGTGCGTCCAGCAGCGACGGGTGCTGCGTGAACTTCGCGTGGTTGCCTTCGTAGACGATGCGCTCGCGCTCGCGCTCCCACAGCCCCGCGTCGAACGGACTCACCTTGCGGCCCAGCGCCTTGTGCTGCTTGGGCGTGGTGGCGCGCAGCACCTGCTCCAGCACGCGCGTGTCCCCGAACAGGCGCGCCTTGCCCGCCATCATGTACTGCTCCGCGCAGGTGTAGCGCACGCCCTCCACTTCGAACACGCAGGGGTGCCACTGCGAGAACGGCGAGCCCTGCTGCCAGAAGAACGTGAACCGCGATTGCGTCCCCATCGCTGCCTCCCAAAGTCTTGGTGTTATTTATACACGAACGCATGGCGATGGAGGAACCTGACGGGGCCTCCTACAATGCCCGTCCGCCCGCCATGCGACTTCAAGAAGCCCAGAAGCTGTTGGACCGTTGTTTCACCGGCACCCGGGAGGGCGCATCCCGCCTCCACGAGCCCTCCGACCCGCGCTTCTCCGGACGCGGGGGCGCGGTGTGGCTGGAGTACCGCTGGTACGTGCGCGAGCGCGGCATGGCGGAGGTGTTCCTCAAGTGGGACCGCGTGCCCTCCGGCGCTGAGAAGACGGCCGAGGCCACGGTGCTGCGCACGCACCTGATGGGCCAGTCCCCCATGCTGTCGCAGCGCGCGCTGCGCACGGTGGAGGGCGGCACGCCGGCACCGGAGCGCATCCTGGACGTGCTGCGAGGGGACGGCATCCGCCGCGAGTGCGTCGCCAAGGGCCGCACCACCGTCACGGTGGAGCACTGGGAGAGCATGCGTCCCACCGCGCTCCTGGACGTCGCGAAGTTCGAGGAGCTGGCCGCGCCCCTGGAGGCGGAGGACTCCACGCCGGAGTCGCGTCACGAAGCGGTGCAGCGGCTGTCCGCCGCGGAGCGCAGCCCGCGCGTGGTGGACGTGCTGCTGCGGATGGTGGCGCGCAAGCCGTCGCTGATGGCGCTGCGCATCCTGTCCGAGTGGGGCGAGGTCCAGGCCCGCCAGTACCTCCAGCGCGACCTGGCCGCCCTGACACCGGGCAACGCGGCGGACCTGTGGGCCCTCACCGCGCTGGACCGGCGCTTCGAAGCCTGGGAGGCCCTGGCGCACCCCGTGTGAGGCACGCCAGGACGGGCGCTTTTCCGTCAGTGCGACGGAGCGCCGCCCACCCGGGGGCCCAGCACGTCGCGCAGCGCATCCGCGACGGAGAGCTTCGGGGACCAGCCCAGCGCGCGCAGCTTGTCCGCCGAACCCACGAGGCTGGGGATGTCGGAGGGGCGCAGCCGCGCCGGATCCAACTCGATGCGCGCCTGCACGCCGGCCAGGTGGAGCATCTCCTCCAGCAGGCTGCGGATGGTGCGGCCCTCGCCGCTGCACACGTTGTACGCCTGCCCCGGCTCGCCCTTCGCGAGCAGCAGCCGGTACGCGTCCACCACGTCCTTCACGTGGGAGAAGTCGCGGATGGCGTCCAGGTTGCCGGTGCGCAGGACGGGGTCCACCGTGCCCAGCGCGATGGCGCGAATCTGGGCGGCGAACGACGGCACGACGAAGGTGGGGTCCTGCCCCGAGCCCAGGTGGTTGAAGGGCCGGGCGAGGATGACCTCCATGCCGTAGCTGCGGAAGAACTGCTCCCCGGCCAGCTCCGCGGCGGACTTCGACGCCGAGTACGGGCTCAGGGGCACGTGCGGGTGCGACTCCGTCGCGAGGGTGCCCTCCGCGACGGGGCCGTAGACTTCACCCGAGCCCACCACCAGCACGCGCGCCTTGGGGGCGTTCTCGCGCAGGGCGGTGAGCAGGTGCAGCACGCCCATGGTGTTCACCGCGAAGACGCGCGCGGGGTTCTGGTGGCTCTTGGCCACCGAGCTGAAGCCGGCCAGGTGCAGCACGGCTTCCGGCTTCACCTCGGCGACCGCCGCCTTGACCTTCGCCTCGTCGGCGATGTCGAAATGCAGGGCGGTGCTGCTGATGCCCTCGCCTCGGGGCCCATGCACCTCCACCACTTCGTCGCCGGCCGCCCGAAGGGCGTGACAGGCATGCCGGCCGACGAAGCCATCCGCTCCCGTGACGAGGACGCGCATCTTACCGCTGCCCTGCCTTCACGCGCTCCATGTCGGCATCGACCATCATCTCCACCAGCTCCTTGAAGCGGACGGTGGGCTCCCAGCCGAGCTTCTTCTTGGCCTTGGCCGCGTCGCCGATGAGCAGGTCCACTTCCGCCGGGCGCACGAACGCCGGGTCGGTGAAGACGTACTTCGTATAGTCCAGACCCACGCGCGCGAAGGCGATCTCCACCAGCTCCTTCACGGTGTGCGTCTCGTTGGTGGAGACGACGTAGTCGTCCGGCTCGTCCTGCTGGAGCATGCGCCACATGGCGTCCACGTAGTCGCCCGCGAAGCCCCAGTCGCGCTTCGCGTCCAGGTTGCCCATGGGCAGCTTGTCCTGGAGGCCGTGCTTGATGCGCGCCACGTTGTACGTGACCTTGCGCGTGACGAACTCCAGGCCACGGCGGGGCGACTCGTGGTTGAAGAGGATGCCGCTCACCGCGAACAGCTTGAAGGACTCGCGGTAGTTCACCGTGATGTGGTGGCCGTAGGCCTTGGCCACTCCGTACGGGCTGCGCGGGTAGAAGGGCGTGTCCTCCGTCTGCGGCACTTCCAGCACCTTGCCGAACATCTCGCTGGAGGACGCCTGGTAGAAGCGCACCTGGGGGCGGGTGTGGCGGATGGCCTCCAGCATCTTCGTCACGCCCAGCGCCGTGAACTCACCGGTGAGCACCGGCTGGTTCCAGCTCGTGGGCACGAAGGACTGCGCCGCCAGGTTGTAGACCTCGTCCGGCTGCGTGAGGCTCAAGAGCGCCGCCAGCGAGAACTGGTCGAGCAGGTCTCCCTGGTGCAGCGTCACCTTCCCCTGGAGATGAGCGATGCGCTCGAACTTCTCCTCGGAAGAGCGGCGCACCATGCCGTGCACCTCGTAGCCCTTCTTGAGCAGCAGCTCCGCCAGATAGCTGCCGTCCTGCCCGGTGATGCCCGTAATGAGTGCGCGCTTGGCCATGGCCCTTGTCTGTTCGCTGGGAGACCTGTTCGTTGTACCCGAGCCTTTCGCTGTCTGCCAACCGTTCCAGGGTTCCTGGAACTTGTACTGGCCCCTGCCCATGGCTAGGTAGGGAGCGACCTGCCCAGGAGCTGCCCATGCGACGTGCCCCTCTCTCCGCCTTGACGGCCGTCCTCGTGAGTACGGCCGCGGGGGCGCAGACGCCTCCGGTCGTGGTGCCCTACCAGTCCCAGACCCAGCCCGGGGCCCGCTCCGGGGGCGGCACCGTGGACGATGTGGCGTTGTGGGTGAATGCCTCCAACCCCGGGGCCAGCCGACTCTTCACGTCGGACCGGAACAATGGCCTTTTCGCCTACACGCTGGACGGCACGGAGGTGCAGGCCATCACCGAGGGCACGTCGGCGAGCGTGGACGTGGTGTACGGCTTCCCCGTGGGGGACGGCGTGACGCAGGCGCTGGTGCTCAGCGCGAACCCCACGCTGTCGGGCCTGGTGCCCTACGTGGTGGATTCCACGCCCGACGCGGGCGGGGGGCTGACCCGACTGGCGCCCCAGGCGGCGCCGCTGGATGTGGGCGTCTCCTACGGGACGGTGCGCCTGACCCGGGGGGCGGACGGGACGTTCCAGGCCTTTGGCGGGCTCGCGGGCGGGGGCTTGCGGCAGCTTGAACTGACCCCCACGGATGGTGGCGTCACGGCCGCGCTGGTCCGTGAAATCAACACCGGCTTCGTGACGGGCCTCGCGGTGGACCCCTCCCAGCGCGCCGTCTACGTGGCGCAGCAGGGGCAGGGGCTCTACCGCTACGGCGCGAACGCGGACGCCGGCATCGAGGGCCAGCAGGTGGCGCCGCTGGGCGACGCCGGCCTGACGTCGGTCGGCAGGCTGACGCTGTACGAGGCGTCCGGCGTGGACGGCTACCTCGTGGTCTCGGATCCGAACGCGAATACCTTCGTCGTCTTCGACCGGCGCACGCTGAGCCGGGTGGGTTCGTTCCAACTGGATCAGGACGGCGGCACCGACGGCGTGGAGCTGTCGCGCGGCGCGGTGGCGTACTCGGGCCGTCTGGGCGCGGGCTTCCCGGAAGGGCTCTTCGTCGCGCATGACGGCCAGAGCAGCAGCACGTTGGGCGACAACCTGAAGCTCGCCTCATGGGGCAGCGTGGCCCGGGGGTTCTCTCCACCCCTGGTCATCGCGCAGCAGGTGGATGGTGGCGCGGGCGATGGCGGCACCGCAGACGGTGGCACGGGGCAGGATGGTGGCGCGGTCATCATCCCGGGCCCCGGCAACCCGGGCGGGAGCGGCGACGACACGGACGACAGCGGCTGTAGCTGCTCCAGTACGTCGGTGTCCTCCGCCGCGATGCTGGGCCTGCTGGCGATGGCGCTGTGGGGTCGGCGCCGCCGAAGCTGAGCAGGGAAGCGCGAAGCAGGTTGAAAGCGAGGGGGGCGCGGGATGAAGTGCGCGCCCCATGCGCACCTTCCGCCTCACCGCCCTGGCGCTCGCGGCGCTCATCTCCGCCTGCCGGGGTGGGCCCCAGCCCGTCGCCGACGCCGTCACGCCCTCCGCTCCTCCCGCCGTCGTGGAGCCCGTGCGGCTCACGCTGGTGGGGACCAACGACTTCCACGGCTGGGTGATGCCCCACCGCGCCACGCTGCCGGACGGGCAGAAGGTGGAGCAGGGGGGCGCGGCGCTCTTCGCGTCCTACGTGGCCCGGCTGCGCGAGGACAACCCGGGCGGCGTGCTGCTGGTGGACGGCGGCGACCTGTTCCAGGGCACGCTGGCGTCCAATCTGGGCGAGGGCGCCATCGTGGTCGACGTGTACAACCTGCTCGGGTACACGGCGGTCGCCATCGGCAACCACGAGTTCGACTACGGACCGGTGGGGCCGGGCCCGATGGCCACGCGTCCGGACGAGGATCCGCTGGGCGCGCTCAAGGCCCGCGTCGCGCAGGCGAAGTTCCCCTTCCTGTCCACCAACGTGCGTGAGAAGGACGGCTCGCACCCCGCATGGCTGGGCAACGACGGCACCACGGTCGTGACGGTGAAGGGCGTGAAGGTGGGGCTCCTGGGCCTGTCCACGCTCCAGACGCCGGACACGACCAACCCCGCGAACGTGGTGAGCCTGAAGTTCGAATCGCTCGCCCAGTCCGCGCTGGAGGCCACCCGGACCTTGCGCGAGCAGGGCGCGGAGGTCGTCATCGCCGTCGCGCACGCGGGCGGCAAGTGCACGGACCTGTCGAACCCGCGCGACAACTCCGGGTGCTCGCGGGAGGACGGCGAAATCTACGCGGTGCTGGACGCGCTGCCGCCGGGCTCCGTGGACGCGGTGGTGGCGGGTCACACGCACCAGACCATGGGTCACTTCTTCGGCGACGTGCCGGTCATCGAGACGACGGGCATGGCCCGCTCGTTCGGTGTGGTGGAGCTCTACGTGGATCCGGTGAAGCGGCGCGTGCTGCCCGAGCGCACCCGCATCCAGGCCGCCATCCCGGTGTGCGGCGCCGTGGACGCCACGTTGAACACCTGTGATCCGCTGCGCCTGCGCGGCGCGAAGGACGTGCGGATGGTGCCGGCCACGTTCCTGGGGGCGCCGGTGACGCCGGATGCACGGGTGGAGGCGCTGGTGGCCCCGGCGGAGGTGCTCGTGGAGGTGGAGCAGCGCCGCCCGGTGGGGGTGGAGATCCAGGCCCGCATGCCGCAGGTGTACGACGCGGAGAGCGCGCTGGGGAACCTGATCGCGGACGCGATGCGCAAGGAGGCCCGTTCCGACGCGGCGGTGATGAACGCGGGCGGCATCCGCGCGGATCTTCCCGCGGGTCCGCTGACGTTCGGGAAGCTCTACGAGGTCCTGCCCTTCGACAATTCGCTGGCGGTGCTGGACCTGTCGGCGGACGAGCTGCGCCGCTTCCTTTCGCTGGCGTACGGCGGCCGCATGGGGGTCTTCGCGGTGTCCGGACTGGAGGTCACGCTTGCGGCCTGCGCGGGGCCGGAGCGGTTCAAGGGCGTGACGCTGCCGGGAGGCGCGCCGCTGAAGGCGAAGGGAACCTACCGGGTCGCCGTGCCGGACTTCCTCTTGCGCGGAGGCGATGGGGTAGGGCCGCTGACGTCCACGCTGCCACGGGAGCGGATCAGCCTGTTGCAGGGACGGGACCTGCGCGAGGTGCTGGTCGCGCATGGCCGCACGCAGAAAAATACCCTGAAGCCACCGGCACTTGGACGCGTTCACATGGTCCAGAGCGACGCTCCCTGCGCCGACGCGAAGCCCTGAAACCCAGGGGCCCTGCGGTTGGAAATTTTCTCCCTCCGCTGATCCGCTGGCACTGAACGGACGCGCAACCCAGCGAAAGATCAGCGAAAGGCGCCCGGGCCGAATTTTCGGCCTGGGATCAGTTTCCAACGGGCGGAAACCTCCCTACTCTAGGGCACGCGAGATCCCTTGCAAGCCGGGCCCTGAGCCAGCGTGTGCAAGCAGGAGTTCGTGCGTGGGAGGGACGAGAGATGCTCTACAAAGTGACCCCGATGATGGTCCCGGTGGTGCCCGAGAAGGACAAGGGCCGTGAGCCGGGGCAGCCGCGCAAGCGGCGCAAGTCCTCCGTCTACGACGCGGACGGCCACGAGGTGCTCATCTCGCTGATGTGCCTGAAGTGCAAGACGCTCAGGCCCCTGGCGCAGTTCGGGCTGCGGAAGATGGCGGACGGCGCCATCCGCAACCAGCCGTGGTGCCGGGGTTGCCGCTCGGGTGCGGGCACGAAGAAGCCCAAGAAGGGCGAGGCCCAGGCCACCACCACGGTCGTGGCGGCGGTCCCCGTGGAGGCGGTCCTCCAGGTCGTCGTCGCTGGCGTGCCGCTCGACGCGGCTCCGGTGGAGCCGACGCTGGTCGACCTGACCCCGGCGGTCCAGGCCAAGGCCGACGACACCGACGTGACGGCCCCCGCCCCGGTCTGATCCACGGGCCGTGGGATGTCCCACCTGGGGTGGGGTGCGCGATCAACGCTCGCGCCCCACACGGGATGGATCCGCCCGACAGGGTGGTTCCAGCGACCCACGGGCTGCTGACGCACCTGGGCTGATCCGTCCCTGAACCACCCGGGGCACGCCTTTCGCGCCAGCGCTGTGATCCCGCTGGAGCGGATCCGCGCGGGTTTCCAGGAGGGGCCACGCGGTGAGGCGGATGCCCGCGAACTTTCGATGCGACCTGGGACGTCGGCCCTCGTTCAGTCCTTGAGGACGTCGTCCCCGTTGCAGCCAGCGCCCCGCGCCAAGGCGTCGGGGCATTTCGTACCCGCCCGGATCAGGACAACCGCAGGCCCGCCGGCAGGGTATCGCCGAGCGCCCGGGCCTCATCCGCGGCTTCCAGCGCCACCACCTCACGCACCATCCGCACCCAGGTGTCGGACGCCTTCGCCGCGACGAGCGCCTGGGCCGTGCGCTCCCGCAGCTCCGGATCCAGGTCGCGCGTGCGATCGCCGGTGAGGCGCGCGAGCTGGGCGGCGGCGAAGGGCGCCCCGTCCACCTTGCGCAGGTCCAGCATCAGGAGCAGCTCCAGCCACGTCTCCGCGGTCTCCACATCCACGACCTTGTGGCTGCTGCCATAGAGCGGCACGCGCGCGCCCAGCCGACCCAGGGCCCACGCCCACGGGCCCCCGGAGCGGGACTCGACCCTCAGGCGCGAGGCGATCCACCGGCCGGCCTCCGTCTTGTCGCCCGGGGACAGGTGCTCCAGCGACGCCACGGTGCGGACCATCTCGTCCAGGCCCTCGGGCTGGATGCCCTTGATCTTCCCGGCCGGCGCGGGTGCCTCCAGCGGGATGCGCCGGGCCAGGTGCGGCTGGAGGTAGGTGAAGAGCTTCTGCTGCTGCGCTTCGGTGAGGCCGCCCGCGATGCGGCGCCACATCACCCAGAACTCCGTCCACACCGCCTTGTCCTGGTGGTGCTGCACCAGCGCGTCGAAGAGGCTGAAGGTCTGCTCCGCGCGCCAGCCGTCCAGCGGGTAGCCGAAGCCGGGGCGCAGGCAGAAGCCGGTGAGGCTGTAGAAGACGCGCTCGTGATCATCCGTGCGGCGGCGCTTGCTGGCTCCCGCGTACAGCGTGCTCCACAGCTCGCGCAGCACGGGCACTCGCCACGTGTCGCGCGGGCCCAGCACCTTCTCCAGCGTGCGGGACAACTGCTTCACGTCCTTGGGCCCCAGCGGCAGCGGCTTGTTGCCGTAGACGCGCTCCACGTTGTCCTTCGCCTCGGCGAAGCGCGCGGGCATGGACTCCGTGATGGTCAGCTCGTGCGAGCCGCCAGTGCCGCGCAGCTCGAACTCCAGGCGCCAGCGCTCGTCCGCCACGTCGGACACGCAGAACAGCTCCAGCGTGCCAATCTCCGTGAGCGCCGCCTGCAGGTGCACCGGCACCTCCGTCACCTTGCCCGACGCGCCCTTGAGCAGCGTGTGGATGGGCGGCAGCGGCTTCAGGTCGTCCGCCAGCGGCACCAGGTCCCCCGGCTTGTCGATGCGGTCGCTCGTCGTGGAGTAGAGCGCGAACTGCACCGGACGGCCCAGGGTGAGCGTGAAGGGGCGCTCGCCCAGGTCCACCTTCTGCCCCTCCTCGAAGCCGCGCGGGATGAGGCAGAGCGTGGGCTGCTCCTCGCTCTCCGCGCCGCGCTGCAGGCCCACGTAGTACGCCCGCGCCGCGCCACCGCCGATGCGCAGGCCGTGCCCCCGGCGCACCAGCCCGTAGTATGCCGCGCCCCGGGCGACGGCCAGCTCCAGCGACTCATGCTTCAACAGCGGGATGCGCGGAGCCTGAGGCCACCACGCGGACAGCGCGTCCACCAGCCGCGCCGAAATCTGGGGCGAGTTGAACACGCCACCGTTGAGCAGGATGGCGTCGGGGCGGGGCAGGGCGCCCTCGGTCGCGGGCGTCTCTCCCAGCGCCGCGAACCCCGCCGCCGCGTGCTGCGCGAGGAAGGCCGCCAGGTGCCGGGTGACGGCCGGATCCTGCACGTACGGAAGCCCCAGCTCCTGGAGCGCCATGCGCGCCGTACGACGGGGGCGTTCCTCCGGAGGCGACAGCGGGAAGAAGCCGTCCAGCACCAGCGCGTGCGCCTCCTCGCGCCCCAGCTCCGTGGACAGCGTGCCGCCCAGCAGCCGGCTGCCCTCGCTGATCAACGACAGGCCGTACTTCTCCGGAGGCTCGCGGCCGAGCAGCTCCTCCTTCGCGGTGCGAGCGGCCTGGATGGCCTGCGTCCACTGCGTCGCGGACAGGCGCCGGCCGTCCTTGGAGAGCTTCTCCTCCATGCGCCGGGCGAGCGCCGCGTCCATGTTGTCGCCGCCCAGCATCAGGTGGTCGCCCACCGCCAGCCGCCGCAGCATGGGCCCTTCCGGCGACACGCCCGCATGCACCAGCGTGAAGTCGGTGGTGCCGCCGCCCACGTCCACCACCAGCACCAACCGCACCTGGGACAGCGTCTGCTCCAGGCCGGAGCGGTGCCGCGCGGTGTAGTCGTAGAAGGCCGCCTGCGGCTCCTCCAGCAGCGTGAACTTCTCCAGCCCCGCCTTGCGCGCCGCGCTCACCGTGAGGGCGCGCGCCGCCTCGTCGAAGGAGGCCGGGACGGTGATGACCACCTCCTGCTTCGCGAGCGGTTCGTCCGGATGGGCGAAGTCCCACGCGCGGGCCATGTGCGTGAGCAGCAGGGCGGAAGCGTCCACCGGGGACAGCTTCTGCACGTCCGCCGGAGCACCCCACGGGAGGATGGGTGCGGAGCGGTCCACGCCAGGATGGCACAGCCAGCTCTTGGCGCTGGCGATGAGCCGGCCCGGAACGCGAGCCCCCTGCCAGCGGGCCAGTTCGCCCACCACCCACGGCCCGCCGTCGTCGCCCCAGGGCAGGCGCAGCGACTCCGGGGCCAGCTCGTGGCCGCCGGGGACGTAGACGGTGGACGGCAGGAGCGCGCGCGGGGCCACCTCGCCCTGACGGACGAGCTGGGGCAGGGGGAAGTCCTCGACGGGCGCCCCCGCCCCCTTGCCTGGATCCACGGAAGCCACCGCGCAATGGGTGGTGCCCAGGTCGATGCCAACGATTCGCATACGCCTCCGGTGTACGGGGCCTCTTCTACTCCTTCATGCGCACGTTGAGTTCCAGCTTCCAGCGCCCGGGGCCATCCTTCTCCAGGCACCGCAGCTCCAACGTGCCCACCTCCGTCACCGCCGCCTGGAGGTTCACCGGCGTCAGGTCCCCGTACGGCGTGGCCTGTCCGGGCAGGGTCGTCTCGATGGGGGCCACCTCTTCCAGCCCCCCGGACGCCAGCTCCGAGTCCACGTCGTCCAGCAGCACGCCCACCCGGTCATCGCGCCGCACCGACGACGCGAAGAAGCGGAAGCTCGTGGGCTCCCCGGTGACGAGGCCGAACTCCTGTGGCGGCACGTCCGCCTGCGTCCCCTCCTCCATGCCGAAGGGCGCGACGCACAGCGCCTTCACGGGGGGCTCCATGCCCGGCACCGCCGGCATCGCCGTCTCCACGCCCACGTAGTACGCGCGCGCCGTGCCACCGCGGATCCGCAGGCCATGCCCCTGGCGCACCCAGCCGTAGTACGCCGCGCCCCGAGCCACCGCGAGGTCCAGGTCCGCCCCCTCCAGCTCCTTGGCCGGGGGCGCGCCTTCCGCCGAAAGCCACGCGTTGAGGACCTCCATCACGCGGCCCTTGAGCGGTCCCGCCTTGAAGACGCCGCCGTTGAAGAGCACCGCGGTGGGGTGCAGGAAGCCCTTGCCCGCCACGTCCACCGGCGAATCCGAGCTGGCCGCGAGCGCCTGCGCCTGCCGGGTGAGGAACGCCGCCAGGTGCTTCGTCACCGCCGGATCCTGCGCGTACGGCAGCGCCATCTGCGCCAGGCCCGTGCGCCGCGCCGTGCGGGGCAGGTCCGTGACGGGGGACACCGGGAAGAAGCCGTCGGTGAGGACGCGATCCAACTCCTCGCGCGTCAGCTCCGTGCGCAGCGTGCCGCCGATGAGCGACGAGCCCCGTCCCGGGATGGCGATGGGAACGCGGTCCAGGGAAGGGTCCGCGTACAGCGTCTCCTTCGCGTGCCGGCACCCGTAGGTGAGGCCGTTGAACTGCCATGCGTCCAGCTTGCGGCCCTCGGCGGCCATGCGCTGGTTGAGCGTGTGCGCCAGGGCGAGGTCCATGTTGTCGCCGCCCAGCAGGATGTGGTCGCCCACCGCCACGCGCAGCAGCTCCAGGTCTCCTTCGCGGTCCTTCACGGTGATGACGGAGAAGTCGGACGTGCCGCCGCCCACGTCGACGACGAGGATGACCTCGCCGGGCTGCACCTGCCGGCGGAAGTTCTCCCCCATCGCCTCCAGCCACGCGTACAGCGCGGCCTGCGGCTCCTCCAACAGGGTGATGTGCGCGATGCCCGCCGCCTTCGCCGCCTCCAGCGTCAGGTCGCGCGCCGCCGCGTCGAAGGACGCCGGGACGGTGACGATGACCTCCTGTTCGGACAGGGCGTTGCCGGACTCCTCCTGCGCGCGGGCGAAGGTGTGGTCCCACGCCTCCTTCAGGTGGCGCAGGTAGCGCGCGGAGGCATCCAGCGGGGACACGCGCTGGACCTCCTCCGGGGCCTGCCAGGGCAGGAGCGCCGCCCGCCGGTCCACGCCCGGGTGCGACAGCCAGCTCTTCGCGGAGGACACGAGCCGCGTGGGCACCTTGGCCCCATGCGAGCGGGCGAAGTCACCGACAATGACGCCCGGCTCCGGGTTCCACGGCAGCCCCAGGCTTCCTTCGGGAAACTCCTGCGCGCTGGGGAGGTACAGGAAGGAGGGCAAGAGCGGGCGCGCTTCCACGGTGCCGGGCGCGGTGACCTGCGGCACGGGCAGCATGGCCTGCGAGGGGCCGCGCGGCTTGCCGTCCTCGAGGTTGAAGTAGGACACCGCGGAGTGCGTGGTGCCCAGGTCGATGCCGATTGCGTATCGGGCCATATCGGTCAGGAACCCCTCATGAGGGGCCCCTGAATCCTTTCACCTGGAAGGGAAGGGGACTTCACGTCAAAAGCGCTGCCTTGCGGCCCGGAAGGGCGTCAGGCGAGTTCGACCTCCGCTGGGGCCAGCACCCGGGGCTCCATGGCCGGGCTCACGGACGGGAACTTCACCTCCGTGGTCACCCAGCCGTGGTGCCGCAGCGTGCCCCCATAGGGAGGCTGTCCCGCGACATTGCCCGTCAACCGGATGCGCTGGGCATCGAAACCGGCGGGGACCGTCACCTTGTCGCCTTCTCCCTGCGGCAACACCGGCTGGAGCGTCAGGTACTGGTGGACCACCTTGCGGCAGCCCTCATGGACGATGCGGGCCGCCGCGCCCACGTCCGCGTCCGGGAAGGCCGCCACGTTCTCCTGCACGAAGTCCAGGAAGCGACCCTCGCGCTGGAGCATGGCGAGCAGTGACAGGGCGCTGGCGTGCTCCCGCTCCGGCGTCAGGGGAGGGGGGGGCGCCACGGG
>NZ_RAVZ01000283.1 GCF_003611635.1 Corallococcus terminator | reverse complement strand
ATAAGAGACAGACTCCGCCCCGCCCCCGCCGTACGTCCCCGAGCGCGAGGAGACGAACGCGCCAGCGGACCTCATCGACTGGGGCTTTCTCTTCGACGGGCTGGGGTTCGTGCGCCGGGCGGTGCTGCGGCACTGGTTCCTGGGCCTGTGCATCATCGCGGTGATGAGCGCGCTGGGGTCCGCGGCGGCGAAGCTGATGCCGCGCAAGTACCACGTCGAAACGCGGATGCTGACGTACCGCAACCTCATCATCTCCTCGCTGGTGAACCCGGGGCGTTCCATCCCGGTGGAGGCGGATCAGCCCACGCGCGCCGCGTGGGAGATGGTGCTCAGCCGGGGCAACCTCAAGTCCGTCGTCAAGAACGCGAAGCTCATCGAGTACTGGGACAACATGCGGTCGCCCATCAGCCGCCTGAAGGAGCAGTACACGAAGAAGGCGCCGCCCCCCATGTCCGACGCGGACAAGGAAGAGGCGCTCATCGCGATGCTGGAGACCAGCCTCAACGTGATGGCCGAGGGCGGCTCCGGCACGGTGACCATCGGGGTGGACTGGAGCGACCCGCAGATGGCCTTCAACATCGTGGAGGCCGCGTCGCAGAACTTCCTCGACATGCGGCACGACTCGGAGATGGGCGCCATCACGGAGTCCGTCAACATCCTGAAGTCCCAGGTGGAGAACGAGGCCGCGAACATCAAGCAGGCCATCGCCGACCTGGAGCGCGCGGTGAAGCAGGCGGACGCGCGCCGCAAGAAGCGGGAAGCGGACCCCAAGCAGGCCAGCGCGCGGCAGGCACTGTTGCAGACGGACCACGCGCTCGCGCAGTTGAAGTTCCTGGTGCAGGCCAAGCGCCGCGCCATCCGCGACGTGGAGGACTTCAGGAGCCGCCGCCTCACGGAGCTGCGCTCGCAGCTTGCCGAACAGCGCGTCGTCTTCTCGCCGCAGCACCCGGTGATTGTCGACCTGGAGCAGCGGGTGGCGACGATGCAGGCGGACTCGCCGCAGCTCACGTCGTTGCGCGCGGAGGAGCAGTCGCTCATCCAGGAGTACCTGCGCATGGGCGGCACGGACGTGGAGTCCACCACCACGGAGGGCACGAACCTGGCGGGGTTTGGCGGCCCCATGGCGGGCGCGATGCTGGGCACACCGGATGATCCGGAGATCGCGGTGGCGACGGACCGGATGCGCATGGTGGTGATGCGGCACCAGGAGAAGCTGCGCCGGTTGGACCAGGCGCAGACGGAGCTGGAGATTTCGAAGGTGTCGATGAAGCACCGCTACAGCGTGCTGTTGCCGGCGCTCTTCCCGGAGAAGCCGTCCAAGCCGAACCCGAAGCTCATCGCCATCGCGGGTGTGGTGGGCGGGGTGGCGCTGGCGGTGTTCGCGGCGGTGGCGTTGGACATCATGCGGCGCCGGATCCTTGAGAAGTGGCAGGTGGAGCGGATCTTGAAGATGCCGGTGCTGGCGGAGCTGGAACGCCGCTGAAGGTTCAAGCGCGCCGTGGCCTGGAGGCGACGCGCGCGGGGGTGACACTGTGACGGTCTGGACCTGGGTGGACGTGGCGCTGTGCGTGGGCCTCTTGCCGGTGGCGGGAGGCTGCGGCTACCTGCTGCTGCTGACGCTGCTCTCGGGACGCAAGGCGGCGCCGGTGCCGCCGTCGCCCGCGGTGCGCAAGTTCGACGTGGTGATTCCCTCGCACAACGAGGAGCTGGGCATCGCGCGGACGGTGGCGAACCTGTCCGCGGTGGACTACCCCACGGACCTGCGGCGCATCATCGTCGTGGCGGACAACTGCTCGGACGCGACGGCCCAGAAGGCGCGCGAGGCGGGCGCCACGGTGCTGGAGCGCCAGGACGCGGAGAAGCGCGGCAAGGGCTACGCGCTGGCGCACGCCTTCGAGCGCAGCCAGAAGGACGGCTTCGCGGACGCGGTGGTGGTGGTGGACGCGGACACGGTGGTGACGCCGAACCTGCTGCACGCGTTCTCCCGCCGGCTGGAGGACGGGGCGCACGCGGCGCAGGCGCACTACGGGGTGATGAACCCCACGGCGTCATGGCGCACGCGGCTGATGACCATCGCGCTGGGCATGTTCCACCGGGTGCGCTCCATGGGGCGCGAGCGGATGGGCGTGTCCTGCGGCCTGCGCGGCAACGGCATGTGCTTCACGCACGCGGTGCTCAAGCAGGTGCCCCACGATGCGTTCAGCGTGGTGGAGGACCTGGAGTACGGCATCCGTCTGGCGCGCGCGGGGCACCGCGTGCACTACGCCTGGGAGGCGGAGGTGCTGGGCGAGATGGTGACGGCGGAGAAGCAGAGCCGTTCGCAGCGTCAGCGCTGGGAGGGTGGCCGCGCGCAGATGCGCAAGCTGCACGGGTGGCCGCTCTTGAGCGACGCGCTGAAGCAGAAGAGCGGGCTCTTGTTCGACCTGTCCATGGACGTGCTGGTGCCGCCCCTGAGCCAGTTGGTGCTGGCGACGGTGGCGGGTTCGGTGCTGGCGACCGGCATCGTGTGGCTGTCGGGCGGCACGGCGGTGGCGGCCTCGGCGCTGTCGGCGTTCGGGCTCACGTCGCTGGCGCTGTACGTGCTGCGCGGCTGGTGGGTGTCCGGCGTGGGCGCGCGCGGCCTGCTGGACCTGGCGTGGGCGCCCATCTACGTGGTGTGGAAGGTGTGGCTGATGGTGCGAGGCCCCGGCGCGGAGAAGCGCGGTGAGTGGGTGCGCACCACGCGCGAGGCGGAGCGGCCGTAGCACGCAGGGCCCACGCGGAAGTCAGGCGCCGACGGACGTGGACCGTCGGCGCGGACTCCGCACGGAGGCAGGTGACGGGGTCCGAGGCTTCCGGGCCGTCACCAGCGTTGGAGCACCCAGCGACACCTGGATGGGGCACACGGTGTCCTCCGCGCAGAAGCCTTCGGCCATCAGGGTGGTGATGGCGCGACGCATGCGGCGCAGGTCTTCGATGCGGGCATCGATGGCCTGGACCTTCTCTTCCGCGAAGCGGGTCACATCCCGGGTGGGGGTGCCGCGCCGGTCGGTCACGGCGAGGAGCGCGGAGACCTCCTTCAGGGTGAAGCCCAGCTCCTGCGAGCGGCGGATGAAGCGCACGCGGATGACGGCTTCCGGGCCGTACAGGCGCTGGCCGCTTTCGCTGCGCTCCAACGGAGTGAGCAGCCTGCGCCGCTCGTAGAAGCGCAGCGTGGACAGCTTCACGCCCGCGGCGCGAGCCAGCGCGCCGATGCGCAGGGGCACCATCGGGGGAACTTCAACGGACCGTCGCGAGGCTGCCATCACGCCATCTCCTGGTGCCGAGGATGACACCGCCCTGCGCGAACATCCACGCCAGCTCCAGCACCAGGAAGGCGACGAGCGCCTGCGTCGCCCCCTGTGAGAGCGCGTAGATCATCCACGAGGAGAGCAGCGCCCGGCCCACGGTGTCGAAGGCCCCATGGAACGCGGAGGGCCGGAGGATCCGCACGCCGGCCCACAGCGACACGATGGTGCCGAAGAGGGCGACGAAGAACAGGTGCGTGGGCGTGAACGCAGGCAGTGCCTCCCCGCCCAGCGACAGCGCGTGGTGCACGTAACGAACGCCGGAGAGCACCGCGTCCGCCGTCCAAGGCGTGGCGAACGGCAGGGTGACGACCAGGTCATACAGCGCACTGGCGAGGACGACGCGACGGGACAGGGAGGACTCAGGGTTCATGCAGAAAACCCTAACCCCTGCACCTTGGTGCAGAGGCAAGCGCCCCTCGCACGGACCTCACCGGGTCGTCGCGGGAACGCCTTCACGGACCTTCCGCGCGGCCAGCAGGAGGCCGCCCTGCGCGAACATCCCCGCCAGCTCCATCACGAGGAACGCGATGAGCACCTGCGTCGCGCCTTGCGACAGCGCGAGCACCATCCACGTGGCGACCACTGCCCGGCCCACGGTGTCGACGGCGCCATGAAACGCGGTCGGCTGGATGACACGGACCGCCGCCCACAGCACCGCGAGGACTCCGAAGAGGGAGACGAAGAACAGGTGCATGGCCGTGAACAACGGCATGGCCTCACCGCCCAGCGACAGCGCCTCGTGCGTCTGGCGCATGAGCGAGAGCGCCACCTCCGCCGTCCACGGCGTGGCGAACGGCAGGGTGACGACCAGGTCGTACAGCGCGCTGCCACGGATGATGCGGCGAAGCAGGGAGGAGTCGGGGCTCATGCGGGGAACTCTACCCCCAGCGACAAGCCCCCTCCCGCGAACCTCAGTCCGCCAGCGGCATCCCGAAGTCCGGCTGTCCACGCTCGCCGGACACCCAGCGGTAGACCTCCAGCACCTGCTCCGCCTTCGCGCGCCACGTGAAGTGCTTCTGGATGCGCGCCCGCGCGCGCTCACCCATGGGGCCAATCACGGACGGATCCGCGACCAGCTTCTCCAGCACCCCGCGCACGCGATGCACGATTTCGTCCGGCGTCCCCATGGGGATCGCGAAGCCCGTGGACGGACTCACGATTTCGCCCGGACCACCGTAGTCCATCACGATGGGCACCAACCCCAGCGCCATCGCCTCCGCCACCACCGCGCCGCCGAACTCGCGCACGCTCGGGAAGCCGAAGATGTGGTTCTTCGCCAGCCGGCCCTGCAGCTCCTGGTGCTTCACCCAGCCGGCGAACGTGACGCCGTTCTCCAGCCCACCCCGGGCCACCTGCGCGCGCAGGTTCTGCATCTCCGCGCCGTCGCCGATGAGCTCCACCACCACCTTGCCCTCGCGCACCAGCGGCGCCGCCGCGTCGATGAGCATCGCCATGCCCTTGTACGGCA
The DNA here is from genome assembly GCF_003611635.1 of Corallococcus terminator. Lineage (GTDB taxonomy): Bacteria > Myxococcota > Myxococcia > Myxococcales > Myxococcaceae > Corallococcus > Corallococcus terminator. Next base: position 8,457 of record NZ_RAVZ01000283.1, on the reverse strand, counting down.
CGAAGCGCCCCACGAACGCCACCCGCAGCGGCTCGCCCGGCTTCGGTGCCTCCGCCTTCGACGCGCCGAAGCGCCGCACGTCGATGGCGTTCTCCGGGATGTACACCGTCTTGTCCTGGTACTCCGCCGCCAACTGCGAGCGCGTCGCCCGCGAACCCATCATCATCGCCGCCGCGTTCTTCCGCGTCGACTTGTAGAAGGGCATCAGCTTGTAGACGTCCCGGATGTAGCTCAGCCACTCGCGCTCACGCACGCGCGCGTCCCCGAAGCCCTTGGGCCACGGCAGGCCGCCATTCATCGGGCCCATCACGAAGGGCACCCCGGCCTCCGCGCACCGCGCCGCCAGCGTGCTGGGCGTCGTCGGGCTGATGGGCGTGTAGCGGTGCACCACGTCGAATTCCTTCGCGCGGATGCGGTCCCCGAAGCGCCGCCAGAGCAGCTCCTCGAAGTAGTAGTACGGCAGCACGCTCAGCGCCGTGGCTGTCGTCCAGCCGACGCCCGCCTTGCCCCGGAGTACCTCGCCCACCTTCTCCAGCGGGCGCTCCACCGGCGTCGAATCCAGCGCCGTGAAGTCCTTTCCCTCCACGAGCCCCTGCTTGAGGATGTTCTCGCGGTTTCGGACCTGGGTGACCAGGTGCACGTCCGCCACTTCGGCGAGTGCCCTGGCCAGGGACCAGCCTTCCAGGGGGACGCTCACCCAGTCAGGGTTGCACAGCTCAGCAATCAGGAGGACGCGGGGTCGGGAGCCAGCCATACGCCTTCCGCATCTATCCCAACCCGGGCCCGGGATATAGCCTCCCCCGCACCGTCCGATGACCTTCGCACCCTCCCGCGCCGCCTGGCTCCAGTACATCGTGATGGTCGCGGGCCTGGGAGCCGTCACCCTGGGCGCCGCCGCCGTGGGTAATGGCGACCCCATCGTGACCCTGGCGCCCACGCTGGCGCTCACGGTGGCGTGGGTCATCTGGAAGCTGCCGCTGCGCTACCTGGCGCTCACGGTGCTCTACCTGGTGCTCGCGGTGGACTACACACCCGAGCGCCCCCAGTCGATGTTCTGGCCCTCGCCGCTGTTCCCCCTGGGCAAGCTGCTCTTCACCCAGATGCATGAGTTGGTGGGCATTGGCGCCCTGAGATTCCCGCTCATCGACGGGCTCATCATCGGGTCCATTGGGATTGGCATCTGGCGGCGGGCGAAGAAGTCCACCATCGACCCGCCCGTGGTGCCCATCCCCCGGCCGCTGGCGGTGGTGCTGGCCATCTCCTTCTTCTCCATCATGTGGATGGAGGTGTGGGGCATCATCCGGGGCGGGGACATCAAGAACTCGCTCTGGCAGTGGCACCAGGCCGCCGTGCTCCCGCTGGTGGCGATGATGTACCACTACAGCCTGCGCGGGCCGGAGGACTGGCCCGTGGTGGCGCGCACCATCATCCTGGCGGCGCTCACCAAGTCCGCGGTCAGCACGTACTTCGCGCTCGTGGTCATCCCGGCCCAGGGGTTGGAGGTCGAGTACACGACCTGCCACTCGGACTCGATGACGTTCATCTGCGCCATCACCATCTGCATCGCGCGGTGGCTGGAGAAGCCGCGGTCCGGCCACGCCATCCGGGGCATCCTCATCATCATCCTGGTGGGCATCGGGATGTTCTTCAACGACCGGCGGCTTGCGTACGTGAGCCTCGTGGGTGGACTCGCGGCCGCGTATTTCTTCAACCCGTGGACGCCGCTGAAGAAGTTCATCACGCGCGGGCTCATCGCGTGTTCGCCGCTGCTCATCGTGTACTTCCTGGTGGGGTGGAATTCGAGCAGTGGCGTGTTCAAGCCGGTGGCGACCTTCCGCTCCATCATCGAGGGTCAGCACGCCGAAGGAGAGCTGGACTACCGCGACATCGAGAACCTGAACCTCATCGCGACGTGGAACACCAACCCGCTGTTGGGCACGGGCTACGGGCACGAATTCCTGGAGCCCTACCCGCTGCCCAACATCGCGTTCGTGTTCCCCACGTACCGCTTCCACCCGCACAACTCGCTGTTGGGCCTGTTGGCCTTCGGCGGGTGGTTGGGGTTCACGGGCGTGTGGATGTACCTGGTGGTGACGGTGTACCTGGCAGCGCGCTCGTACCATCGAGCCTACGCGGCGGAGCACCGCACGGCCTGTCTGGTCATCGTGGGCGTGGTCGCGTCGTACCTGAATCAGGTGTTCGGAGACATGGGCATCATCTCGTACATCTGCACGTTCCAGGTGGCCGTGATGTCGGTCATCGCGGGCAAGCTGTCCATGGTGACCGGAGCGTGGCCGTGGCCCCAGCGTGAGAAGGTGCTGGGCCTGAAGCGCGCGGAGCCTCCGCCTCCTGAAGAACCGCGTCCCGTGACGGTGGACGCGGGACAGGTGGCGTGACGGGGCGTCAGCCCACCAACGAACGGCCCTCGGCGGCCTCCGCCGCGATGGCGGCGGCGCTCAGGTGCTCCAGCTCCAGGTCGATGTGCTTCGCCTGCGGGATGACGCGGCGGATCTCCGCCTCGATGGCGTCGATCTCCTCGCTCAACGTCCGGATGAGGTGACGCGCCGCCTCGGTCAACACGCGGGCGCGCTCCGCACCCTGCGGCGGCACACCCTGCGGCGGCAGCGCCTCCGCGAGCCTCGCCGCCACGAACGCCTCGCTGAAGCGCAACTCCGCCTTGAACTGGTACGACTCCGGCGTGAGCTGCCGCGTCTTCACGTCGTGCAGATCCGCCAGGCTGGGCCGCGCGCGCAGCAGCTCCTCGAAGCGCTGCTCCACGTCCGGCGGCACCGACCGCCCCAGCAACAACTCCCGGTTCTCCACCATCAGGTACAGGGCGATGAGCCCCAGGAGCACGCCCACCGTCAGCGACGCCAGCGCGTCCCACACCGGGTTCGCCGTCACGTGCGCCAGCGCGATGCCCGCCGTCGCCAGCACCAGGCCCAGCACCGCCGCGCCGTCCTCCAACAGGATGGCCACCGACGCGGGATCCGCCTTGTGCCGCACGAACTTGAAGAAGGGATCGCCCACCGCCTTCGCCTGCTTGCTCAACCCCAACACCGCGAACAGCAACACGCCCCCTTCGATGAGGAACGACGCCCCCAGCACCGCGAACGTCACCACGCCCGTCTCCGCCACGTGCGGATGCAGGAGCGACTGGATGCCGTGGTACACGGTCACCCCACAGCCCACGAAGAAGATGCCGGACGCGGACAGGATGCCGAAGATGAAGCGCTCGCCGCCGTAGCCGTACGGATGCGCTTCGTCCTCCACCCGCGCCGCCCGCTTCAACCCCAGGAACAACAACACCTGGTTGCCCGTGTCCGCCGCCGAGTGGATGGCTTCCGACAACATCGCCCCCGAACCCGACAGCAGGAAGGCGATGAACTTGATGAGCGTCACCAACACGTTGCCCGACAACGCGACGATGACGGCCTTGAGCGACGAAGCAGGAGCGGCCATGGAGGTCTTGAACCTACCATGACGACGCAACGCGGCAGGCCCGGTCCCTCCCTGCCCGTCCAGCCCTTGGCCCTGCGCGTCAACACCGGTGGACAGCCCGGGTTCGAGGTGATTGTTTGTTCTCAAATAATCTAGCCCGAGATTGGGGAGTGCCGTGCGCCGTTCCGTTCCGCCGTGGCTGTGGCTGTTGCTGCTCTTGGGGCCCGTGGGGGCCTTCGCGCTGAACGCGGGGTTGCCGCCGCCTCCGCTGGACGTGGACCGGCGCACGCCCGCGGCGACGGCGGCGGGGTTCCTGGACGCGGCCCATGCCCGGGACGCCCTCCGGGCGCCGCAGTACCTGGACCTGTCGCGGGTGCCCCCGGCGGCGCAGGCGGAAGAGGGCCTGAAGCTGGCGCGGCGGCTGGTGGTGGTGCTGGACCGGACGCTGTGGCTGGACTTCGCGCGCATCGGCCGGGAGCCGGCGGGACCGGGAGAGCGGGCCCGCCGCGAGGTGCTGGGACAGGTGGCCACCGCCCGGGGGCCCCAGGACATCATCCTGGAGCGCGTGGACGCGGAAGGGGGCCCCGTCTGGGTCTTCAGCGCGGACACGGTGGGCGCCATCGACACGCTGTTCCAGGAGCACGGCTCGCCGCTCCTGGAGCGCCTGCCGCCCGTGTTCTTCACGCGCCCGCTGTGGGTGCTGGAGGCGTGGCAGTGGCTGGGACTCGCGGTGCTGCTCGCGGGCGCGTGGGTGCTGGGTCAACTGGGCGAAGCGCTGGTGCTGCGCGTGGGGGCCCGTGCCGCCGGGCTGACGAAGTCCGGTTGGGATGACGAACTGCTCGCGGCGGGCAAGGGGCCGATGCGCCACATGCTGGGGTCGCTGATCGCGGCCACGGGCGCTCGGCTCTTGATGCTGCCCCCGCCGGCGCAGGGCACGGTGGACCTGGGGGCTCGATCCATCATCATCGTGGCGTCAGCGCTGTTCCTCCTGCGCTTCTTCACCCGCGCGGCGCGCTTCCTGGAGACGAAGGTCGCCCAGTCCCCGGAAGGCTCCGACGTGGCGCGCGTTCGTGGGCTGCGCACGCAGTTGTCCATCCTGCGCCGGGTGGTGGAGGTGGCGGTGGTGCTGGTGGCCGCTTCGCTGCTGCTGCTCCAGTTCGAAGCGGTGCGCAACGTGGGCGTGTCGCTGCTGGCCTCCGCGGGGCTCGCCGGCCTGGTGATTGGTCTGGCCGCGCAGAAGTCCATCAGCACGCTGCTCGCGGGCATCCAGTTGTCCATCACGCAGCCCATCCGCATTGGCGACACGGTCATCGTGGAGAACGAGTGGGGCTGGGTGGAGGAGATCACCCTCACCTACGTGGTGGTGAAGGTGTGGGACCTGCGCCGGCTGGTCATCCCCATCACCCAGTTCCTGGAGAAGCCCTTCCAGAACTGGAGCAAGGTGTCCCCGGACATCCTGGGCACGGCGGAGCTCTACGTGGACTTCCGCACCGACGTGCCCGCGGTGCGCGCGGAGCTCAAGCGCATCCTGGACGAGGAGTCCAAGGGCCTGTGGGATGGCAAGGCCCACGGGCTCCAGGTGACGGACCTGAGCGAGCGCACCATGAAGCTGCGCGCCCTGGTGAGCGCGTCCGACGCGGGCAAGGCCTTCGACCTGCGCTGCCTCGTGCGGGAGAAGCTGGTCGCATTCCTCCAGGCCCAGCCCCACGGCCTGCCCCTGTTGCGCGCCGAGGCCAGCCACCTGGCCTTCCCGGAGGAGAAGACCCAGGGCCTGGGGCTCATGCCAGCGCGGCCCGGCAACAACGCCCGGGTGGAACCTCCGCGCTGACTTCAGTGCCACGCGCCGATGGAGAGCCGGCGCTCCTCGGCGATGGGCAACAGCCGTTCGCGAAGCTGCTCACGCACCTGATGCAGCCACCAGCCCACCGTGCCGGTGGAGCGCCCCACCTGGGCGCCGATGCTAACGTAGGAGCGGCCCTGCGCGCGCAGGTGGAACACTTCGCGCTGCTGGGGCGGCAGGCCCTCCACCGCCTCCTTCAGGTCCTTCTCCTGGATGAACGTCCAGAGCTCGCCGCCCTCCTGCTCGTCCGACTCATCGCTCAGCGCCGTCACCCAGCCGGCGTTGACCGCCTTGCGCTGTTCGGCGCGGTGGTGCCGCAAGAGGCTGATGGCTCGCGTGTTGATGACCCGCCCCGTCCACGCCCGGAACGCCTCCGCCCCCTGCAGGTGCAGCCGCTCCTTCCACGCCTCGTCCAGCGCGTGCTGCACCAGGTCCTCCGCATCCGCGGTGTTCCCCAGGATGCGGCGGGCGTGCTTCAGAAGCCCCGAACGGAATTGAATGACCAGGATTGCGAACATCTGCGTTTCTGCGTCAGCCATGGAGTGCCCCCCGAGCGGCGTCCGTGCACGACCATGATGACAAAGCCTTCCAAGCCGGACAGAGCCTTCTTTCCCGGATTTACCCAGACTGTCTGGAAAACCTATCCCACCCCGTGATTTCCAACCGGGCTGTCACGAATGAATCCAGTGTCTGTCTTTCAGGTGTCCAACAGGGGCAGGGGCGCCGGGATTTCCGACAGCCCCTTTGTTGGAATGACAGACAGTCATCACCCGGGCCTGTTTCAGTCCCCATGGCCCTCCGGGGCCATTGACCGGATCCGACGGAACGGTGTCCGGACTTCGCGGGCAGGCCCGTTTCCGATACCACCCTCGGGTGAGGGTGTTTTCGGGACATCTGCAGGACGCTCCAGGGTCCTCGACTTCCTGGAGAGTCATGAAGCGCTTCGTCCTCGTCGTTCCGGTGGTGCTGTCCGCATGGGCCTGTGACCGGTCTCCTTCACGGGTGGAGTTCGAATTGCCCGGCTACGTGCTGTCGTCCCACGAGCTGCCCCTGAATCCCCGGGTGTCGACCCAGGGGGGTGACCTGCTGGCGGACGCCCGTCCCACCTTCGCCGTGACGCCACCGGGGCTGGCGGTCGTCACGTCCTCGGCGGGCCTGCGCTGTCTGGACTCTGGCGACGGGGTGCTCTCCGTGACCGTGGGGCCCGTGACTCACACGGAGCCCCTGCGCTGCCGGCTGGTGGAGACGCTCCGGGTGCCCAAGGCCCTGCGACTCATCATCCCCAACGCCCCCGTCGTGGCGGAGGTGTCCGCGAGGGACGTGCGCGGTGACGTGTTGCAGGACGTACCGTTGACGCTGACGTCCTCCAACCCGTCCATCTTCCGCGTCGACTCCGGCACGCTCACCCCCGTGAGCGTGGGCACCGCCAACCTGCTCGTCTCCGCCGGAGACCGGACCTCCACCACGCCGGTGACGGTGGTGCGCAAGCTCCAGTCACACCCCCTGCTGCTCAACGACGGAAGCCGGGTGAGCTGGAGCCTCAACCAGGGCCACTATGAAATCGAGGCCCAGGTGCGCTCCTCGAGCGGGAACATGAACGGCATCACGCTCGAGTGGGTGGGCGGCTCCGGCTGCCAGGACGTCGGAGAGGCCCAGACACTGCGCAGCCAGTGCACCATCGAGAACATGGGCTCCGTCATCATCAAGAACCCGACCACCTTCGGTCTGGGGCCCTCCCTGAATGGCGTGGTCGCCCTGTACGAGACGCCCTGACTCCGCATCCGGGCAACAAGGATGCGCCGGTCACTGACCGGGCGACCCGTGGAACCCGCGCGCCGCATCGCGCACTGCTGCTGGAAGAGGCCGTGCGCCGACCAGGCCACGGCCCCCCAGGGGCACGCCTATGCCGGCCGCGCGCCCAGCATCGCCGCGAGCATGTCCGCGCTGCGCTCGCTGCTGAACTGCTTCTCCACCTTCAGCCGGCCCGCCTCGCCCAGGCGCATCGCTTCGGACGGGTCGCGCGACAGCTTCTCCAGCTTCTGGGCCAGCTCCACGGGGGCCTGCGGCTGCACCAGCACGCCGTCCACGCCGTCGTCCACCAGCTCCTTCACGCCTCCCGCGCCCGTCACCACCACGGGCACGCGCATCGCCATGGCCTCCATGATGGCCACGCCCAGCGGCTCCTGGAGGCTGGCGAGCGCGAAGATGTGCGAGCGCTGGATGCCGTCCTTCACCACGTCCTCGCTCACCGCGCCCAGCAGCGTCACCGCGTCCTGGAGGCCGTCCTTCGCGAGCTTCGCCTCCAGCACCTTGCGGTACGTCGTGCCGCCCGCCTCGTCCTCGCCCGCGATGGACAGCCGCGCGTCGATGCCCTTCTTGCGCAGCATCCCCACCGCGTCGATGAGGTCCACGTGCCCCTTGCACGGGTTCAGCCGGCCGCACGCGAACAGCTTCAGCGGCCCCTCACCGGACCACGGCTCGTAGGGCACCGTGCGCTGGAAGCGCGACAGCTCCACGCCCATGGGCGCCAGTTCGATGCGCGACGGGAGGCTCCCCGCCAACTCCTGGTTCACTTCCCCCAGGAGCTTCTTCGTGATGACGAAGGCGAACTTCGAGTGCCGCCACTTCTCCCGCTGGTTCGGCCCGTAGTCATCCAGCGGCCCGTGCAGCGTCATGCTGTACGTGAGCCCCGACAACAGGTGCGCGAACATCGCCACGTGCGCGGCGTTGGCGCACGAATGCACGTGCACGTGCGTCCAGCCGCGCTCGCGCGCCAGCGACGCCAGCCGCCCGCCCATCACCGCGAATGCCACCAACTGCGCGCGGCCCTTCGCGTCCAGGCCCTCCGCCCTCGCGATGGACGCCAGACACCGCGCCCAACCCGTGGGCATGGCCCGGGCAATCTCCAGCGCCGCCTGGAGCACGCCCAGCGGGCCCGGCGGCGCCAGGTACTCCGTGCGCGTCATGGCCTCGCGGGCCCAGCTATGGCTGATGATGCGCGCGGGCGGCGGGCGGGTGGACACCAGCTCCGGTGAGACGCCCTTCCCCGGCAACGCCTGCAGCTCGCGCCAGAAGAAGATGTGGGTCTGCCCGGGGAACTCGGGAATCAGGTAGCCGATCTTCTGCACGCGCTTTCTTTAACACGCCCGGCCCCCACCGCCGGCCCCCCGGAAGCC
>NZ_RAVZ01000282.1 GCF_003611635.1 Corallococcus terminator | reverse complement strand
CTCCTCCTCAGACCGCGTCCTCGCCCTCTCCGAGCTGGGCTTCGACCTCTCCGTCTTCGACATCTTCGGCCTGCTCGCCGTCGGTGGCTCCCTCGTCCTTCCCGAGCCCGCCCTCACCCGCGACCCCTCCCACTGGGAGGAATTGCTGCGCCGCCACTCCGTCACCGTCTGGAACTCCGTCCCCGCCACCGTGGTGATGCTCGCCTCCCACCTCCAGGGACGCGTTCCTCCACCCTCCCTTCGCCTCTGCCTGCTCAGCGGAGACTGGATTCCCCTCTCCCTCCCGGACCAACTGCGCTCCCTCTGGCCCTCCCTGCTCCTCATCAGCCTGGGCGGCGCCACCGAAGCCTCCATCTGGTCCATCTTCCACCCCGTCGACTCCGTCAGGCCCGACTGGAAGAGCATTCCCTACGGCACCCCTCTCACCAACCAGCGCTTCCACGTCCTCGACGAGTTGCTGCGCCCCGTCCCCGACTGGGTGCCTGGCCATCTCTTCATCGCCGGCTCCGGACTCGCGCTCGGCTACTGGCGCGATGAGCCCCGCACCCAGGCCAGCTTCATCACCCACCCCCGCACCGGCGAGCGCCTCTACAAGACGGGCGACCTCGGTCGCTACTGGCCCCACGGCGCCATCGAGTTCCTTGGACGCGAGGACTTCCAGGTCAAGGTCAACGGCTTCCGCATCGAGTTGGGAGAGATTGAAGCCGCGCTCGCACTCCACCCCTCCCTTCGCGAAGCCGTCGTCACCGCCGTCGGTGAGCCCGGGGCCAGCCGGCGGCTGGTGGCCCACATCGTCCCCGGGCCGGGCCTCAATGCCTCTCACGCCAGCAGCAACGACGGGCACCCGGTCGAGGCCGCGCCGCTCGGAGAGACCGTCCTCCAGGATCCCGTCGAGCGGCTGCAATTCAAGCTCCGCCAGCCCGGGCTCCAACCCCTGACTCTGGACACGCAGGGCATCGCGCTGCCGGGCCCGGAGGTGGATGAGGCGCTGGTGCAGGCCTACCTGGAGCGGCAGACCGTTCGCGAGTTCCGCTCCGAACCCCTGGCCCTGGAGACGCTCGGCCAATTCCTGGCATGTCTGCGCCAGATTCCCATCCCGGGGGCCCCGCTCCCCAAGTACCGCTATCCCTCCGCCGGTGGCCTCTATCCCGTCCGGGCCTACCTCAGCGTCAAGCCCGGTCGCGTGAAGGGATTGGAGGAAGGCCTCTACTACTACCACCCCGTCGAGCACCGGCTGGTGAAGCACCCCGGTGCGGGTGAGCTGCGCGCCGCCCACTACGGCGCGTACAACGAGGCCGCGTTCGACAAGGCAGCCTTCAGCCTGCTGCTGGTGGGACAGCTCGACGCGGTGGAGCCCATGTATGGCGAACGGGCCCGGGACTACTGCCTCATCGAAGCGGGCGCCATGGGCCAGCTCCTGAGCGAGCACGCGACACGGCACCAGTTGGGCCTGTGCGCGGTCGGTAGCTTCGCCTCGGACGGGATGAATGCGTTGCTGGCGCTGGGGCCACGGCAGGTCCTGCTGCACAGCTTCGTGGGCGGAGAGATTGAGCCGGCCACGCTGAAGGCGTGGATGCAGCCGCGCCCCTCGAACGGCCCCGGCGTGGAGGCCCCGCTGCGCGAATTCCTGCGCAAGAAGCTGCCGGACTACATGGTTCCCACCCACTGGGTGCTCTGGGAACAATTGCCCAGGACCCCGAACGGGAAGATCGACCGCAAGGCGCTCGCGTCCCGGGATGCAAGCACGGCAGCCACGCGCGCCCTGCCCGAGGCCCCTCGAACCCCCCTGGAGGAGAAGCTCCTGGCGCTCTGGCGGGAGCTGCTCGGAACCCAGACGCTGGGCATCCGGGACAGCTTCTTCATGCTGGGAGGGGACTCCCTGCTGGCCACCCGGCTGGTCGCCCGCCTCCGTGAGGAGTTGGGCGTCGACGTGCCTCTGGCCAGCTTCTTCCGGACCCCGACCGTCGCCGGGATCGCCGAGTCCATCGAGCTGATGCAGTGGGCCGCCAACCCCGCCCCCTCGACCACCCCTGAGGCGGACGTCGAGGAGGTGGAGTTCTAGGCCCGCGCTGCCCCGCGGACCGCGCTACTTGATGCCGACCTTGGTGAGCTTGGGGCTCTCCTCGGTCGACTTCACCTGCGCGGTCATGACGGTCTTCAGGCGACGATCCACCGTGGACAGCAGGCTGCGCAGCACCTGCGACTGGGTCTCCAGCATCTGCTTCTGGAGGATCTCGAAGGTGTTCTTCTGCATCTCCGCCAGGTCCGACACCGACTGGAGCAGGGACTTGAACACCGGGGGCGCGTTCACCGGAATGCTGGTGGTCGTCGGGTTCGTGGGCTCGGCGCCGGGAGGGGCGTCGTCGCGGGCCTCCTGCTGCTGCTGCTGCGGGGACGCGGCGGGATCCGTGATGATGAGGCTGGCCATTCGAAATCCTCCTGATGGTGTGAAAGCTAGGGCACGTCGGACAACGGGGGACCTGGACGGTCCCTACTTCGCGAAGCGAACGACCAGCCGGCCGTTCTCCATGCTCGCTCCCTCGGTGCGCAACGGAATGATCGCGCGGGGCAGCAGGACGTTGCGCTTGAAGGTACCGACGCGGATGACCAGGTCCTCGTTCTTCCGGCTGAGGTCGATCTGCTCCTTGCTCACGAAGGGCATCTGGAGCTCCAACTGGTAGTCGCCGCTCGGCTTCTTGGTGAACCCATAGGAGGGCGCATCGATGAAGAAGTCCGCCGGGTCCCGCTCCGCGTACAGCAACTGCGAGAACTTCTCCAATTGGGCCACGCCCACCACCTCGTTGGAGAGCAACGGCAGGCTGGAGACGGGGACCGGGGAGAAGTACTCCTTGATGTCGTGGGACTGCGCCTGCTGGGCCTGGGCCCACTGCGCGAAATAGCCCTCGCCCTGCGGCAACAGCCGGTTGATGACCACCGAGTCGGTGGTGATGCCGTACATGCAGAAGTACATGAAGGCCCGCTGCGTCTCACGGACCACCATCTTCTCCGGGTTGGTCACCAGACGCACCGACGTGACCTTCGGATCGCGCAGCATTTGATCAATACCGCCCATCCGCTCGAACAGCCGCTGGAGCGCCGTGAAGTAGGCGTCATCCGGCAGGTAGCTCTTGGCGGACTCGCTGAGCACGGAGGCCATGGGCCGCAGCAGCTTGACCAGCGTCTGGTCCATCTTCAGCCGCTTGCGCGCGTACCAGTCCAGGGTGGTGCTGAAGCTTACGAAGCGCAGCGCCTCGCTGGTGGGCGGACAGTCCAGGACGATGACGTCATAGCGCTTCTCGGTGACGTAGCGGTTGAGGTGCAGCAGCGCCACCATGTCTTCCATGCCGGGCATGATGGCGACCTCTTCGGCCACCACCTCGTCCAGCCCACCGCCCGTCATCAGCGCGGCGCTGTAGCGGTAGATGTCCTTCCAGTTGCGCTCCATCTCCTCCTGGACGTCGATCTCCTGGAGGTCCAGATTCTCCGCCACCCGCTTCGGCAGGCCCTTGTGTTGTTGGAAGAGTTGCTCTCCCTGATCGAAGGAGTCCGACAGGCTGTGGGCCAGGTCGAAGGAGAGCACGAGTGTCCTGTGGCCCTTCTTCGCCGCGGCCCAACCCGTCGCGGCGGCGACGGTGGTCTTGCCCACCCCGCCCTTGCCCGAAACCAAGATGATGCGTGGCATGAATCCTCCGTCGAGCTGCTTGGGGGCTTCTGCAAAAGACTGACTGGAACGCGCGGGCCAGTGCCCGCGCAAGCCGTGACGGAGCCTACGCTCGCCACCTTCAAGTACAAGCTTCACCTTCATGCCACGAACATGCGACGCAGCAGGTGGGGTGTGATCGATTCATGCCGCGTCGCGTCCGTTGCTTCCTGCTTCGTTCGTTGACGTGCGGCGACGTGCATCCCTATCGTCGAGCAATGCCAGACCCCTCCGTGACCAACCGTCCGCAGGCTCCCGAACTGGGACTGATGACGCGCGAAGGAGCGGTCCGCGCCGCGGACATCTACCAGCGGATCCGCGAGGCCGCTCCCGTGTCCTGGTCGCCGACCTTCATGGGCTGGCTGATCATGGGTCACGCGGAGGTGACGAGCGCGTTCCGCCACCCTCAGTTGAGCTCCGAACGCGTGGACGCGACGCTGGAGCCCCAGTTGCGCCGCGCCGCGCCGGGCACCACCGACCACCTGCTGCGCTTCACGCGCAGGTTCATCACCATGAAGGATGGGACGGCCCACGCCACGACGCGCAGGTGGGCCAGCCGGGGCTTCGGTCCCCAGCGACTCGCAAGCTGGCGCCCCGTGGTGGAGCGGACCACCCACGACCTGCTGGACGCGGTGGCAACCCGCGGAGAGCTGGATGTCGTCAAGGACTTCGCCGACCCGTTCCCCGGGCGCGTCATCACCGCGCTGTTCGGCGTGGCCCCCGCGGACCAGGCGATGTTCCACGAGTGCTCGGAGCGGATCGCCTCGTTCTTCGGGGGCGCGCTGCACCAGATGGAAGCCGCCGCGCCGCGCGCCAATGCCGCCATCGCGCGGCTGGACGCCTACTTCCGGGGTCGGCTCGCGCAGGAGCGGCATCAACCGGGAGAGGACCTGCTGGGTCTGTGGATCGCGGGGCACGAGGGCGCGGAGCTGGACGAAGAGGACATCGTGGCCCAGTGCATCGCCACGCTGGTGGGCGGCAACATCACCACCACGGATCAACTGGCGATTGGCGCGCGGGTGTTCCTGGAGCACCCCGAACAACTGCGCCTCCTGCGCGAACAGCCGGAGCTGGCGCGGCCGGCGGCGGAGGAGCTGGTTCGCTTCGAGGGCTCGGTGCCCTTCATGCACCGCATCGTCAAGGAGGACTTCGAGTTCGGCGGCAAGCCCTTCAAGAAGGGGCAGACCGCGTTCCTGGGCATCACCTCCGGCAACCATGACCCGCGCGTCTTCGAAGCGCCGGAGCGCTTCGACATCCTGCGCAAGCCAGGGCCCAACCTCGGCTACGGTACGGGGCGCCACACCTGTCTGGGCATCCACCTGGCGCGTCTGGAATTGGAGGTCGCGTTGCAGACGTTGTTCCAGCGCCTGCCAGGGCTCCGGTTGGATGAGCGCCGACCTCCCCGGGTGAAATTCAACCTGCTCACCCGGGGCCTCGAATCCCTCATGGTCAGGTTCTGACCCCGTCTGGAGAAGAAGCCTTGGACCGACCATCCCCTGGAGCACAAGCGCTGTCGCCGGTGAAGCAGCGACTGCTGGAGCAACTGCGCGGCCAGCAACAGGCCGCGCGTGTCGGCACGCCCCGGGGCCGCGCCGAGCTGCCCGTCGTCGCCCTCAACGCGGAAGGAGACCGGGTCCCCTTCTTCTGCGTGGCCCCCGCCGGTGGCAGCCCGCTGTGCTACCTCGAACTGGCGCGGGCCCTGGGGCCGGATCAACCCTTCTACGGCTTCCAGTCCCAGGGACTGCTGGACGGCAAGCCGATGCTGTCGAGCGTGGAGGACATGGTCACGCTCAACCTCCAGGGTCTGCGCACCGTGCAGCCCGAAGGCCCCTACCTGCTGGGAGGGTGGTCCTTTGGCGGCATCGTCGCCTTCGAGATGGCCCGGCGCCTGGAGGCCGAAGGGCAGAAGGTCGCCCTGCTGGCACTGCTGGACGGCGGCGTGGTGCACTCGGACAAGCCCCTCAAGCTGCACCGGCCCCGCGACCTGGCGCTGTGGTTGATGATCCTGGGCAACTACGTGTCGAAGCTGAAGCCGCCGACCTCCTACGAAGAGCTGCGCGTGCTGGCGCAGTGGGTGGGCGTCAGCCTGCCCGTGTCGCCCCGGGAGAACCTGCAGGGTGGCGTGGCCTCGCAGTGGCGCTTCATCCGGCGCATGGGCCACGACCTGCTCAACGCCGTGCAGATGTTCACGACGAACACGCGGGCGGGCAGCCGCTACGTTCCCGGGCCTTATGGCGGTGGGCGCGTCGCGCTTCTGCGCACGCCGCAGGACGTCCATGTGGAAGCGGATCCGCTGATCAACGGTGTGCGAAGGTATTGCACCGGCGAGCTTGAGATCTACGAAACGCCCGGCAGCCATCTGGCCCTGATGATGGACAAGGACCAGGTCGAAGCGCTCGCGAAGCAACTGCGCTGGTGCCTGGAGCGGGCGGTGGCACCGTAGCCGTCCGCGGGCCGCCGTTGGGACCGGCCCCTCCGGCATGGGGTCAGGAACGACATGGAAAGGGACGACCGCACGTGAGACGCGTCGAAGAGCTGCTGTCGGAGCTGCGTCAGAAGGGCATCACCCTCCACATGGAGGGAGAGAAGCTGCGGTGCCGGGCTCCACGCGGGGCGCTCGACGCGCGCATGCGCGCGGCCGTGGAGGAGCACAAGGAGGAGCTGCTCGCGTTCCTGCGCCGTGCCACCCCCGCATCGCCGCTGCCCCAGCTCATCCCCGCTCTCGCGCAGCGCTTCGAACCCTTCCCGCTGACGGACGTCCAGCACGCCTACTGGTTGGGTCGCAGCGGCGCCTTCGAGCTGGGCCAGGTCTCCACCCACGGCTACTGCGAGTTGGAGAGCCGCGGCCTGGATCCGGTCCGGCTGGAGGCCGCCCTGCGCCAGCTCATCGCGCGGCATGACATGCTCCGGGCCGTCATCCTCCCGGATGGGCGGCAGCGGATCCTGGAGTCCCCGCCGCCCTACCAGCTCGCGGTGGTGGACCTGCGCGGACAGCCCGGCGAGGTCATCGACGCCCGGCTCGCGGCCCTGCGGCAGGAGATGGCGCACCAGGTCCTCCCGTCGGACCGCTGGCCCCTGTTCGACATCCGGGCCTCGCTCATGGACGGGCAGCGGCTGAGGCTCCACCTGAGCCTCGACGCGCTCATCGCGGACGTGTGGAGCATGGGGCTCATCTTCCGCGAGTGGGCCTGGCTCTACCACCACCCCGAGCAGCCCCTGCCCCCGCTGGCGCTGTCCTTCCGCGACTACGTCCTCGCCGAGCAGGCCCTGCGGGAGACGGAGCACCACGCGCGCTCCAAGGCCTACTGGATGGGCCGGCTGGACACCCTGGCCCCCGCGCCCGAGCTGCCCCTGTCCAAGAGTCCCAGCGCGCTGGAAGAGACCGTCTTCGAGCGCCGGGCCTTCCTCCTGTCCCGCGAGGACTGGCAGGCGCTGAAGCATCAGGCCACCCAGGCGGGCCTCACGCCCTCCGTGGCGATCTTCGCCGCGTTCGCGGAGGTGCTGGGCACCTGGAGCAAGAACCCCCGGTTCACGCTCAACCTGACCCTCTTCAACCGCCTGCCGCTGCACTCCCAGGTGGACGGGCTCGTCGGGGACTTCACCTCGCTGACGCTGCTGGAGGTGGACCACTCGCGCCCGGAGTCCTTCACCGACCGGGGCCTGCGGCTGCAGGAGCAGCTCTGGCGCGATCTGGATCACCGCCACTTCAGCGGCGTGCGCGTCCTGCGGGAGCTGGCGCGGCGCGAGGGCGGTGGCCAGAAGGCGCTCATGCCCGTCGTCTTCACCAGCACCCTGGCGCTCGGCGCCGCGGGGCAGACCTCGCCCGAGGAGGACTGGCTGGGCGAGGTGCTCTACGGCATCGGGCAGAC
Source organism: Corallococcus terminator (assembly GCF_003611635.1). GTDB lineage: Bacteria > Myxococcota > Myxococcia > Myxococcales > Myxococcaceae > Corallococcus > Corallococcus terminator. The sequence continues at coordinate 5,753 of NZ_RAVZ01000282.1, read as the reverse complement.
GCCCCAGGTCTGGTTGGATCACCAGCTCGTGGAGCAGCGCGGCGGCGCCCTGCTCTTCACCTGGGATGCCGTGGAGGCGCTGTTCCCTCCGGGCCTGCTGGACGACATGTTCGGCGCCTACGAGCACCTGGTGCGCCAGTTGGCCACGGGCCACGCCGGATGGAGCGCGGAGCGCACCGCGCTGCTGCCCGCCTCCCAGTTGTCGGAGCGACAGGGCGCCAACGCCACCCTGCATCCGCCTTCCGAACAACTGCTGCACGGCCTCTTCGAGGAGCAGGCCCGTCGCCATCCCGACGCGCCGGCCGTCATCACCCCGGAGCGCACGCTGTCCCATGCCGACGTGGCCCGGGTGGCGCGTCAGGTCGCCACCTCCCTGCGGGAGCGCGGCGTCGGCGCGAACACGCTCGTCGCCGTCATCATGGACAAGGGCTGGGAGCAGGTCCCCGCCGTGCTCGGCATCCTCATGGCGGGCGCGGCGTACCTGCCCATTGATCCGCGGTGGCCCGCGACGCGCAGGGCCGCGCTGCTGGAGCAGGCCGGCGTCGTCCTGGCCGTGACGCAGACCGCCCTGGAGGACACCCTGGAGTGGCCCGCGGGCGTGCGCCGGCTGTCCTTCGATGCGCAGGCGCTCCACGCACCCGACCCCGGACCGCTGCCCTTCGTCGCGCAGGATCCGGACGGGCTCGCGTACATCATCTACACGTCCGGCTCCACGGGCGTCCCGAAGGGCGTGATGATCAGCCATCGCGGCGCGGTCAACACGCTGCTCGACATCAACCGCCGCTTCGCCATCGGGCCTGGGGATCGCACGCTCGCCATCTCCGCGCTGACGTTCGACCTGTCGGTCCACGACGTCTTTGGAATGCTGGCCGCGGGCGGGGCCGTCGTCATCCCGAGCACGGACGAGGCGCGGGATCCCGCCAGCGTGGCGCGGCTCATGACGGAGCACGGGGTGACGGTGTGGAACTCCGTGCCCGCCCTGATGCAGTTGCTGGTCGACTACCTGGGAGCCCATCCCGGACAGGTGCCGCCGGGCCTGCGCCTGTGCCTGCTCAGCGGTGACTGGGTGCCCCTGGCGCTGCCTCCCTCCATCCGGTCGCACTGGCCCGAGGCGCGGACCGTCAGCCTGGGAGGCGCCACCGAGGCCTCCATCTGGTCCATCTTCCACCCCATCGGGGAGGTTGCCCCGGACTGGAAGAGCATCCCCTACGGCAAGCCGCTGGCGAACCAGCACCTGCACGTCCTCAACCCGGCGCTCGAACCGTGCCCGGTCTGGGTGCCGGGGGCGCTCTACATCGGCGGACAGGGCCTGGCGCTCGGCTACTGGCGCGACGCGGAGCGCACGCAGGCCAGCTTCATCACCCACCCGCGCACCGGCGAGCGGCTCTACAAGACGGGCGACCTGGGACGCTACCTGCCGGGCGGCGACATCGAGTTCCTCGGCCGCGAGGACTTCCAGGTCAAGGTCAACGGCTTCCGCATCGAGCTGGGGGAGATTGAAACCGCCCTGCTGCAACACCCGGATGTGAAGGAGACCGTCGTCACCGCGGTCGGTGAGCTCCGCGGTCCCAAGCAGCTCCTCGCCTATGTCGTTCCGGGCAGGAGCCAGGGCTCGCGACTGCTGGAGGGTGAGCACGCCGAACCGGGGGAGGTCCACGCCCGGTGGCGCGCGCTCATCGAAGCGGGCCGCGCGGAGGCCCGCCGGGACACGCAGGACATCGAGGGCTTCACCGCGCTCTGGGGGGCCCTGAATGGCATCTACCTGGACGCCGTCTGCCGCGCCCTGCGCGAGCTGGGGGCCTACGCCACGCCGGGCGAACGTCATGAGCGCTCCGAGCTGATGGCGCGCTGTCGTCTTTCACCCCGATATGAGCGGTGGCTCGCGCGAGCCCTCCAGGCCCTCACCCGCGAGGGGCACCTCCTCCAGGAGGGGGAGCGCTTCACCAATCCGGCGCCGCTGCCGGTGAAGCCGCGTGAGGCGCGACGCGAGGAGCTGGGCCGGCACCTGAAGGCCAGCGCGGGCTTCGCGATGGGGGACGTGGAGAAGTTCCTCGACGTGGCCGAGGGGCTGGCGGACATCCTCACCGAGCGCGTCCACTCCGCCCAGGTCTACGCCGCCGAGGAGACGCCGCGCGTCTACCAGAAGCTCTTCCCCCGGGCGAACGCCACCGCCGCCCAGGTGATGCGCGCGGTCGTCGAGCAGCTACCGGCGGAGCGGCCGCTGCGCATCATCGAGGTGGGAGGCGGCTACGGCACGGCCACCGTCCACCTGCTGCCGCTGCTGCCCGCGGAGCGCACCTCCTACGTCTTCACCGACATCTCCCAGTACTTCCTCCAGGAGGCGCGCAAGCAGTTCGCGCGCTTCCCGTTCCTCGCCTACGAGCGGCTGGACGTGGAGAAGCCGCCCGTGGCCCAGGGCTTCGAAGCGCACGCCTACGATGTCGTCGTCGCGGTCAGCGTGCTGCACGGCACCGCGCGCATCGAGGAGAGCCTGCGACACCTGCGCTCGCTGCTGGCGCCGGGCGGGGTGCTGCTGATCATCGAGGAGACGCGCTTCTTCCCCTCGTTCGACCTGGGCATGGGGTTGCAGCAGGGCTTCGACCGGTTCGTGGACGAGGAGCTGAGGAACAGTCACCCGCTGCTGTCGCGCGAGCTCTGGCAGCGCATGCTCGCCCAGACGGGCTTCGAGGAGAGCGAGGTGCTGCACCAGCCGGGCACCCTGTCGGACTACCTGGGGTTCGACGTCATCCTCGCGCGTGGGCCGCTGTCGACGCGTCGGGGCCGGTGGGACGTGCTGCGCGAGCACCTGGCCCAGCGGCTGCCGCCGTACATGGTGCCTTCCTCCTTCGTGATGCTGGACGCGCTGCCGTTGACGGCCAACGGCAAGGTGGACCGGCGGGCCCTGCCCCTGCCGAACGCGACCCGCGCGGCCCGCGCGGAGGGAGGCACGTCGCCGCGCAATCCCACCGAGGAGGCCCTGGCGAGGATCTGGGCGGAGGTGCTCGGCCTGGAGCGGCTGGGCGTCCACGACGACTTCTACGAGGTGGGCGGAGACTCCCTGCTGGCCACGCAGATCTCCACGCGCGCCAGGGATCACTTCCAGGTGGAGGTGCCGCTGCGGACCCTACTGGAGCTGCGCACGGTCGCGGCGCTCGCGGCCCACCTGGACGCCGCGAACGCAGGGCACACCGCCGCCGTCGATGACCTCAAGGCGCGGGTGGCCGCGGGCACGTTGGAGGGCGCGGAGCTGGATGCGCTCCGCGAGTTGCTCGCGGAAGTGAACGCCGCGCCCGGCGATGAGTCCCGTCATGGATGACCTGCTCAAGCAGTTGCAGCGCCTGCCCCCGGAGCAGCGCGAGCAGATCCTCCAGAAGCTCGCCCGGCGGCAGCCCGCGTCCGCGAGGGAGAAGGCCCCGGCGGAGTCCGCCATCCCCCGGGTCGCGCGACAGCCGAGGATGCCGCTGTCGTTCGCGCAGCAGCGGCTCTGGTTCCTGTGCCAGTTCGAAGGCCAGAGCCTCGCCTACAACATCCCCGGCGTCCTGCGCCTCGACGGGCCGCTGCGGCGCGAAGCGCTCGAGCAGTGCCTGAACACGATCGTCCAGCGCCACGAGGCGTTGCGGGCCTCGTTCCTGCTCGAAGCGGATGCACCCATCCAGGTGCTTGCCCCGGAGCTGGCGGTGCCACTGCCCGTCGTGGATCTCCAGGGCCTGGACAGCGCCGCGCAGGATGACGAAGTCCAGCGACGGGCCACGCAGGAGGCGCGCACGCCCTTCTCGCTGGACCGGCCGCCCCTGCTGCGACTCACGCTGCTGCGGCTCGGGCCGGAGCGGCATGTCCTGCTGCTCACGTTCCATCACATCGTGTTCGACGGGTGGTCCATCCACCTGTTCGTCCGGGAGCTGACCCAGCTCTACGCAGCCTCGATGAATGGAACGCCCGGCGCGCTGCCGGAGCTGACCCTCCAGTACGTCGACTTCGCATGCTGGCAGCGGGAGTGGCTGCGCGGCGACAAGCAGGAGCGCGAGCTCGCCTACTGGAAGAAGCAGCTCACCGGGGCACCCGCACAGGTGGCGCTGCCGACGGATCGCCCCCGGCCTCCCGTGCAGTCCTTTCGCGGGGACGCTGTGTCCTTCCATCTGGGGCGCAGGCTCACGCAGCAGCTCAAGGCGGTGGGAGAGAAGACAGGGGCCACGCTGTTCATGGTGCTGTTGGGCGCCTTCGCGGGCCTGCTGCACCGCTACCGGGCCGGTGACGATCTCGTGGTGGGCACGCCCATCGCCAACCGGGGCCGCCGCGAGCTCGAATCGCTCATCGGCTTCTTCGTCAACACGCTGGCCCTGCGCATCGACCTGAGCGGGGATCCGTCCTTCCTCCAACTCGTGGAGCGCGTGCGGCGCGTCACCCTGGACGCGTACACCCACCAGGATCTTCCCTTCGAGCGGCTGGTCGAGGAACTCCACCCGGAGCGCAACCTCAGCAGCAACCCCGTGGTGCAGGTCCTCTTCGCCCTGCAGAACACGCCCGCGGGGCAGATTGAACTGCCGGGGCTCATCGTCACGCCGCTGGAGATGCCGGCCGTCACCGCCAAGTTCGACCTCACGCTCCTGATGGAGGACACGGCCGAAGGGCTGCGGGGCTGGTTGGAATTCAGCACGGACCTCTTCGACCCCGCTTCGGTCCGCCGCATGGCCTCGCACTACGAGAACCTGCTGGCGGGAATCGCGGCGGATGCGCATCAGCCCCTGAGCGCCCTGCCCCTGCTGACGCGAGCAGAAGCACAGCAGGTGGTGGAGGAGTGGAACCGCACCGACGTGGTGTACCCGGAGCAGGACTGCCTGCACGCGCTCATCGAAGCCCAGGTGCGCCGCACTCCCGACGCCACCGCCCTCGTCTTCGAAGGCCAGGCCCTCACCTACCGCCAGTTGGATGAGCGCGCCAACCAGCTCGCCTGGCACCTGCGCTCGCTGGGCGTCGGCCCCGAATCCTCCGTTGCCGTCTGCCTGGAGCGCTCCGTCGAGCTCGTCATCGCCCTGCTGGGCGTCCTCAAGGCCGGCGCCGCCTACGTGCCCCTGGACCCGGGCTACCCCGCCGAGCGCCTCGCCTTCATGCTCTCCGACTGCGCCGCCCCCGTCCTCCTCACCCAGCGCGCGCTCGCCTCCACCCTCCCGCCCTCCTCCGCTTCGCGCCTCTTCCTCGACGAGGCGGGGCCCCTGCTCGCGCTCCAGCCCTCCGGCCCACTCGCGCTCGCCCTCTCACCCGATGCCCTCGCCTACGTCATCTACACCTCGGGCTCCACCGGCCAGCCCAAGGGCGCCATGAATTCCCACCGCGCCGTCGCCAACCGCCTCCTCTGGATGCAGCGCTCCTTCCAGCTCGGCCCTACCGACGCCGTCCTCCAGAAGACGCCCTTCAGCTTCGACGTCTCCGTCTGGGAGTTCTTCTGGCCTCTGCTCAGCGGCGCTCGCCTCGTCCTCGCGCGCCCCGGCGGCCACCAGGACAGCGCCTACCTGGCCCACCTCATCCTCCAGCAGCGCGTCACCACCCTGCACTTCGTCCCTTCCATGCTGCGCGCCTTCCTGGAGCAGCCCGACCTCTCCGGCTGCTCCGGCCTGCGCTACGTCTTCACCTCCGGCGAAGGCCTCCCCGCAGACGTCCAGCAGCGCTTCGCCTCCCGCCTCTCCGCCCAGCTCCACAACCTCTACGGCCCCACCGAGGCCGCCATCGACGTCACCGCCTGGCACTGCGCCCTGCCC
>NZ_RAVZ01000281.1 GCF_003611635.1 Corallococcus terminator | reverse complement strand
CCCCAGCACCCACGTCAACCCCAGCGCCAGCGGCGTCAGCAGCAACAGGAACGACGCGAGCACCGAAGCGCGCGGCAGCCCCTCCTCACTGCCCAGCAGCACCAGCTCGTAGATGCGCGTGGTGAGCACCCGCGTGGGAGGCGACGCCGAAACCCCGAGCAGGTACGGCACGCCGAACGAAGACGCGGCCATCAGGAACACCATCACCGCGCCCGACAGCAGCGATGGCAGCACCAGCGGCAACGTGGTGCTCACAAGCGCGCGCAGCGGAGAAGCACCACACACCCGGGCCGCCTCCTCCAGCGCCGGATCCACCCGTCGCAACGCCGCCGCCCCCGCGAGCAGCACCAGCGGCAGGCCCGACAATCCCTCCACGAACGCGATGCCCCCTGGCCCGTAGAGGTTGAACACGTCCGCGCCCAACATCCGGTTCAGGTACCCGGCCCGAGGGCTCGCGAGCGACAACCACCCCATGCCCCAGATGAACGCGGGGATGGCCGAAGGCAGCGTGAACAGCACCGTGAACGCGCCCCGCATCGGCAGGTCCGTGTGGAAGAGCAGGAACGCCAGCGGCGCACCCAATCCCAAGGCCCACGCCGTTGCGCCCAGCGACACTCCCAACGTGTTCCCCAGCGCCCCCGACTCCGTCGCGAGCACCTGCCCCATCCCTGCCGTCGCCGCACCCACGCCCCGCAGCAGCAGCGCCGCGACCGGCAGCACCGCGAAGAGCAGCAGCGGCACCAGCCACGCGCCCAGCACCAACCACCGCCCCCAGCCACGTCCCGTCATCGCGCGAACGCCCGGCTGAAGGCTTCCTTGATGTCACCGCCGCGCAGCAGGCCCTGCTCCAGCACCTTGGGGGACCACGCCTGAGCACGCCCCAGCAGGCCCTCCACGCCGGGCTCTCCACGAGGGCCGCCCAGCCGGGGATCCACCGCGTGCATGTCCCCCTTCTCCACGATGATGCGCTGACCTTCCGGCGACAGCAGCACGTCCACCAGCGCCTTCGCCGCCACCGCGTTGCGCGTCGTCGCGAACAGGCCCACCGGTCCGGGGATGACGACCGCGCCATCCTCGGGCCAGACGATCTCGATGGGGCTGCCCTTCGCCTTCGCCGCCAGCGCGTTCTCCAGGAGCAGCACGCCCACGTCCACCTCGCCGCTCTCCACCTTCTGGAGCACGGCCGCGTTGCCCCCCGCCACCACCGCGCCCTTCTGCCGCAGGCCCGCGAAGTACGCGTCACCGCGCCGAGCGTGCATGAACACCGCCCAGGTGAACGCCGTGCCCGACGTGAGGGGATCCCCGATGGCGGCCTTCCCCTGCCAGCTTCCATCCACCAGCGCCGCGAACGACTTCGGCGCCACGCCAGCCCCCACCCGGTGCACCAGCACCATCGTGGACAGACGCACCGCCGCGTACCGCGCATCCAGGTCCATCAGCGTGCGCGGAATGCGCAGCGCGTTCACGGAGGCGTAGCGGAGGAACGCGCCGTCCCTGGCCAGCCGCTCGTAGAGGAACGGATCCGACGTCATCAGCACGTCCGCGCGCACCGCGCCCGCGGCCCGCTCCGCTTCCAGGCGGCTCGCCACCTTCTCGCTGCCGGCCTGATACCAGTGCACCTGCACACCGGGCAGTCGCTCCTTCAACAGTGGCTCCAGCGCATCCAACACGTGCCGGTACATCGACGTGTAGACCCACACCTCACCGGAGGGCGTCGCGGCCTGCGACACGGCGGCCCCGCCCGACGGCGCGGCGGATTCGATGCGGCACGCGCACAGGAGGACGAGCGCGAGGGCGAAGCCGAAGCCCCGCAACGGGAGGGGGATGCGCATGCGGCTGTCGATTATGCGGCACACGCCCTCCATTCACATCCACGCATCTGCCCTACCGAATGTTGGCGACCGGTGGCTCGCGCACATTCAGCGCGGGCGCCCGTTGTGCGCCGTCACGGGCGGACCCAACGTCCGCGTCCCAGGCGCCACCCGCATCACCCGGTGGCCGGAAGGACGCCCGCCATGACCCGGAAGGAATTCCTCGCCGCGACGCTGTCGTTGATGGTCGCCCCCAACGTGCTCGGCGCCCCGCCGTCGAAGTCCAAGGCGAAGGCCCCCGGCGTGCCCCGACGCAAGCTGGGCCGCACCGGCCAGGAGGTCTCGTGCGTGGGGCTCGGGGGCTTCCACATCGGCAAGCAGAAGGACGAGGCGGAGAGCATTGCCCTGATCCGAGGGGCGCTCGACCAGGGCATCAACTTCCTGGACAACTGCTGGGACTACAACGAGGGCAAGAGCGAGGAGCGCATGGGCAAGGCGCTGCGCGACGGCTACCGCGCCAAGGCCTTCCTGATGACGAAGATCGACGGCCGCGACAAGAAGACCGCCGCGAAGCAGATCGACGAATCGCTCCAGCGCCTCCAGACGGACCACCTGGACCTGCTCCAACTCCACGAGGTCATCCGCGAGAGCGACCCCGACAAGGCCTTCGCCGAAGGCGGCGCGATGGAGGCACTGAAGGAAGCCCAGAAGGCCGGCAAGGCGCGCTTCCTGGGCTTCACCGGCCACAAGTCCCCGGACATCCACCTGAAGATGCTGGAGACCGCGAAGGCACACGGCTTCCGCTTCGACGCCGTGCAACTTCCCCTCAACGTGATGGACGCCCACTTCAACAGCTTCGAGAAGCGCGTGCTCCCCGTGCTCGTGAAGGACGGCATCGGCGTGCTCGCGATGAAGTGCATGGGCGACCCCTTCATCCTCGACAGCAAGACCGTCACCGCGCCGGAGTGCCTGCGCTACAACCTGTCCTTGCCCGCCAGCGTCGTCATCACCGGCATCGACTCCCAGGACCGGCTGGACCAGGCCCTCACCGCCGCACGCGGCTTCAAGCCGCTCACCGAGAAGGAAGTCCAGGCCCTCCTCGCCAGGACGAAGGACGCCGCCCAGGACGGGGCCTACGAGAAGTACAAGACGAGCCGCCACTTCGACGGCACCGTCCAGAACCCCCAGTGGCTCGGCTGACACCGCGCCCCGACACATCCATGTCTTCCTGGCAAGGCGTGTCAAAACAGGTAATCATGAATGCTCCCCCTACCCGGAGCATCCATGAAGCGTCCCACTCGTGCTGGCCTTGTCGCAGCGGGAATCCTCGCGTCCCTTTCCGGCTGTTCTCCCGAACCGGAGGCCCCTTCGGCGGCGCCTGTCGAAGCCGAGGAGTTTGGCCAGGCGAAGCAGGGCGAGCGCGCCTATGACCCGGGCGCGGGCTGGAACCTGTCCTGGCAGGACGACTTCACCGGCACGTCGCTGAACACGGGCGCGTGGACGGTGCTGACGAGCAACTGGGATCCCGTCACGAACAACTGCAACTTCGGCACGGGCGAATTGGAATACCCGCGCGCGCAGAACGTGACGGTGGGCAACGGCAAGCTGGTCATCGCGGCGGAGCGCACGGCCGACAACCCCACCGACTCGCGCTGCGGCGGCCAGTTCCGTTCGTTCTACTCTGGCCGCCTGCACACCAAGGGCAAGGTGGAGGGGCGCTACGGGAAGATCGTCGCGAGCATCAAGATTCCGCCCGGCTACGGCATGTGGCCGGCGTTCTGGACGCTGGGCTCCAACATCCAGAGCGCGGGCTGGCCGGCCGCGGGGGAGATCGACATCCTGGAGTGGCACTCCAACGAGCCCACGTGGATGAAGTCCGCGCTGCACTGGCACAACGGCGGGCAGGCGGACTGGGGCACGGGCGCGAGCCGCGGCGTGGACCTGTCGCAGGACTTCCACACGTATGAGGTGGAGTGGAACGCGAACAGCATCGTGTTCCGGCTGGACAAGGACTTCGTGTCCACGGCGACCTTCGGCCACAACGAGACGGAGTTCCAGCAGCCGCACTACCTCATCCTGAACCTCGCGATGGGCGGCAACTGGTACGGCCACCCGTCGCCGAATTCCATCGACCTGCCGTGGGGCGCGCGCAAGACGATGGAGGTGGAATGGGTGCGCTGGTACCAGCCGGGCGGCTCGCAGTCGCTGGGCCTCACCAACGCGGGCTTCGAGCAGGGCCTGACGGGCTGGACCACCTGGAGCCCGAACGGCACCGCGAACGCCGCCATTTCGGAGACGTACAACGGCGGTCACTCGGGCAGCTACCACCTGACGCACTGGACGTCGGGCGCGCCCTACGAGGCCTGGACGTACCAGACGAAGACCGGCCTGGCGGCGGGCACGTACAAGCTGCGCGCGTGGGTCCGCAAGGGCGGCGCGTTCAACTTCGCGCGCTTCCAGGTGAAGACCTGCGGCTCGTGCGCGGCCGCCGTCAACAACCTGGGCACCTACGGTGGCTACACGCTGGTGGAGACGCCCGCCGTCACCGTGCCGGCCAACGGCTACCTGGAGTTCGGCCTGCACAGCAGCACGCCCACGAACAACGGCTCCAGCTTCATCCACGTGGATGACGTGGAGCTGGTCCGCCTGTAATCGCATCCTCGCCGCGCGCGCCGGTGTCCTTTCCGCCGACGCGCGCGGTGTCGCATCGCTCAGTACGGGACGAGCACGAAGTCGTCCACATACACCGTGCCCTGATCCGACCCCGAGTCGTCCATCAGGTAGAAGTCATTCACCGTGCCGGACGTGGCGCCCAGCGTGCTCAGCGGGATGGAGACCTTCTCCCAGGTCCCTGCCGCGATGGGGTGTCCCAGCACCGTCGCCAGGTTGATGCTGCCCAGCGGCGTGGCGTTGTCGTACAGCGCAAGCCGCAACTGCTGCCCGCCGGACGTGCCGCCGTGCACCCACAGGTCGATGGACTGGTACAGCGACAGGTCCAGCCCGGGGTGGTGGAACATCAGCGCTTCCCAGTAGTCCGGCTCGAAGCTCAGGGACGTGGGGCCCGAGTGCACGGTGACGGCCTCGTCCAGCGAGTGCGTCCCCCAGCTCCAGTCCTGGAACCCGCTGCCCATCGCGTCGTCGTAGATGACGGTGCCCACGGAGGGCGGGGCTTCGGTGAGGCCGTCGGTCAACGCGAGGCCCTCCGCCACGGTGACGGTGCGGATGCCGGTGGACTTCACGTAGTTCAGGATGGTGGTGAAGTTCGTCGACTTGTACTGCGTCTCGCGCGTGGGCGTGCCGGTGGTGAATTCGTGGAAGAGGATGATGAGCCAGCTCTTCTCCGCGATGGCCTGGTTGATCCACCCCTTCACCGTCGCCACCGTCACCGCGCTCGACACGTCGTTGGCGCGCAGCTCGTAGATGACCGTGTCGCGGTAGTTGCGGCCCGCGTTGATGGTGCGGTGGCTTTCGTACTCCGCCTTCAGCGACGTCATCACCGTCGCGTTGTACGCGCCGTAGGGTGAGGCGAAGTCCTTGCCGCACAGCGCGCCGACATTCGCGGCCAGGTACGCGCGCGAGTCGTGCAGCTCCGACGTGAGCTGCGCGGGCGTCAGCGACGTGAGGTCCGCGTGCGTGCGCGTGTGGCTGGCGATCTCATTGTTCTCCGCGTAGAGCGTCTGCACCTGCGCGAGGCTCATGTAGCCGCTCCAGCCCTGCGCCACCGCGTCGGTGACCAGGTAGTACGTGGCACGGATGCCGCGCGACTTGAGCGCCGGCCGCGCCACCGAATACTGCGTGCTCCAGCCGTCATCCATCGTGATGGAGACCATGCCTTCCGTGAACGGAGAGGCGGCAAGGGTGGGCGCGGCGCAAAGGAACACCGCGGCGCAAAGCGCGCGGGACAACGGATTCAGGAAGGTCATGTCTGGGCAATCCCCGGGTGAGGGTGTCCGAAGGATATGCGCGCGGCGCGGGAAACCCAGGCACCGCTTACCGGCACCAGGGCCGAGCCCCGTGTTAGAAGTCCACCCGCCCCATGAGTCCCTTCCGCCTCCCCTCCCTGCTCGTCGTCGTGCTCGCACTCGCGGCCGGTTGCCAGAAGTCGGCACCTCCGGCAGAGGAGGCCCAGGCGCGGCGGATCGTCTCGCTGTCGCCATCCGTCACGGAGACGCTGTTCGCCCTGGGCGCGGGTCCGGAGGTGGTGGGAGTGTCCGACTACACGGTGCTGCCCGAAGGCACGCCCACCCTGCCGAAGGTGGGCACCACGTTCGCGCCGAACTACGAGGCCATCGCGAGGCTCAAGCCCACGCTGCTCGTGGACCAGCAGGTGAAGCAGGCGCCCTCGGAGGCCTTGTCCGCGCTCGCGCCGCTGAAGGTGCTGCCCTGGCTGTCGCTCTCCGAGGTGGTGGGGAGCGTGAAGGAGCTGGGCAGGTTGAGCGGACGCGAGGCCCAGGCGACGGCGCTGGCGGAGCGGCTGCAAAGCACGCTGTCGCGTCCTGCACCGAACGACGCGCCCCGGGTGCTGCTGGTACTGGGCGACGCGGCGGGCACGCTGTCGGAGGTCTGGTACATGAAGCGCGGTTCGCTGCACGGCGCGGCGCTGGAGGCCGCAGGCGCTCGCAACGCCGTCGCCGACGATAGGGCCGGGCCGCCGAACCTGTCACTGGAGGGGCTCATCGCGCTGGATCCGGACGCGGTGCTGGTGCTCGTCACGACTCCGAGGATGGACGCCGGACAGCAGGCGTTGGTGCTGGCCCCGTGGAAGAAGCTCACCGGGTTGCGTGCGGCGCGGGAGGACCGGGTGCGGCTGGTCATCGGTGCCGACGTGCAGTCCACCGGGCCGGCCATCCTGGATGTCGTGGAGCGGCTGCGGGCCGCTCTGGGCACCCTGCCCTCCGCGCGATGACGGCCGGGCTGACGCTGGACTCGGTGACGGTGCGGGCGCGTGGGCGGACGCTGCTGGACGGCGTGTCGCTGCACGTGGCGCCCGGTGAGTTCGTGGCCATCGTCGGGCCCAATGGCGCGGGGAAGACGACGCTCCTGCGCGTGGCGCTGGGACTGCTGCGTCCGGACTCGGGACATGCGCGCGTGGAGGGACACGACGTGGCGGGGCTTGCTCCCAGGGAGCGGGCGGCGCGGCTCGCGTGGCTGCCTCAACGGCTGGAGACGGCGGAGCCCATCACCGCGCTGGAGCAGGTGGTCGCGGCGCGCTACCGCTTCCCTGAATCCCGACGCGCCTCCGAGACGGCGGCACAGCGGGCGCTCGCGGAGGTGGGGGCGCAGGACTTCGCGCCGCGTCCGGTGACAGAGCTGTCCGGTGGCGAGCGGCAGCGCGTGGCGATGGCGGGACTGCTCGCGCAGGAGACGCCATGGGTGTTGCTGGACGAGCCCGCCAACTTCCTGGACCCCGCGCAGCAGATGGAGCTGTACACGCGCATGGGCCAGCTCTGGCGCGCGGGACGCGGCCTCCTCTGCGTCACCCATGACGTCAACGTGCTCACGCACGTGCGGGTCCCTGGTACACGCGCCCCACGGGTGGTGGGACTGGCGCAGGGGCGCGTGGCGTTCGACGCGGATTACGACGCGCCGGACCTGGGCGAACATCTGGGCGCGCTGTTCGGCGTGCGGATGCACAGCACGTCCGTGGACGGACACCGCATCTTCGTGGGCCTGCCACAGCACGGGGGCACACGATGAGGCTCTGGGTCCTCCTGGCGCTGTGCGCGGTCGTCTGCGCGGTGGCGCCGTTCATCGGCCCGGGGGTTTCCGCCGATTCGGCGGACTTCATCTACTGGCAGCTCCGGGTGCCCCGTACCCTGATGGCGATGCTCGTGGGCGGCACGCTGTCGCTCGTCGGCGCGGTGTACCAGTCGCTCTTCGCGAACCCGCTGGCCGCACCCAGCACCGTGGGCACCACCGCGGGAGCCACGCTGGGCGCGCTCGTCGCCATCGTCCTGGGTGCCCGGCTGGCGCCAGGAGGCATGCCGTTCATCACCGCCGCGGCCTTCGTCGGGGCACTCGCCGTCAGCTGCGTGGTGGCCGCCATCGCCGCGGGCCGCCGCGTGCGCATGAACGACGTGGTCCTCGCGGGCATCGCGTGCTCCATGGCGGCGGGGGCACTCGCCACCGGATTGCAGTTCACCGCCGACTCCGCCGAGTTGATGGCCGCCATTCGATGGTCCCTGGGCCACCTGTCCCAGGTCGGTTACTCAAGCGTGCTGATGCTGTCTCCGTTCGCGCTCGTCACCGTCGTAGGCCTGCTTGCCCTCACCCGGGCCCTGGAGGTGTTCATCGCCGGCGAGGAGCACGCCGAATCCCAGGGCGTCCCCGTCCGCCGCGTGCGCGCGGTGGCCATCGGCCTGGGCGCGCTGGGTGTCGCCGCCTGCGTCGCCTGGTGTGGCCCCATCGCCTTCGTGGAGCTCATCGTCCCCCACGTCGTGCGGCGGACCCTGGGGGTGAGCCGGCGCGTCCTCCTGCCGGGCTCCGTGGTGGTGGGGGCCGCGTTCCTCGCGTTGTGCGATGCGTCAGCCCGGTTGATCCTGCCGGGACGTGAATTGCCAGTGGGGGTGGTGACGGCCACGCTCGGCACGCCCCTGCTTGTCTACCTGGTGGCGCGCGGTCGCTCCTGAGGGTCCCGGCGCACCGGCCGCCTGGGGAGCCGCACTGGCCCTTCAGGACGAGCGGTTCACGAGGCGAGTTCGGCTATATTCCGCGTCACATGGGGCCCCGCGAGGCGTGCCCTGGAACTTCACGAAAGGCTTTGGGCATGAAGCGGCTGGCAAGCGTGGGATTGATGCTCGGGGTGCTGACCCTGGGCGGGACCGTTGGCTGTGGCGACGAGAAGGCGGAGAAGGCCAAGGAGTTCCGGGTCAAGGGCACCAACTTCCTCGCCGACAAGAACTACGCGGAGTCGGTCAAGGCGTATGAGGAGTCGCTGAAGCTCGACCCGACCCAGGAGAAGGTCTGGGAGAAGAAGGCCTTCGCGCACCTGCAGCTGGGTCAGACGGATGACGCCGCGAAGGCCGCGCTGAAGATGCTCGACTTCGCCAAGACGCCTGACGAAAAGGCCGCCATCTACCGCAACATCGCGGCGATGTACGCGAAGAACGGCCCGATGGAGAAGGCCGTGGAGTACTTCCAGGAAGCGCTGAAGATCAACCCGAAGGACACCGACTCCCTGGGCTGGATCGCGGAGATGCACTCGCAGCGCGGTGGAGCCCGCAGCGGGACCGCCCCGGCCGTGCCGGAGGAGCTGGAGAAGGCGCTGAAGGTCTATGACCAGGTCATCGCCATCAACCCGGACTCCGCCAACTCGTACCTCAACAAGCGCGTCGTGATGGCGAAGTACATGGGGCACTCGCAGGCCATGCTCGACGCCGCCAATCAGGAGGCCATCGAGGCCGCCACGCCGCCGAAGCCGGAGAAGGGCAAGAAGGCCGTCGTGGATCCGGACGCGGCCGAACGCGTCGCCGCCGCCAAGGCGAGCGCCGCGGCCCATCAGGCGCGCATCGATCAGCTCAAGGCCGAGTTCGACGAGATGACCAAGCAGTTCGGCGAGGCCACCAAGCGCGCCAAGGCCGCGCAGGCCACCAACAAGCCGTAGCCCGCGCGGAAGTACCGGAAGGGGTGGGGCCTAACGTCGGCCCCGCCCTCCTCCGAAGAGGGCCAGCAGCACCCCGCCCACGAGCGCCGCGCCGCCGCCCGCGACGTAGAGCGTCGTCTGCTCGGTGTTGCGCCCGGTGATCAGCTCACTGGCGCGCTCGGTGAGCGAGTCCTTCGCCTTGAGCCCGGTGAACAGCAACACCCCGCCCGCGACGGCGAGCATCAACCCTACGATTCGCACAGCGCCCACACAGCCTCCTTGGATGGAATGACGGCGCGGCCGGGGCATCCCCGGCGCATCGCTTCAGCGCTTGCGCTTGCCGGGAGCGCCGCGTCCCGCCTTCGTGCCCGCGCCCTTCGCGCTCTTCGCGCTCTTCTTCCCGCCGGTCTTCTTCCCCGCCGGGGACTTCTTCGACGGCTTCGCGCGCGCTTCGGTGGCCGGCTTGCGGCCCTTCTTCGCGGTGCTCGCGCGGCCCGGCGCGGGCTTCTCGGACAGGAGCCCCCGCTGCGCTGCCAGTGCACGGATCCGATCGAAGCCGGGGTGCGGCGACGCGGCCGGCGCGTCCTCACCGAAGCGGTCGGCGTCGAAAGACGGCCCCGGCGGCGTGAACTCCTCACGCGGCGCGGTCTCCTCCGGGAACTCTTCGGGCTCGGCCGGGGCGTCGCTCACTTCGGGCGTCGGGCGCACCGGTTCAGCGGGCCGGAACACGCGGCGCTTGCCCTTGGTCGGGGTGGCCGGCTCCGCCTTCGGTGCAGGCGCTTCGGGCGCGGCTTCTTCGGTCCGGGCGCGCAGGAAGCGAGAGCCCGCCTTGGCCGGTGCGGCCTCCTCGCGGCGCCCTTCCCGACTGAACCGACCACGCGGGCGAGGCTTGGACGACGCCTCGGGGACGACATCGTCGGTGGACGGGGCGGTCGTGAAGTCCTCGTAGCCCGTGAGGAACGCGGCCTCTTCGGAGGCGATGTCCTCCTCCGTGGGGGGCTCCCACGTGCGAACACCGAAAGGCGTCTGCTCCGCGCCGACATCCCACGGGGCAGCATCCGCCCGGGACTTGCGACCTGCGGCTTCATCGCCCGGAGCGGCCTTCTCCCAGGGCTTGCGGCTCCCGGGCGCCTTCCCCGCGGCAGACTTCTCCCAGGGCTTGCGACCCGCTGGGGCATCCGCCGAGGAGGCCTTCTCCCACGGCTTGCGCTCCAGCAGCGAGTCCGCCGGGGCAGCCTTCTCCCAGGGCTTGCGGCCCACGGGCGCTTCGGCCGACGCGGTCTTCTCCCACGGCTTGCGACCCACGGGCGCTTCAGCCGACGCGGACTTCTCCCACGGCTTGCGGCTCGCCTTGACCGCCTCGCGCTCACCACGACCGGGACGACCGGCCTTGCCTCCGTAGCGCGAGGGCGCTTCGCTCACGGACTCACGGCGGCGCGACGGCGGCCGTGCACCCTCGGTCCGCGCCAGCGGCGACTCCCCTTCGAACTGGAGCGCCTCGAAGTCGATCTTCCGCGACACGGTGCTCGCGGACAGCAGTTGCACGCGCAGCTTCTGGCCCACGCGCACGCGCCGCCCGTTCGGATACACGAGTGAGTGCACGCGCTTGTCCAGCTTGGACCCCGGCCCCAGCGTCTCCGCCTTCACCAGGCCCTCGACGTGCTCCGTGTCCAACTCCACGAAGAAGCCGAACTCGGCGATGCCCGCCACCGTCGCGTCGAACTCCTCGCCCACGCGGTCCTTCATCAGGAGCGCCGCGTAGAACGACACCACCTCGCGCTCCACCGTCATGGCCGCGCGCTCGCGCTCCGAGCACTGCTGCGCCATGCCCTCCAGCCGTTCCTCCTCGCGCTCCAACTGCGCTTCCGACGGCCGCTTCCCCTTGCGCGCCCACACCGACTTGAGGATGCGGTGCACCAGCAGGTCCGGATACCGCCGGATGGGCGACGTGAAGTGCAGGTAGTTCTCCGCCGCGAGCCCGTAGTGCCCCACGCGCGTCGAGGTGTAGATGGCCTGCATCATCGAGCGCAGCAGCAGTTGGTTGAGCGCCCGCTGTTCCGGGTGCCCGTGCAACTGCGTGATGAACGCGTCCAGCTCCTTCGACGACACGCCGTCGTCCACGTCCAGGTGGAAGCCGTACGCCTCCGCCAGCGTGGCGAACGCGGCAAGCTTCTCCGGATCCGGCTCACCGTGGAACCGGTACACCGAAGGCAGGCTCTCGTCCTGGAAGTACGTGGCCACCGCCTCGTTGGCGGCGAGCATGCACTCCTCGATGAGCCGGTGGCTGTCCCTGCGCTCGCGCTTCTCCATGCGAACGGGCAGGCCATCTTCCCCCAGCACCACCTTGTGCTCGGGCACGTCGAAGTCGATGGCGCCTCGCGCCTTGCGCATGCCCATCAGCGAGCGCGCCAGCGCCATCAGCTCCTGGAACTGCGGCTTGAAGGCGTTGCGGTGCGGCACGTCCGTCCCGTCCAGGACGTCCTGCACCTCGTTGTACGTGCAGCGCGCCACGCTGCGCATCACCGCCGGGTACAGCTCCGACGAGCGCCGCGTGCCCTGGCGGTCGAACGTCATGTCCGCCACCATGCACAGCCGGTCTTCATCCGGACGCAGCGAGCAGATGCCGTTGCTCAGCCGCTCCGGCAGCATGGGCAGCACGCGGTCCGGCAGGTACACCGACGTGGCGCGGTTGAGCGCCTCCACGTCCAGCGCGCTGCGGTCCTTCACGTAGTGCGACACGTCCGCGATGGCCACCACCAGGCGCCAGCCCTCCGCCAGCGGCTCCGCGTAGACCGCGTCGTCGAAGTCGCGCGCGTCCTCACCATCGATGGTGATCAACGGCAGCGAGCGCAGGTCGCGGCGGCTTTCCGCCGTGGCCTCGGCTTCGGTGACGCGCACGGCGAACGCATCCGCCTCGTCCATCACCTCCGGAGGGAACTCGTCGGAGAAGCCCTGCGAGAAGGCCGACCCCAGCACCTCCGCGCTCGGCTCGCCCGGCCGGCCCAGTGAACCGGCCACCTCTCCGAACAGCCCCTGTCCCGGCTCCAGGAGATCCGCGCCCACGCCCAGGCGCACCTTCACCAGGTCGCCATCGCGCGCCATCTGCGTCGCGGGCACGCGGATGGGTCCCGGCAGGCTTGTGTCGTTGGGCGTCACCAGCGAGTGCCGGCCCTGCTCCACGTAGGTGCCCACCGCCATCTCGCGCCGACGGTTGACGACCCGCAACAGGCGGCCCTCGAAGCGGCCCGGCCGGCCCGCCACCTCCACGAGGACCCTGTCGTTGTCGAGCGCCCGCTGCGCCTCGCCCGGCGGCAGGAAGATGTTCTCGCCCTCGCCCGACACCGGGTGCACGAAGCCGAAGCCGTTCGGGTGCACGTGGAGGATGCCCTCCACCGTGGGCTGATCCGACTCCTCGAAGCGGTCATCCCGGTCGCGGCCACCGCGCTGGAGCCGACGGCGGAAGTCCTCCGCCCCCCGCGAGAAGCCACCAGTCCCCTGGGGAATGGCACTGGGAGCGGCGACGCGGAAGGCGCCCCGGCCCTCTTCGCGCCCACTGCCCGGCGCGGGACCGCGCTTGCGCGTGGGAGGTGCCTCGGGCGGCGGACGGCGCGCTTCGCCCTCGTCCTTCGGGGCACGCGGCCCTTGAGGGCCCTCCAGGCGGAAGCGCTTGCCGTCCTTGAGGATGACGCCCGCGCGGACCAGCTCCCGCAGGGCACGCTTGAGTTCGGTCTGCTGGCCGGGATGCAGCCCCCCGAGGCGCAGGAGTTCCTTCACGCCCAACGGGTGGTCGGCCTCGGCGAGGAGCTGTCGGATGTGTTCTTGGGAAAGGCTCACGGGAGGGGTGCGGCGAGGCCGCTCAGGGAACGGGTAAGCCCGAAGGATGCGGGCGGGAACCCCCCCGGCCCCATTCGCCCTCCCCGGGAGACCTTGCGG
>NZ_RAVZ01000280.1 GCF_003611635.1 Corallococcus terminator | reverse complement strand
ACAGGAGGAAGAGGCGGGGATGGCGCCGCGGGCACGACGACAGCGACCACGGGTGCGAAGGGAACCCAGGATCTCGCTGGGACCACGGGCGGTGGCGGTGGCGGTGGCGGTGCGGCGGGATTCATCCACCTGAGGAGCGTCCAGTCCTGCTCACTCGCGGCAGGCCATGTGATCAGCCCCACCCTCTCTGGAAGCTGCACGTCCCCCTGACCCGCTCGCACAGCAGGCAGGGCAGCGAGCAGCCAGTGTGAAGTCTCACACACCTGATGTGAAGACATGTATCTTGTTTTCCGCCTGCCTTTGACCGCGCGGGCGGGTCTCGGGGACCCCGATTGTCTTCGCGCGTCAATCACACATCAGGGGGAATACATCCTATGAATCGCAATCATTTCATGCGTCACGGCGCGGCGCTGGGTCTGGGTTTGTTCGCGCTGGCGGGCTGTGGGGGCCCGGACGCCGTCATCAATGATCCCGACCTGGGCAACGTCGAACAGGGCGTCAACGTCGCCTCGAACGGCAGCTTCGAGGTCAACGTCATCGGCAACTTCAACTACGTCGTCCTGAACACGAACAGCACGGCGCTGCCGCCCTGGACGATCGCCGCCGGCATCAAGGTGCTGAAGGCCAGCTACAAGGCGCCGCAGTCGGGGGCGCAGTCCATCGACCTCAACGGCCTGGGCGCGGGTTCGCTCTACCAGTACGTCCCCACCGTCGTGGGCGGCGGCTACACGGTGTCGTTCTACGTGTCCAACAGCCCCGGCTGCACCACCGTCTCCCGGTCGGCCACGCTGACGTACGGCCCGTCCACGGCCAGCTTCTCCAACGCCTCCGCGTCGTGGAGCCTGCGCACCTACGTCTTCACCGCCACCAGCACCTCGTCGCTCATCCAACTGACCAGCACCTCGGGTGGCGTCGGCTGCGGTCTGGCCATCGACAACCTGCAGGTCAACGGCCCGTGAGCCTCGCGGCCCGCTGAAAAGCAGGCCGTCGCATCCTTCGGACCGCCGTCCCCCGCACCGGGGCGGCGGTCCGTCTTCGTCGGGGCATCCCCCACGCAGGGTGCGACCTGGTCCCCGGATGTCCCGGAGGGTGGCGTTCATCGATGCACTTTTCGCTGCCACCCTTCTTCCAGCGCACTGGCCATCCGCACAGGGAACCACGAAGTTCGACCTCCCGGAGACCTGCCCGGGGGCGACCCGCGTGCCCGTTCCCACGGCCCGCGACGACGCCCTCCGGGGAAGTCCACCGCCTTCCGCCGGGGAAGGGGGCCCAGGGCGTGGAGGCGCATGAGCGCGGTGGATGAAGTCCTGCGGGGGGGCGGTGCCTGTGGCGCCCTGCTGCGACAGGTGGACTGGGCGGCGACGGCCCTCGGCCCCGTGGAGTCCTGGCCCCAATCGCTGCGCACCTCGGTGGGCATCGTGCTGGCGGCGAACTACCCCCTCTACGTCGCGTGGGGGCCCAGGTACGTGCAGCTCTACAACGACGCGTACCGGCCCATCTGCGGCAGGACGAAGCACCCCGCCGCCCTGGGCCAGGAAGCCAGCGTCACCTGGCCGGAGGTCTGGGGCATGCTGGGCCCTGGCTGGGAGCGCATCGCGGCCACCGGCGAGGCCATCTTCGTCCAGGACCTGATGATGCCGCTCGACCGCAACGGCTTCGTCGAGGAGTGCTACTTCACCTACAGCCACTCGCCCATCCGCGACGAGTCGGGCGGCGTGGGCGGCATCTTCGCCGCCCTTACCGAAACCACCGCGCAGGTGCTGGGCACGCGGCGGCTCGACACCCTGCGGGAGCTGGGCGCGTCCACCGCCGACCTCTCCACCGCGGAGGACGCCTGCCGCGAAGCGCTCCGGATCATCGGCACCGACCCACTCGACGTGCCCTTCGCCCTGCTCTACCTCGTGGACGACGCGACCGGCACCGCGCGGCTGGCCGGCACGTGCGGACTTCCTCCAGACCCGGCGTCCCTGGCGCCCACGACCATCACGCTCCCGGAGGGACTCCCAAACGAGTCAGCGCCCTGGCCCCTGGGCTCCGCCGGCAACACCGCCCTCCCGTTGAGGTGGGAGCGGATGCCCACGCCGTCCGGCACCGTGGCCGCGGGGCCATGGCCGGAGGGGACGTCCTCCGCGTGGGTGCAGTCCCTGCCCCGCGTCGGACATGCGCGACCGGCGGGCTTCCTGGTAACAGGGCTGAGCCCGCGTCTGGCGCTCGATGAGAAGTACAGCGGCTTCCTGGAGCTGCTCGCACGAGGCGTAACGACGGCGATCAACAGCGCCCGGGCCCGCGAGGAGGAGCGCCGCCGCGCGGAGTCCCTGGCCGCGCTGGACCGCGCGAAGACGGACTTCTTCAGCAACGTGAGCCACGAGTTCCGCACGCCCCTGGCGTTGATGCTCGGCCCCGTGGAGGACGGCCTCCAGGACCCGGTGGAGCCCCTGGGCCCCCGCCAGTTGGAGCGCCAGCGCACGGTGCACCGCAACGGGCTGCGGCTGCTCAAGCTCGTCAACACGCTGCTGGACTTCTCCCGCATCGAAGCGGGCCGCATGCGCGCGGCCCCGGTGCCCACGGATCTCGCCGCGCTCACCCAGGGCTTGGCCAGCGGCTTCCGCTCCACCCTGGAGCGCGCGGGCCTGACGTTGGAGGTGGACTGTCCCCCGCTGCCCCACGCCGTCCGCGTGGATCCGGAGCAATGGGAGAAGGTCGTCCTCAACCTGTTGTCCAACGCGTTCAAGTTCACCCACGCAGGCGGCATCCGCGTGAGCCTCCGCTGGAGTGACCCGGAGGTGGTGCTGAGCGTGGCGGACACCGGCACCGGCATCCCCTCGGAGGAACTGCCGCGCATCTTCGAGCGCTTCCACCGGGTGCAGGGAGCCCGGGGACGCAGCTACGAGGGCAGCGGCATCGGCCTGTCGCTGGTGCGGGAGTTGGTGAAGCTGCACGGCGGTGACATCCACGTGGAGAGCGTCCCCGACCAGGGCAGCACCTTCACCGTGACACTGACCACGGTCGGAGAACCGGCACCGGCACCGGCACCGGCACCGGCGCCGCTTCCGCGAAGCACCGGGACGACGCCCGCGTCCGGATCCGCTGAACCTGCGCCGAGGACCTCGCCGGGCACGGCCATGTCCGCGTTCCTGGAAGAGGCGTCCGGTTGGCTGGAGGCGCCGCCGCCGGGTGACGCCCTCCCGGTCCTGGCGCGCGACGGCGACCCCACGCCGCTGCCGAGGGGCATCTGGGGCCACATCCTGTTCGTGGATGACAACGCGGACATGCGCGCGTACGTGCGCTCGCTCCTGTCGGAGCGCTTCGAATTGACGCTGGCGGCGAACGGGTTGGAGGCGCTGGAGGCCTGCCGGGACCGGGTGCCGGACCTCGTCCTGAGCGACGTGATGATGCCGGGGCTGGATGGCTTCGGCCTCTTGCGCAGGCTTCGCGAGGACGCTCGGACGCGGTACGTGCCCATCATCCTGCTGTCGGCGCGGGCCGGCGAGGAGGCCACGGTGGAGGGCCTGCGCATGGGCGCCACCGACTACCTGGTGAAGCCGTTCTCCTCGCGCGAACTGCTCGCGCGCGTGGAGGGCAACCTCGCCGCGGCCCATGCACGCAAGGAACAGCGCCGCGCGGAGCAGGAGCGGGAGAAGCTCAGCGCCGTGGTGGAGCAGTCCTCGGACTTCATCGGGATGGGCGCAACGGACGGCAAGGCCCTGTACCTCAACGAGGCGGGACAGCGGCTGCTGGGAATCGAGGGTCTGGAGCAGGTGCGGAGGACCCACCTGCTCGACTACTTCCAGGAGGAGGATCGCCGCTACGTGAGCGACGTCATCCTCCCGAGGCTGCGCGAGGAGGGCCGCTGGGACGGGGACTTCCGCTTCCGCCACTTCCGCACCGGGGCCACGGTGCCCGTGCACTTCAACTTCTTCACGTTGCGCGATGCCCAGACGGGCGAGGACATGGGCATCGCCACGGTGAGCCGCGACATCACCGAGCGCCACCGCCGCGAGGAGGATGCGCGGCTGCGGGCGGAGTTCGAGCAGCAGCTCATTGGCATCGTCAGCCACGACCTGCGCAACCCCCTCAACGCCATCCTGTTGTCGGCGCACGCGCTGCTCCAGCGCGACGACCTGGGCGAGCGCGCGACCAAGAACACGGGCCGCATCATCAGCAGCGCCGAGCGCGCCAACCGGCTCATCCGCGATCTGCTGGACGTGACGCAGTCCCGGCTGGGCGGAGGGCTGCCGGTGCACCGCCGCCCGATGGACTTCCACGAGGCCACCCGGCAGGCCCTGGAGGAGGTCCAGGTGGCGTTCCCGGAGCGCCAGGTGGTGCTGGAGCAGCAGGGCGACGGCCATGGGACGTGGGACGAGGAGCGGCTGGGTCAGGTGGTGCAGAACCTGGTCACCAACGCCCTTCGCTACGGCGACGCGGAGTCTCCAGTGCGGGTGACCACGCGCGCGGCCGGGGACGACATGGTGCTGGAGGTCCACAACCGGGGCCGCCCCATTGCCCCGGAGATGCTGCCCACGCTGTTCCAGGCGATGCGGCGCGGACAGCACGACGAGGACCGGGCGTCGCGCAGCGTGGGGCTGGGGCTCTACATCGTGGAGCAGGTGGTGCGCGCGCACGGCGGCCACGTGGTCGCGACCTCGAGCGCCGAGGCCGGCACCACCTTCAAGGTCCAACTGCCGCGCGAAGCGACCGTGCACGCGCACAACCTCGTGTCCTGAGACACCGCACGCCACGGTGAGCAAACGGACAGGGGCCTTCCTTTTCAGCGGCACGGGGCGGCCCCGGACGTATAGATCGCGCATGCGCAATGCACTGATGGCCGCTTCGTTCCTCGTCCTCGCGGGTTGTTCCCACTCGACGTCCACGACCCCGTCTTCCCCTGCTTCAACCACCGACTCCCAGCCCGCGCCCGTGTCGGCGCAGGCGCTGGTAGACGCCCCGGATCGCACGGAGGCGGACCGGGCGCTGGACGCGGGCCGGCACCCCGCGGCCCTCATCGAGTTCGCGGGCGTGCGGCCCGGCATGAAGGTCGCGGAGCTGATGGCGGGCGGCGGCTACACCACGGAGTTCCTGGCGCGCGCGGTGGGGCCCACCGGAAAGGTGTACGGCGAGAACCCGAAGTTCCTGCTGGAGAAGTTCGCGGAGAAGCCGTGGCAGGAGCGGCTGGCGCGTCCGGTGAACCAGAACGTGGTGCGCGTGGACCGCGAGCTGGACTCGCCGCTGCCGCCCGAGGTGAACGACCTGGACGTGGTGGTGAGCAACATCATCTACCACGACGCCACGCTGCTCGGCTCCGACCCGGCGAAGATGAACGCGGCGGTGTTCCAGGCGCTCAAGCCCGGTGGTGTCTACGTCGTCCTGGATTCGAGCGCGAAGCCCGGCACGGGCATCGCGGATGCGGGGACCCTGCACCGCATCGACGAGAAGCTGGTGCGCGAGCAGGTCGAGGCCGCGGGCTTCAAGCTCCAGGAGGAGAGCAACGTCTGGCGCAACCCGGAGGACACGCGCGACTGGAGCTCCAGCCCGGGCGCCGCGGGTGCACGCCGGGGCACGAGCGACCGGTTCGCGCTCAAGTTCGTCAAGCCGGGGTAGGCGCTGCTCCGAAGCGCTCGCGCGGATGGGATGCCCCCTCGCGCGAGCGCCTTTCATCGACCTGCTGACGTCCCCCACTCCAGGCTTGGAACGGCCTCCGCGTCCGAAGCCGTGGCTCCCCCAGGGTAGAAAACGTGGATAGCATGGGCGCCTCCATGGCCTCTTCCCCTCCGAGCCCTCGAACAACCGCCGTCAAAGCCCACGTGAAGGAGCGCCTGCTGGCTGCATTGGCGGCGTCCGGCTTCTTCATCATCGCGTGCGTGATGCCCGCGATGACGGTGGCCGCCGTGGGCACCACTTCCCGGGAACGGGAGATGTCGGGCCTCGAGATCCTGCTGACCGGATGGATGGGCGCGGTGGAGATGAACTTCGGCTGGTACGCGAACCCCTTGTTGGGCGTCGCGCTGCTGCTGCTCCTGATAGGCAAGGATCGCCCTACCCTCTGGGTCGGCACGTCCGCCGCCCTCGTGGGATTGTCGTCCCTGACCTGGTTCGTCCATCCCCTCCCCTCCTACGATGGGGGAGCCAGTGTCAACGAGCTGCTGTATCCCTCCGTGGGCTTCTTCTGCTGGATGATCAGCCTGTGCATCGCCCCGCTCACGGCCCTCGAACTCGCGTCCAGGAGCAAGGCTTCGGTCCCCACGCCGGCACCGGAACCCACGCCGTGACGAAGGCGAAGAAGCAGACCTTCACCGCGAAGCTCGAAGAGGCCAACGGGGTCGGAGGCCGGTGGGTGCTCTGTCCCTTCGACGGACGCGAGGTCTTCGGCGAAGCACGGGCGCCCGTGGTCGGCACCGTCAACGGACATCCCTTCCGCAGCCGGCTGATGGTGTACGGCGGCAAGACGTGCCTGGGACTCATCCAGGCCGTGCGCGACGCCGCCGGCATCGAGCTCGACTCATCGCTGCGCATCGTGCTGGAGCGGGACGAAGCGCCCCGCACGGTCGAAGTGCCTGAAGCCCTGCAACGTGCGCTCGACGCCGAACCTGCTCTTCGCGACGTGTTCGACGGGCTCGCGTTCACACACCGGAAGGAGTTCGCGCAGGCGGTCGCCGAAGCGAAGCGTGAGGAGACCCGCGATCGCCGCGTGGCCCAGACGCTGGAGAAGCTGCGCGCCCGAGCCGCTCAGTCCTGAGCTGCACCGTCCTCGGCTGCCACCTGCCCCCGCACCGCCGTGAGCAGCAGGTCGTACTTCCCGCCCAGGAACGTGCGGAAGCCGTGCTGGTGCAGGTAGCGACGGTAGAAGGACAGGTCCTTCACCAGCAGCGACAGGTCCGGTTCGCGCAGGTTGCGCACGCGCGCGCCGTAGATGACCTCGCCGTCGCGGAAGCGTGAGTTGGGAAAGCCCAGCACCAACGACGCCTTGGGCACCAGGTGCTCCTGCACGAGCTTGCGCAAGAGCGCCCGGTCATCCACGCCGGGACTCTGCAACGTGCCCACCGACACCACCGCGTCGAAGCGTCCCAGCTCCGTCGGCAGCGCATTCAGGTCCGCCTGCACGAACGCATGGCGCGCGTCCGGGAACGCCCTGCGGGCCTCGTCGATCGCGCTCGCGCTGTGGTCCACCCCCACGAAGCGGACACCCTCCACCGCTTCGAACGCGGCCAGCTCGTCGCCCCGATTCACGCCCAGGTCCAGCACCCGAGCCCCCGGAGGCAATCGCAACCGCTCCACGGCTTGCAGCCACGGAACCAGGAAGCCCGCGTCCTCGAACTTCCGCACCCGCGCGAAGTCGGACTCCGCGCCATAGCGCTCCTGCGGTGACTCCGAACGCTCCCCGCTGCCCGCATGCCACGGAGCCTCCGCACCCAGCGGCTCGAAGGTGAGCAGCACGTGCGTGTCATCCACCGCGCGAGGCGTGCGCAGGCGACAGGACAAACCTTCCGCCAGGTCGCACCAGCTCCGCAGCGGCCGATGGACGAGCCCACCCTCCAGCCCGACGCGCTCCCCCGGATACTTCCCGAGGCCCAGGTCCGGATCCGGAACCACGATGGACACCGGACCCGCCGACGCCAGCGCGGCCTCCAGGTGACGCAGCACCAGGACCAACGGCTCGGAGTGGAAGCGACGCGGGGCGACAGGAGGGCGCGACATGCCCTCCACCCTACCCCTCAGTGGGACTCCACCACGATCTTCCCGAATGCCCCCCGGTCCAGGTGCTCCAGTGCCGCCGGCAGCTCCTCCAGCCCATAGCGCCGGTCGATGACCGGCTTGAGCCCGAGCCGATCCACTCCACGCACCAGCTCCTCCAGCGAACGCCGGTGGCCCACGTGGATGCCCCGGACGGTCGGCTCCTTGAGGATCAGCGGCGCGGACGAGCCCGTCACCGTGAACCCCTCGAACACGCCAATCACGGAGATGCGCCCGTGCAGGGCCACCGCCTCGAGGGAGCGCCCCAGGTGCGCGCCGCCCACCAGCTCCAGGATGTGGTCCACGCCCCGGTCCTCTGTGAGGCGGTACACGGCCTCCACCCAGTCCTCGCGCTCGCGATGGATGACGTGCGTCGCGCCCAGCGCCTTCGCCCGCGCCAGCTTGTCGTCGCTCCCCGAGGTGACGAAGACATCCGCGCCCATGGCCCGCGCCAACTGCAACCCGAACAGGGCCACGCCGCCCGTGCCCTGCACCAGCACCGTCTGTCCCGGGCGAACAGGTCCGTATTCCACCAGCGCGGTCCACGCCGTCAGTCCCGCGCAGGGCAAGGTGCTCGCCTCCGCGGCATCCAGCGTGGCCGGCGCCTTCACGAACCAGTCCGCCGGGAACGCGACGTACTCCGCGAGGACGCCCGGGTGCGAGCCGCCCAGCATCACGTACGGAGGCCTGCGCGCCGAGCCAGGGCCCGGGCCGTCCAGGCGACCGGGATTGAACGTGGAGATCACCCGGTCCCCCACCGCGAACCGCGTCACGCCTTCCCCCACGTCCGTCACCACGCCCGCCATGTCCGAGGCCGGGGTGAAGGGGAACGGTTGAGACGGACCCACGCCAGACTCGATGGCGCCCTTGTCCCGGAAGTTCAGCGACACGGCGGCCACCTTCACCCGCACCTCTCCCGGTCGCGGTTCCGGAAGGGCCACGGTCTTCAGGCGCAAGCGCTCACGCCCCGGTGCATCCATCTCCCAGCGCTTCATCGTCGAGGTCACCATGCACGGCTCCTTTGCGACAGGTTCATGGTGGGAAGGCTATTGTCGACGCGGCATCCCCGGTGGCGACAAGACTTCCAATCACTGTCGCCTTCAGAGCGACAATGGATGAACCATGAGCGATCCCCTGCACGGTGTGTCCGTCTTCGTGGAGGCGGTGGAGGCCGGTGGCTTCTCCGCCGCCGCCGCGAAGCTCCACCTCTCGCGCTCCGCCGTGGGCAAGACGGTGGCCCGCCTGGAGGAACGGCTGGGGGTGCGCCTCTTCCACCGAACGACGCGCACCCAGAGCCTGACGCACGACGGTCAGGTCTTCTACGAACGGTGCCTGCGCGCCCTGGAGGAGCTGCGTGCGGGTGAAGCCCTGCTGGAGTCCGGCAAGCAGGAAGCCGCGGGCAGGCTGCGGGTCAGTGTGCCGGTGCTCTATGGCCGCCGCTGCGTGGCGCCCATCCTCCTGAAGGTGGCGCGCGCGCACCCGAAGCTCGAACTGGACATGTCGTTCAGCGACCGCCCCGTGGATCTGCTGGAGGACGGCTTCGACCTCGCCATCCGCAACGGGGGCAGCAACGGCCTTGGACCGGGCGGTGACGGGCTCACCGTCCGCCGTGTCGGGCACCAGCGGATGAGCGTGTTCGCATCCCCCGGTTATCTGCGCAAGCGCGGCACGCCTCGCACCTGGGAGGCGTTCGCGAAGCACGACACGCTCGCGTACGTCCGGTCCGGACAGTTGCGGACCTGGCTCTTTCCCCAGGAGGACGGCTCCAACGTGGAGGTCATCCCCCGTTCGCGCCTGAGGTTCGACGACCTGGAGGCCCTCGTCGACGCGGCGGTCGCGGGCATGGGGCTCGCGTGGCTGCCGTGCTGGTTGGCGCAGGACCGGGTGCGCGACAAGGAACTGGTGCGAGTGCTGACGGACAGTCCCGGCCTGCGCTTCGACGTCTTCGCCCTCTGGCCCAACACGCCGCACCTGCCCATGCGCGTTCGCGTCGCCATCGACGCGCTGGCCGCGGGACTGCCCGGCTCCGTCAAGTAGCCGCTACGAAACCTCCTCGCCCACCGCCCGACGGATGGCCTGCAACTTGTCGGGGTTGCGCGTGACGTAGATGGCGACGATGCGTCCCTCCTCGATGGCGAGCGCCGTGGTCTGCAGGACGCCATCCGCTTCGAGCGTGACGAACGCCGGCAGCCCGTCGATGGCCCCCTCGTACACGAGCTTGGACAGTGCCAGCCCCGAGTGCAGGAACAGCCCATCGAAGAGGCGCAGGGTCTTCTCCGCTCCGTAGATGGGATTGAGCGCGGCCTTCGTCTTGCCGCCGCCGTCGGAGTACGTGACGACGTCCTGGGCGAGCAGGGCCTGGAGCGCATTCACGTCCCCACTCCGAGAGGCGGTGAAGAACGCCGACGCCAGCTCGCGCCCCTGCCCTTCGGACACGGGGAAGCGGGGCCGGGCCTCGCGCACGTGGCTTCGCGCCCGGCTCGCGAGCTGACGGCACGCGGCGGGGTCGCGGTCGATGGCCTTCGCCACCTCGTCGAAGTCCATGCCGAACACGTCGTGCAGCAGGAACGCGGCCCGCTCCAGCGGAGACAGGCGCTCCAGGGCCATCATCAGGGTCAGCGTCAAGTCGTCGCCCTCCACGGTTTCGACGATGGGCTCTGGGAGCCAGGTCCCCACGTACTGCTCGCGCTGGACGCGGGCGGACTTCAGCACGTCGAGGCACAGACGCGTCACCGTGCGGACGAGCACGGCCTCGGCGTCCCGCACGGCGGCGCGGTCCGTCTGGTGCCAGCGCAGATACGCCTCCTGCACCACGTCCTCCGCCTCCGCGACGATGCCCAGCATCCGGTACGCGATGCGGAGCAGGCGGGGGCGGAGCGGGTCGAAGACCTCCGCGGGGTTCGCGTCAGGCGGCTTCACTGCGCGAGGTCACCGGATGGATGGACTGGAAGCCGATGGAGATCCGGTTCCAGGTGTTGATCACCCCGATCATCAGGGTCAGCTTCACGCTCTCCTCCTCGCTGAAGTGCGCCCGCATCGCAGTGTAGTCCGCATCCGGCGCGTGCGTCTGGGAGACGAGCGTCAGGGCCTCGGTCCAGGCCAGGGCCGCCCGCTCGCGGTCGGTGTACAGGGGCGACTCGCGCCAGGCGTTCAGCAGGAAGATGCGCTCGTCGGTCTCCCCATGCGCGCGGGCGTCGCGGGTGTGCATGTGGATGCAGAACGCGCAGCCGTTGATCTGCGAAGCGCGGATCTTCACCAACTCCAACAGGTTTGCTTCCAGCCCACTGCCCTGGACCTTCCCGGAGAAGTCCAGCATCTCCTTCATGAGCGCGGGTGCGGCGGCGAACGGGTTCATCCTGGCCTTCATGTGCGGCTCCAGTTCCGGACAGGAAAAGTGCCTGTCCACCCCCAGGACGAATCACGGGGGATGGCTGTGACATGCTCATTCCGAAGGTGATTTTGTCCCCCCTCAGGAGGCGCACCCGGATGAAGACCGTGACGGATGTCGAGGCGCTCGAACGGCTGTACGGGTTCCCCACGAAGCCCTCCGTCCTCAAGGTGGTGGACCACATTCATCCGGCTTATCGGCCCTTCATCGAAACCTCACCGTTCGCGGTGCTCGCCACCTCCGGGCCGGAGGGGTTGGATGTCTCGCCCCGGGGTGACCCGGCGGGCTTCATCGTCATCGAGGACGCACACACGCTGCTGCTGCCCGACCGCCGAGGCAACAACCGCGCCGACTCACTGCGGAACATCCTGACCGACCCCCGCGTCGCGCTGATCTTCCTGGTCCCCGGCGTCAACGAGACCCTGCGCGTCAACGGCCGGGCGAGCATCGTCATCGAACCGGCGATGCTGGAGCGGTTCACCTTCGAAGGGAAGCAGCCGCGCTCGGTGCTCCAGATCACCGTGGAATCGGTCTTCTTCCAGTGCAGCCGGTCGTTGATCCGCTCCGAACTGTGGAACCCGGCAAGGCACGTCCCCCGCTCCGAGCTTCCAAGCAACGGAGCGATGCTCGCCGCCATCAGCCAGGACCCCTTCGATGGAGACGAATACGACCGGGAGCTGCCGGCCCGGCTGAAGACCACGCTGTACTGAGCCTCAGGCGAGCCCGTCGAACACCGTGGCCTTGCGCAGGCGCACGTTCAACGTCTGCCCGGCCCGCACGCCCTCCAGCGCCGGACCGATGACGCGCAGGAACGCATCGCCCACGGGGAAGCGGTATTCCGCCGCGTGGCCCAGGAACAGGCGAGCGGAGAGCACCAGCGGCGTCCCCGACGCCCCCAGCTCCAGTTCCTCCGGGCGCACCACCAGCGTCCCCGGCCCCGAGCGTCCGTGCAGCTCCGTCGGCAGCTCGAACGCGGTCTGCGTCCCCGCGCAGTGGAACGTGCCTGTGCGCGACTCGCCCCGAAGCACGTTCGCGCCCCCGACGAAGCCCGCGACGAACGGAGTCGCCGGCTCCCGGTACAGCCGCTCCGGAGTGTCCACCTGTTCGATGACGCCCCGGTTCATCACGGCGATGCGGTCCGACAGCGCGAGCGCCTCACCTTGATCGTGCGTGACGAACACCAGCGTCGTGCCCAGCCGGGCGCGCAGCGCTGCGATCTCCGCGCGCAACTCCTCGCGCAGGGCCGCGTCCAGGTTCGACAGCGGCTCGTCCAGCAGCAGCACCCGGGGGTCCGCCACCAGCGCCCGCGCGAGCGCCACGCGTTGCAACTGGCCGCCAGAAAGTTCGTGCGGCATCCGGGCCGCGAAGGCCTCCAACCGGACCCACCGCAGGGCCTCACGCACGCGTGAAGCCACCTCGTGCCGGGGCACCTTCCGGAGCACCAACGGATAGGCGACGTTCGCCTCCACGCTGCGATGCGGCCAGACGGCGTAGCTCTGGAACACCATGCCCAGACCGCGCCGCTCTGGAGGCACGCGCACGCCAGGGCCGGCCACCACGTCATCGCCCAGACGGATGGTGCCCGCGTCCGGATGCTCAAGCCCGGCGAGCATCCGCAGCGTCGTCGTCTTCCCGCAGCCGGAGGGCCCCAGCAGGGACACCAGCTCGCCCTGCCCCACCTCCAGGCTCAGGCCCCGCACCACGGGCGTGCCGCCATACGCCTTGACCAGTCCCTCCAGGACGATGGCCGCCATCACCGCACCTCCGGCACGCGTCGCCGCGCCCACACCAGCACCGCCTGGCCCGCCACCACCAGCGCGACGAACGCGCACGCGAGCACCGCGGCGGAGGCGGGATCCGCGTAGCT
Source organism: Corallococcus terminator (assembly GCF_003611635.1). GTDB lineage: Bacteria > Myxococcota > Myxococcia > Myxococcales > Myxococcaceae > Corallococcus > Corallococcus terminator. Next base: position 474 of record NZ_RAVZ01000280.1, on the reverse strand, counting down.
CTGCAACTCGAACAACAGCGTCCCCAGCACTTCGGAGCCTGCGGGCACCAGCAACACCGACAAGGTGATCTCCGTCGCGCACGCGAGGAACGCCAGCACGAACGCCACCGTGAGCGCCGGGCGCAGCAGGGGCAGCGTCGCGTCCACGAACGCTCGCGCCGGCCCGGCGCCACCTACCCGGGCCGCCTCCGCCAGCGAAGGATCCACCTGTGCCAGGGCCTCGGAGCTGTTGCGCTCGCCCAGGGCCAGGTACTTGCCCACGTAGGCCACCAGCAGCAGCCACGGCGTGTGCGCGAGCGCCAGCACGAAGGCCACCCGCTCCAGCACCACCAGTCGCCAGTCCCGGGAGAACGCCACCAGCAACGCGAGCGCCAGCACCGTGCCCGGCACCGCGTAGGGCCACACCGCCATCGCCTCCACGCCCACGCCGCCGCGCCGGAAGCTCCGCCGCAGCAGCGCTCCCGCGCTGTCTCT
>NZ_RAVZ01000027.1 GCF_003611635.1 Corallococcus terminator | reverse complement strand
GCGGAGAGGGGCACTTCAGGGGACGGGGCAGAGGGCGAGGCATGCATCGTGGGCACTCAAGAGCGCTGGTTGCGCAGCCGTGTCAGGGATTGCGCAGCCGTCTAGCCGAACCGCCCCGGGTTTGCGCTCTTGAAAATGCGATTTTTTTGCTACCTCACGGGTTGGGTATCAAGTGCGAGGAATTGTCCAGCGGAAACTGGAGGGCCCTGTCGCACGCCCGGGCGGACAGTCAGCCCGGGGATGACTCCGGGTGCAGGCGGTCCGCCTGGCGTGTATGGGTTCAGGAGGAGAGGCCCACATTCGCGTATGTTTTTCCAGGAGGACGGACGGCTTCACCCGGCTGGGGCCCGCGGTGGGCGCCTATTCCGCCGCGTCGACCGGCAGTCCCGAGCGGGCGAACGAGAAGACCAGCGACGTCTCGATGCGGCTGACCTCGGGACGGTTGGTGAAGGAGCGGTTCGTGAGGATCCGGAGGTGTTCGGTGTCCCGACACACCACGTGCACGAGGAAGTCCGTGGTGCCCCCCAGGCAGTAGACGGCCACCGTCTCAGGCAGTGAGCGCAGGTGGTCGCCAATGCTGCCGAAGGCCTCGCCGACGTGGAGCCGGAGCTGCACCGCGATGAGCGCCTGGAGACCGAGTCCCAGCGCGCGCGCATCCAGGTCCGCGCCGTAGCCCTTGATGATGCCCTCCGACTCCAGCTTCCGCACGCGCGTGAGGCACGACGAGGGCGCGAGCCCCACCCGAGCCGCGAGTTCCTTGTTGGACAGCCGCGCATTGTTCTGGAGCGCGCCCAGGATGGCGCGATCGATTCGGTCGAGGGAGGGCATCCAGGGCTCCGTTGCGAATTTCATTCGATGGAGTGGGAAACAGCCGACTTCTATTCTGTCTGGATGACATTCTACGGAATCCCGACGGTCGTCGCGCTCGTGATGTCGAATCCGCTGCTCGAGCCCTGGTCCGGGCCGCACGGAGGGGTGCCCCCCTTCGACCGGGTGAAGGTCGAACAGTTCCAGCCGGCACTGGAGGAGGGGATGACCCGGTACCGGCAGCAGGTCGCCGCCATCGTCGCTTCGAAGGAGGCGCCGACCCTGGAGAACACCGTGGTTGCGCTGGAGGACGCGGGGCGCGCGTTCACCCAGGTCCATGAGGTCTACAACGCCTGGTCCTCGGTGATGAACACGCCGGACTTCCAGGCGGTGGAGCGCGAGATGGCGCCACGGCTGGCGGCGTTCTGGGACGAGGCGCCCCAGAACCCGGTGCTCTTCCAGCGCATCCAGGCCGTCCAGGCTTCGCCAGAGGCGTCGAAGTGGACGCCGGAGCAGCGGCGCCTCGTCTGGGTGACCTACCAGGGCTTCGTGCGCTCCGGAGCGCTGCTGGAGGAAGCGGGGCGCAAGCGGCTGGCGGAGACCAACCAGCGGCTCGCCACGCTCTACACGACGTTCGCGCAGAACGTGCTCGCCGACGAGGCGCGCTCCGTCCTGCTCGACTGCGAAGCGGACCTGGGAGGTCTGCCGGAGTCGATGCGAAGGGCGCTGGCCACCGAGGCGGCCTCCCAGGGGAAGCAGGGGCGCTGCGCCGTGGCCAACACGCGTTCGGCGGTGGCGGACTTCCTCACGTATTCAGACCGGAGGGAGCTGCGCGAGAAGGTGTGGCGCAGCTACGACAGCCGGGGCGACCACGGCGATGCACACGACAACAACCGGATCATCACGGAGATCCTCGCATTGCGCGCCGAGGAGGCACGGCTCCTGGGCTACCCCACCCACGCGCACCGCAAGCTCGAGCCCACGATGGTGAAGACGCCCGAGCGGGCGATGCGGTTGATGGAACAGATGTGGAAGCCCGCGGTGGCGCGGGTGCGCGAGGAGGTGGCCGCGATGCGGAAGCTGGCGCGCCGAGCGGGCCAGAAGGAGGACATCGCCCCCTGGGACTACCGCTACTACGCGGAGAAGGTGCGCAAGGCGAAGTACGACGTGGACGACAGCGAGGTGAAGCCATACATGCAGCTCGAAAAGCTGCGCGAGGGCATGTTCTGGATGGCGGGCGAGCTGTTTGGCTTCGACTTCCTGCCCGCGAAGGACGTGCCCGTGTATCACCCGGACGTGCGGGTCTTCGAGGTCAAGGAACGCGCGAGCGGCCGGCACGTGGGCTACTGGTACTTCGACCCGTACGCCAGGCCGGGCAAGTACAACGGAGGGCAGACGGACCCGTACCGCATCCAGGAGCGGTTCCGGGGCGAGGTGACGGCCCTCGTCACGAACAACACGCCCTTCGTGAAGCCGGCCCCCGGAGTGCCCGCGTTGCTCGGCTGGCGTGACGCCCAGACGCTCTTCCACGAGTTCGGTCACGCGCTGCATGTGCTGGGTTCGAATGTGGCGTACCCGTCGCTCTCCGGGGGGCGGGTGGTGACGGATTACGCCGAGTTCCCCTCGAAGCTGATGGAGCATTGGCTGGGGACGCCCGAGGTGCTGGGCCGCTTCGCGCTGCATCACCAGACGGGCAGGCCGATGCCCGCGGCGCTCGTGGCGAAACTCCAGAGGGCCGCGACGTTCAACCAGGGCTTCTACACGGTGGACTTCCTGACCTCGGCCCTGGTGGAGATGAAGCTGCACCTGGAAGGCGACAAGCCCGTGGATCCGGACGCGTTCGAGCGGGAAGCGCTCCAGCGCCTGGGCGCACCGGAGGCGGTGGGCCTGCGCTTTCGCATGCCCCACTTCGGGCACGTCTTCGCGAGCAATGCCTACTCGGCGGGCTACTACCGCTACCTGTGGGCGGACATGCTGGCCGCGGACGCCTTCGAGGCCTTCACCGAGGCGGGAGGGCCCTACGACGCGAAGGTGGCGGCGAGGCTGCGCGCGAACGTGTTCTCCGTGGGCAACACCGTCGACCCGTTCGAGGGGTATCGCGCCTTCCGGGGCCGGGACGCGGGCCTTGGGGCGCTGATGCGGGAGCGCGGCTTTCCGCTGGGTGCCGCGGCCGTCGGGGCGAAGTCCACGCCCCCTTGAAGCAGGCCCCGGCCTGGGGCTGGGAGGCCGGCCGGTCTCGCGGGGGCGGTGCGCATGGCCTACGCTGGGTCCCCAGGACCCGGGCTCCAGCCCGGAGGAGAAGCGATGCTCGCCTGCGTGGATGTGGACTACCGACCGGACCTCACCGTGGCCGCGTGTGTCCTCTTCCGTGCCTGGACGGACTCCACGGAGGCTGGGCACCTGGTGGAGCATGGCCCGGTGGCGGCGCCCTACGAGCCCGGCCAGTTCTACCGCCGCGAGCTGCCGCACCTGCTGCGCGTGCTCTCCGGGGTGCAGGAGCCGCTGGAGGCCATCGTGGTGGATGGCTACGTGTGGCTCGGGGAGGACAAGCCGGGCCTGGGCGCCCACCTGTATGAGGCCCTCTGTCGCGCGGTGCCCGTCATCGGCGTGGCCAAGACGCCCTATGTCACCACCGGGCCGGCCCTGCCCATCGTGCGCGGCCAGAGCCTGCGGCCCCTGCTCATCACCGCCATCGGGATGGAGACCGCGACCGCCGCGGAGCACATCCGGCGGATGCACGGCGCCTGGCGCATGCCCTCATTGCTGAGCCGGGTGGACCGGCTGAGCCGTGAGTCCTGAGCCGGGGGCGCTGTGACGGTGTCTCCCGGGCGCTCCGCCAACGGGAGGGGACTGGTGACCGCTGTCATCAGGTGGTGCTCGCCGTCATCGTGCGAAGCGCCACCGGGGGCGGGAGCGCTCGTCCCAAGTGCCTGATCTTCCGCGTGGAGGACCGGCGAGGGGAGGGGGCAGGGCGTTGGCATGTGCCGTGCTCTAGGTCCAGGCAAGCCGCGCAACGGCGGTCCTGGTGCTGCTTTCAGGGCTCGCCCTTCCCCTGGGTCTGAAATGTCCATCTCGCTCCTCAACCGCTCGTCGCTCTCCGCTCCCTCCACGAGCCGCTCCAACAACTTCACGCCGGTCACCTCACCGGCGGAGAGCGTGAAGAGCACCCAGGCGACGCAGCCCGGGAACGACCTGTTGCGCAAGCTGATGACGGACTCCTTCGAACAGGGCCCGAGCGCGTTGGGAGGCCTGGAGAAGGCGCAGGGGCCGCTTTCGCAGTTGCTTGGCGGGCTCGTGCAGTTGGCGAAGGCGCTGGAGGCGCAAGGGGCGGGAGGGCAGGGCGGTGGCGACCTGGGCCTCGGGGCACAGGAACTGGCGCCCAGCCTGGGTGATGCGGAAGAGGGGATGGCCCCCGCCATCCAAGGTGCTCCCGCGGTCTCCGACGCGGCCCCGACCCAGGGCGCGGCGCCCGTGGCGAGCAAGGCCAGCGGCGCGGTGGACGCGATGCACTCCAACCGCACCAGTGACGCGGGTCCTGGTTTCGGCGCGCCGTCCGCCGGGTCCACCGAACAGGTGAGCGCGAGTGAGCCGTGGCTGGCGCGCAACAACGTCGGCTCGCCGTACAACAGCAACATGCTGGTCATCGACCCGAGCAAGAAGGGCGACTACAAGTACACGAACACGTTCGCCAACAAGACGAACCAGCCGCAGACCGTGACGCTCTGGAACAAGACGGGGGAGAAGGGCGGCCCGAACGACGGGCAGCACTTCGACAAGAGCACCCCGAAGACGTTCACGTTGCAGCCCGGCGAGTCGAAGGTCGTGGCGTTCGACACCAACAGCAGCGTGGCGTGGTGTGTCTCGAAGGATGGCTCGGCGAAGCCGAACGCGAACTCCGGTCAGACCTGGGGTGAGGCGACGTTCGCGAACGCCGGCACGGGCTGGAGCGGCTACGACACGAGCCAGATCAGCCCCGCGGGCCACAATGGCAAGATGTCCATCTCGAACGAGGCCAATGGCCACACCGTGACGGAGGCCAATGCCTGGCAGACGCCGTCGGATGACCCGGCCGGCCGTGATGTGGGCGTCCCCGCTGGCCCGCTGAACCTGAACACGGTGTTCAGCTGAGCGGAGGGAGGGAGCAGGAGAGGGCAGGCCCGTTCGCTGCACCCCGGGGCCCTTTGGCTGCTCCCGTTCGGAAGTGGCCCCCGGTTCGGGCGTAGAGTCCACGGCCCGTGGATTCCACCTCTCCCGTCGCGAGCTCCGTCCCGCTGTCCTCCGCGACACTCCGGCCGGAGCCCTTCGCGTCAGCGCTGCTTCCGCTGGCGCGCCGCCTGCCGTTGTTGATGCTCGTCTTTGCCGTGCCAGGCATCGTCACCGCGAGCCACACCTGGTTCTTTGCCCAGGCCAAGGACTCCACCTACCCCTTCGCCAGGGCGCTGCTGATGCAGGTGCCGCCCTGGCAGTACTGGGCTTTGGCCACCCCGCTCATCCTCGCGCTTGGACGGCGCTTTCGCCTGGAGCGCGGCGTGTGGCCCCGCGGCCTCGCGGCCCACCTGACCGCCCTCGTCGCGGTGATGGTTCCCTACGTGTCGCTCATCTACATCCTCGCCCGGGCGACGGGGGAGCAGTGGCTCAGCGAGAACTCACTGGGCCAGATGCTGCCCCTGATGATGGCCAAGTACAGCGTCCTGAGCCTGCTCATCTACGGCGGCATCCTCTCCATCGGCTACGCCGTCGACTACCACCGCCGCTACCGCGAGGGAGAGCTGGCCCAGTCCCAGTTGGAGACGCGCCTGGCCCAGGCCCAGCTCGAAGCCCTGCGCGCCCAGCTCCACCCGCACTTCCTCTTCAACACGCTCAACGCCATCTCCGTCCTCGTGCGAAAGCAGGACACTGTCGGCTCCATCCGGATGCTCACCGGCGTCAGCGAGCTGCTGCGCATGGCCCTCCACAACACCGGCCGCCAGCACGTCCCCTTCCACGAGGACCTCGACTTCCTGGAGCGCTACCTCGACATCGAGCAGACCCGCTTCCAGGACCGGCTCCAGGTGGTCCGCGCCATCGACCCCGCGACGCTTGGCGCGCTCGTGCCCAGCCTCATCCTCCAGCCGCTGGTGGAGAACGCCATCAAGCACGGCCTGGCCACCCGCTCCGGCGCGGGACGCGTGGAGCTGCGCGCCTCGCGCGAAGGTGCGCGGCTGGTGCTGGAGGTGCTCGACGACGGCCCCGGGCTTGTCCCCGGCTGGGACCGCCGTGACGGCTGCATCGGCGTCGCCAATGTGCGCGCCCGCCTGCACCAGCTCTACGCGGACCGCCACGCCTTCACGCTGGAGAACCGCGCGGGGGGCGGTGTGCGCGCCCGCCTGGAGCTGCCCTTCCAGGCCGCCCTGGCGGAGGCGCTCGGGACATGAACACCGCCGCCGCCATCCGCACGCTCATCGTGGATGACGAGCCCCTGGCCCGTGAGGGCCTGCGCCTGCTGCTGGCCACGGACCCCGAAATCCTCGTGGTGGGCGAGGCCGGCAACGGACCGGATGCCGTGCGCCTCATCCGCGAACAGCGGCCGGACCTCGTCCTGCTCGATGTCCAGATGCCGGAGCTCAACGGCTTCGAGGTGCTCGCCCGCCTGGGCCCTGACGAGGTGCCAGCCATCATCTTCGTCACCGCGTACGACCAGTACGCCCTGCGCGCCTTCGACATCCACGCGCTCGACTACCTGCTCAAGCCCTTCCGTGACGACCGCTTCCACGACGCCATCGGCCGCGCCAAGGCGCAGATCCGCCTGACGCGCATGTCCGACCTCAGCCAGCGGCTGATGTCCGTGCTCTCCACCTACGGCGAGCGTGACGGCACTCCCGCCCCGGCGACCCCTTCCACCCCGACGGAGTCCTGGGTGCGCCGGCTCGCCATCCGGGACACGGGTCGCGTGGTGTTCCTCGACGTGGACGAAATCGAATACATCGAGGCCGCCGACTACTACGTGCAGATTCACGCGGGCGGGAAGGCCTACCTCCACCGCGAGACGATGCAGAGCCTGGAGGCACGCCTGGATCCGGAGCGCTTCATGCGCATCCACCGCTCGGCCATCGTCAACTCGCGCCGCATCCGCGAGCTGCGCAGCGAGGGCCGCAGGGAACTCGTCGTGGTGCTCACCGGCGGAGCGGAGTTGCGCGTCGCTCGCAGCCACCGCGAGAAGTTCCAGCACCTGCGCTGAGCCGCGAGGCTCGCGGCACGGACACCGTGCCAGCCGCGCGGCCCGTTCGCCGCACGAGGTGGCCGGTTCGCCGCACGCCGGTCCCCACCGGCTGAACCCTCCATCCCCCCGCTGCGCCTTGCCTCACGCTGGGCTCCCGAGGGTGCTCGCTGTGCCCTCGGGTGTGCTCGGTCTGGGCGCCACACCTTGGAATAGGAATCCGCAATGTTCGCCTCATCCGCAAGGCCCGGTCGGTTCGCGCGCGCAGTGGCTTCATCCTTGAGTCGAAGCGCCCTGGGGGCGTTGCTCATGATGGGCTCCGCGCACGCCGCGCCGACCGAGTCGTATCCGCTGCCTCCCAGCTCATCCCGACATGAGGCGCGGATCCAGCAAGCACGCGCCTTTGCTCAAGAGCTGCTCAAAGGCAAGCAACTGCCGGGACTCTCCGTGGCCGTCGCCCATCGCGGGCAGATCCTCTGGTCCGAGGGCTTTGGGTTCGCGGACCTGGAGCAGAGCGTCCCCGTCACCCCGCTCACCCGCTTTCGCGTGGGCAGCGTGTCCAAGGTCCTCACCGCCGCCGCCGTGGCCCGTCTGGTGGAAGACGGGCGCCTGGACCTGGATGCTCCCATCCAGAAATACGTGCCTTCATTTCCCGTGAAGCCCTGGCCCATGACGACCCGCCAGCTCGCCGGACACCTGGCGGGCGTTCGTCACTACGCGGACAAGGATGAAGTCATCTTCAAGGAGGCGAAGCACTTCAGCAGCATCACCCAGGCCCTGAGCCTCTTTCAGGACGACCCGCTGCTGTATGAGCCCGGAACGAAGTACACCTATTCCAGCTATGGCTGGAACCTGGTGAGCGCCGTGGTGGAAGGCGCCGCCCAGGAGGAGTTCCTCCGCTATCTCCAGCGCTCCGTCTTCGAGCCGCTGGGCATGCGCCACACCCTGGCGGACCATGCTCAGCAGTTGATTGCCCACCGCACACGCTTCTACGCCAATGGCCCCATGGGCACCCACCAACATGCCCCCCACGTGGACAACAGCTACAAATGGGGCGGTGGCGGTCTGCTCTCCACCGCCGAGGATCTGGTCGTGTTCGGCTCCGCCCACCTCCAGCCCGGCTTCCTTCGCAAGGAGACCCTGGCCCTCCTCTTCACCTCGCAGAAACTCAAGTCCGGCAAGGAAACCGGCGTGGGCATTGGCTGGCGAATCGGCGTCTCCGCGCAAGGCAGGCGCATTCTTCACCACCGGGGAGCCATCGAGGGCGGACGCACCATGCTGATGCTTTTTCCTGACTCCCAGCTCGTCGTCGCCCTGCTGTCCAACACGTATGCGGATTTCGCCGAGGAGCAGGCCGCCCAGCTCGGAGAGCTCTTCATGGCCGCTTCAAAGCCCACACCCCCGTGAGCAGCGCTTCATACAGAAGGACTCACGCGTGAAGCTGCCCATTGTCCCGAGGGGAACCGTTCTGTGTCGCGCCAGGGGAGAAGAGCAGGCCATCCAGTCGGCGCCCAAAGAGGGTGAAGGCGACGCCAAGGGTGGCCGCCACGAGTGCACAGAGCGCCATAAGGGGCAGTGTCCAGGAAGACCCCACGAGGTATGTGGAGACATCCGCCAGGAAGTTCGTGAGGGTGAACCAGAGTCCAAGCATCAGTGCCGCCATGCGGGGAGAGAGCGCTGTCGAGAACCGAGCCCCGGCAAGCGGTATGAGCAGCGGCTCCGCGACCGCGCCACAGCAGTACGCCAGCACCATGAGCGATGCCTGCGCATTCCAAAGGGGTGGGAGCGCCGTGAGCGCTCCAAGCAAGAGCCCCACTCCCAGCACGAGAAGCACCGTGATGGGGTGCTGTCGCCTGAATGCCCAGATGAGGCCGCTCGCGGTAAGTGCCACGCTTGCGATGACAAGCGTTGGATTGAGTGCGTAGGCGGCCCGAAGCTCCTCGCTCCCTGGCTCCCCTGGGAGCGCTTTGAAGAGAAGAATCTGGGAGAGGAGGGTGCCAAGGTATGGAAGCGCCAGGAGGAACATGAGCGTCAAGCTTCCAAAGAATGGGCGGGCAAGCGAGGTGCCCTGCGAGGGGGCTGCTTCGGAGGCGGGAAGACGACGCAGCCGGAGGGTCAACGCCACGGCAAGCACCGTTGCTGTGAGTGAGAGTCCGGCCATGACGGCAAACCCCAGCCGAAACCCAGACGCACGTGAGAAATCCACCATCGTGGGCAAGAGAAGCGCTCCGACGTTCATCGCGCCATAGCCCAGGATGAAGGCCGCGCTGCAGAGGACTTCCTGCGGACCACGAAGCTCCTCCGCAAGGAGGGTGTAGAGCGCAGGAAGGCTGAGCCCCTGGCCCAAGCCAATCAAGATGAAGGCGAGCGTGACCATGCCCGCGGACGAGGTCCGTGCGATGATGATTTGACCCACCGAACACATCATCAGCCCGGAGATGAGGGGGATGCGCGGGCCCAGCATCGCCGCGAAGGCACCGCCAACAAACGGCGTACCGAGACGGAACAACACCATCGCGCTGACGAGCGTCGAGACCCTGTCCCCGCTCATCCCCATCCCTCCCGTTTCAACGTCTTGGAGGGCCAGGCTGACAAGCATCGGACGCGTCGCGAAGTAGCCGATGCGCTCCAGCAGGATGATCACTGGGATGGCGAGGAGTACGAGATTGCGGCGTGAGTTCATTGGCACCAGTATCGTGCCAGCAGGGGCCCGAGTCATGAAGTCCAGGTGAGCCGCACCTTCGTTCCGTGTGGCTCAAGGGGGCTGATGGACAGGTTCCAGTTGAACCGACGCGCCAGCCGCTCCACGAGCGACAGGCCGATGCCGAAGCCTGTGTGCTCGGGCTCGCCCCGGCCGAAGCCCACGCCTGTGTCGGAGATGCTCCAGCTCTCGGGCTCGATGTGGATGACGATGCGTCCCTGGTTCGTATAGGCGAGCGCGTTCTTGATGAGGTTGCCCAACATCACTCGCGCCACGGACCCTGGAAGTGGCGCGAGGACCTCCGCTTCCGCTTCGATGACGAGCTTCACGTCGCCGTGGGAGAGGTGGTCGCCGTACAGCGCGACCATTTCGCGGGAGATGCCTACCAGCCCGCACGATTCGTCCGAGCGGCCTGCCCGGGCCAGCCAGAGGATGCCCTCCGTCAGCAGGCCCATGTGGTGCACGGCCTTCCGCAGGCGGCCGAAGGTCTCCGTGTCCGCGGGTGGGTCCAGCTCCAGTATCTCCACCGCGCCCTGCGCCACGGCGAGGGGCGTGCGCAGCTCATGGCTCGCGTCCCGGTTGAAGGCGCGCTCCCGCTCCAGCAACGCCTGGATGCGGGCATCCCGGACGCTCAGGGCTTCGGCCAGGGCGTGCACCTCGGTGACGACGACACCCTCTGTTCGCGGCGGCGTGTCCGACCGGACTTGTTCCACGAGCTGTTCCAGGGGCTGGCTGAGCCTCCTTGCGACGATATGGGAGAGCCCCGCGGCGCCAAGCAGGGCCAGCAGGGCACTGGCCAGCAGCAGTCCGGATGTCCGACGCAGATGGCGGGTGGTGCTGGTCAGCTCCGTCGTGTCGAAGACCACGTAGCGCGTGGGGCCCGCCGACGCGTCCGGTCGCACCGCGACATGGAAGTGGCCATGGCCCAGGGTGAAGACCTCGTGTTCGCCCCCAGGTGTGTCCACGGGCAGCGCATCCCCGATCCAGGGCGGCAGGCTCGCGTGGCCCATGTAGGTCTTCATTCCGAGCGGGGCGGCTTGAGGGGCCGCGCCCGCATCGTCGGCGCGTCCGTTCGCCGCGGTGGCCACGAGCCGATCGAAGATGGCGTCTTCCAGGTCGTAGCTGAAGAGCGTGAAGAACGCCCCCATCAGGACGAGCGCGAGCGTCGCGGACAACGCCATGGCCCCCAGGAGGAGTCCTCGAACCGACCTAGTCCTCGCGCGCATCCAGGCTGTATCCCTTGTTGCGGCGGGTGGTGATGCAGGCGTTCATTCCCAGTTCGGCGAGTGCTCCGCGCAGGGCATAGACGTGGGTGCGCAAGGCACTGGACTCCGGCGCGTCGTCCCCCCAGAGGTGGTGGGCCAGCGTGGCCGGCGACACAGGCTCGGGCGAGGCCTCCATCAGCAGCCTCAGGAGGAGCGCCTCGGTCCTGTTGAGGCGGACGGTGCGCTCGCCTCGCCGTGCCTGGCCGGTGTCGGGCTCCAGGGTGAGTGGCCCGACCGTCAGTCGTCGCCCGCTCGGAGGAACGGGCCGTCGCGCCAGGGCTTCGAGACGCAGTCGAAGCTCCCTCAAGGAGAACGGCTTGACGAGGTAGTCATCCGCGCCCGCGCGAAAGCCCTCTTCCTTGTCTTCGAGCGTGTCCCGCGCCGTCAGCATGAGGATGGGCACCAGCCGAGGGGCGAGCTGTCGGTAGTGGCGACACAGCTCGATGCCGCTCAGGCCTGGCAGCATCAGGTCCAACACGATGACGTCGTACTCATGGCTCAGCGCGAGCGTGAGTCCCTGGGGCCCGGTGGCGGCGAAGTCGAGCTGGAAGTCCGTCCCCAGGAACCTCGCGATGTTGGCCTGGAGGTCACGGTTGTCTTCGACGACGAGCACTCGCATGAGCGGGCAGGGAACCTCTGGAGGAGAACGGTGACAGGCTGCCATCCGCCACGTCAACCGAAGGTCAAACGTGTGTTGACGCGTGCCTGACGCGGAGGCGGGCAGGGTGGCGGGGCTTCTCACTTCTGGGAGTCCCGCGATGACCCGCCTGCTGTCGCTGTGCCTGCTGCTCCTGTCTGCTTCCGTGGCCCGTGCCGCCGACCCGGCGCCGTCGTTGGACGTTCGCGGCGCGGATGGAGAACGCATCCCCACTCGGGTGCTGGAGCCGGAGAAGGGCACCGCGAATCCACCCATCGCCGTCCTCCTGCATGGGCTCACGCGCCGCAAGGAGGACTGGCTGTCGGACGAGGGACCGACCCATGGAGGTGTGCTGAAGGACGAACTGCTGCGGGCCGGGTACCGCGTCTACCTCCTCGATGCACGACGGCACGGAGAGCGGGCGACACCCGAGGCCCGACCGGGAGCGCTCGCCAGATTGGCCCATCAAGGCGAGCCCGCGCGGTACGTGGCGATGATTGCCGACACCGTCCGCGATGCCCACGCGCTGCTGACGGCTGTGCTCGCGAAAGGCAAGCCGCCTCGGGTGCTCGTCGCGGGGTACAGCATGGGTGCCCAGGTGGGACTCCTGCTGGCGGCGCGTGAGCCCCGCGTCACCCACCTCGTCACGATGGTTCCACCTCACATCGATCCGTCGATGGAGGAGATCGCCCCCTCGCGACACATGGCGACGATTCACCAGGACTGGCTGCTCCTGACTGCGAACAAGGATGACTTCGCCCCTGTCGTGGACAGCCGTGCCTTGTTCGATGCCGCCCCGTCCCGCAGCAAGACACACAAGACCTTCGAAAGCGGGCATGCCCTCCCACGGGAGTACCTGGAAGAGGTGCGCCGCTGGCTCCGCTCGGACCACCGAGCACCTGGGCGCAAGGTGCCCTGAGCGCGTCCGCCGTCTAGCTTGCCCGTGCATAGCGGCCCGGAGACTGGCCCACGTGTCGGCTGAACGCCGTACTGAAGGTGCTCGCCGAGCTGTAGCCGACGCGCTCGGCGACCTCCGCGATGGCGAATTCCCGGCGGCGAAGCAGCCCCCGCGCAACGGCCATCCGCCAGTCCAGCAGGTACTCCATCGGGGGCAGACCCACGGTGCGCGTGAAGCGATCGAAGAATGCCGAGCGCGAAAGCGCCGCGCTCTTCGCGAGCTGCGCCACCGTCCACGGCCGCGTGAGGTGACCGTGCATCTGCCGTATCGCGGGTGCGAGCCGCGCATCGGCCAGACCGCGCAGGAGCCCTGGAGGCGCGTCGTCGCTCGATGTCGACCGCAGCGCTTCGATGAGCAGCAGCTCCACGAGACGCGTGAGCACGAGGTCGCGGCCCGAGCGCTGTTCGCTCGTCTCGCCGCCGACGAGTCGTACCAGCACCGAGAGCCGCTCCTCGCCGCGTACGTGCACCAGGGCCGGGAGCAGCGACACCATCAGGGCCGCGTCAGGCGAGTCGAAGACGAAGTAGCCGCCGAGCAGGCGCACGTCGGGAGGACCGCCACGCGTGCCATGACGCACCTCACCCTTCGGAGAGGGCGTCACCTTGGGGTCGATGCGCTCGGGTGTCACCGGCTCGAAGCCAGACAGGGTGAAGCCCGGCGTCGCCGGCAGGAGCACGAAATCGCCCGCCACGAGCGTGAGGGCGGGCTGGCCGTCGACAGCGAGTCGGCAGCGCCCTTCGAGCACGGCACAGAAGCTCGGCTGGCCAAAGTCCGAGTAGCGCACACCCCAGCGGCCCGCTCCGCTGATGCCCTTCGAGAAGACGGCTCGTGGCTGAAGCAAGGCGATGACTTCCGAGAGCGGGTCGGTCATGGCTGGACTCTAGCAAAAGAAATATGGACTGCGCGTGGTGGAGAGTCCTGTCAGCCGCAAGTACCTTGGTTCCATCGACGCCGCGCGAATCGCGGCAAGGAGCCGACATGAAGGCGACGTATGGATTCCGGGCGACAATGACTGCTCTTGCGGGAAGAGGCGACGCACTGGCGGGCCTGTTGCTCTCCGCGGCGAGCGGCACGGGCCCGGCCACCCACGAACACGGTGTCGTCACTGGCGAGGCCCGGTATCAGGACGAAGTGTCTGTCGGCGGCAAGCTCAACGCGGGAGGGCGGTCATGAAGACGGTGCTCATCACGGGGTGTTCCTCTGGCTACGGACTTGAGACCGCGCGCCACTTTCACGCGCAGGGCTGGAACGTGGTCGCTACCATGCGAACGCCACGCGAGGACGTCCTGCCTCGTTCGGACCGGCTGCGCGTGGTGCCGCTCGACGTGACGAAGCCCGAGAGTATCGCGGCGGCGCTGGAGGCGAGCGGGCCCATCGACGTGCTCGTCAACAACGCGGGCATCGGGCTCATGGGGGCCTTCGAGGCCACGCCGATGGCCACGGTGCGTGACGTGTTCGAGACCAACGTCTTCGGTGTGATGGCGATGACGCAGGCGGTGCTGCCCCGGTTTCGCGCACGCAGGTCGGGGGTGATTGTGAACGTGACGTCCAGCGCGACGCTGGCGCCGATGCCGCTGGTGGCTGTGTACACCGCGAGCAAGGTCGCCATCGAAGGGTTCACGGCGTCGCTCGCGTTCGAACTCGAAGCCTTCAACCTGCGCGTGAAGCTCGTCGAGCCGGGCTATTGCCCGGGCACCCGTTTCACGAGCAACGGCGGCCCCCGCATGGAAGGGCTGTTCCCCGAGGCATATGCGCCCTTCGCACAGCGCATCTTCGCCTCATTCGGGCAGCCGGCTGCGGTGACGCGCGAGTCCGACGTGGCCGAAGCGGTCTGGCACGCCGCGAACGACACGTCGGAGAAGCTCCGTTTCCCCGCAGGTCCCGACGCGGTCGCGCTGGCTCGGTCGGCGTGAGCAAGCTCGACGCTGGAGTGATTGCGCCGGGTCCGTCGGAGTTGTGACTCAGGACTGCTCACAGAGAGGCGTCTTTATTTGCTGTTGGAGGCAGGACGACCTTGCTCCGCGGTGGGCGGTACCGCGGTCGATTGTGAGCCGGTGAAGAAGTCAATCAGTCCGTGCGGAGCGTTGTCGCCGAAGCAGAGCTGGAGGAGGGTCGTGGCTTCGGCGGCTTCGTGCGCGCTCCGGGCGAACATGGTTTCTTCGTACTCGGCGAGCGCGGCTTCGAGGTCGCCTCGGTGCGCGGCAATGGCTTTGGCGAGCTCGGCGCCGTCGTACATCGCGAGGTTGGCGCCCTCACCGGACGGCGGCATCAGATGCGCGGCGTCGCCGAGGAGCGTCACCCCGGGCACGCGCTCCCACCGATGTGCGGTCGGGAGCGAATGGAGCCTTCGGGGGACGAGGTCTGTTTCGCCATCGGTGATCAGCGCGGTGAGCTCTGGCGCCCAGCCGTCGAACTCCGCCGCGACGCGAGCCTTCGCTTCGTTTGGATTGGCGAAGTCGATGCCCGCGATCCACTCCTGCGGCCGGGTGATCGCGACGTAGGTGTGCAGGACGCCGTCGGGTTCACGGTGGGCTTGGATGCCCTTGCCGGGCGCGAGGGCGAGCATGGCCCCGCCTCCGACGGCCTTCGCGCTGGCCGGGTGGCGCGTGTCGGCGTCGAGCAGGTAGGTCTCGATGAACGAGATGCCGACGTACTCGGGCTTCGCGTCGGACAGCAGCGGCCGGATCCTCGACCAGGCGCCGTCCGCGCCGACCAGGAGGCGCGTCGTGACAGTCGACCCGTCCGCGAAGGTCACCTCATGACGCCCGTCGCCAAGCGGGTGGACGCCGGTGACCTTGCGTCCCCATTGGACGGTTCCCTCGGGCAGCGAGTCGAGCAGGATGCGCCGCAGCTCACCGCGACGCACCTCGGGGCGCCGTCCGTTGCCGTCGTCTGGCTCGTCGAAGAGGACCCTGCCGTGCGGGCCGAGCACCCGCGTTGCCTCGCCACCTTCATGGATGAGTCGGCGGAATTCGTTGAAGAGTCCGGCCGCCTTCAGCGCGAGCTGTCCGTTGTGGTCATGGATGTCGAGCATTCCGCCCTGTGTGCGCGCGTCCGCGGACGCATCGGCCTCGTAGACGGTGGAGGCGATGCCGTGGACGTGCAGGACGCGAGCGAGCGTCAGCCCTCCGAGGCCGGCGCCAATGATCGTGACCGGATTCATCGTGCTTCCTTTCAAGTGGGAGACCGCTCGGCGACGCCGCTGCCGGACTCTGGAACGGCGTTCCATAAGCCACATTGGAACGCCGTTCCAGGTCTGTCAAGATGGAGCCATGGCAAAGGCGACGCGCGGGTCGGAACGACGTGAGGATGCGCTCTCACGTGAGCGGATCGTCGACGTGGCGATCGAACTGCTCGACGAGGAGGGCGAGGACGGGTTGACCTTCCGAGCGCTTGCCACCCGGCTCGCCACTGGACCCGGCGCGATCTATTGGCACATCGCGAACAAGGGCGAGCTGCTCGTCGCCGCCAGTGACGCTGTCGTCGCGCGCGCGATGGGCGAAGTCCTCGCCTGCGCCACGCCGCACGAAGCGATCCGCGGGATCGCCGTCGTCGTGTTCGAGGCAATCGATGCGCATCCGTGGGTGGGCGCGCAGCTTTCTCGCGCTCCGTGGCGGACCGCGATGCTGCAGATCTTCGAGCGCATCGGGCGTCAGGTCCAAGCGCTGGGAGTTCCAGGCGGCGCCCGGTTCACGGCGGCGTCAGCGCTGGTGAGCTACATCATCGGCGTGAGCGTCCAGAATGCCGCGAACGGCCGCCTGCTCGATCCGCCCGTGGACCGCGCTGACTTTCTAGAGACGGTGTCGGCCCAGTGGCAGGAGCTCGACGCCCACGAGTATCCGTTCACCCGGAACGTCGCTGCCCAACTGCGCGAGCACGACGACCGCGCCGAGTTCCTCGCCGGCATCGACCTCATCCTCGCCGGGATCGCGGCGCCGCTGTAGCCAGTGCTCAAGCGGCGACCGCATCCAGGTCCGCGTGGGCCAGGTACCCGCGACGGGGCAGGTCGCGGCCCCGTCTTTGCCGCGCGCATGACGCAGCCACCGGGTTCTGGCTAGGACCAGGCACAGCTCCTCAGGGTTGCGCCGCCGGGCAGGTCGCGGGCTCGAGGTAGAAGGCTTCCCACGCACCAACGTCGGTGGGATTGCAGATGCCCACGTTGCCGCCATTTCCGCTCTGGATGGGTGCGCCGGAGGTGGCCTCCTTCCAGTTGCGCGCGTTGCCCGTCGACGATTCGAAGCCATAGCGATTGCGGCCGCCGTGGATGCCGCAGTCGTAGCGGGTGAACGGCTCCGCCGTGTTGAGCGTGGCGCTCACGGTGAGCTGGTCCGCGACCACCGCCAGGTAGGCACCGCTCGCTGCCTTGAGCTTGTACTTCGCGCCGCTCGTGACGAGCTCGAAGATCGCGCCGCCGGTCTGCGTCGTGCTGATGGCGGCCACCTTGCCCGCGCCGTCGACGGTGAGCCACTGGTCGCTGCGCTCGCTCTGGACGCGGAAGCAGCCCGCGCCGCCGCCCGTCTCGCTGTGGCACGTCGCATCGCAGCCATCGCCCGACTGGGTGTTGCCATCGTCGCATTGCTCGCCACTCTCGACGGTGCCGTTGCCGCACACGGGGCCGGAGCTACCACCCGAGCAGGCCACCGGTTCGAGGTAGAAGCCCTCCCAGGCGCCGGCATCGGTCGGGTTGCAGGCGCCGCCATTGCCGCCGTCACCGCTCTGGATGGGACCGTCCGGCGTGGTTTCCTTCCAATGGGGCGCGCTCCCCGATGAAGACTGGAAGCCGACACGGGTACGGCCGCCATGGCCGCAGGCAAGCTGCGTGAACGACTCCCCGCTGGCGAAGTTGGCGCTCATCGCGAGTTGGTTTGTCACCACCGTCAGGAACACGTCGCCCGAGCCCTTGAGCTTGTACCGGGTACCGTTCGGAACGAGCTGGAAGACCTGTCCTCCTGCTTGCGTCGCGCTGCCAGCGACGACCTTGCCCGCGGTGTCGACGATGAGCCACTTGTCGCTGCGCTCGCTTTGAATCTGGTAGCAGCTCCCGCCCGAGGTCTCGACGAACGTGGCGGTGTAGGTGGCTGCGCTGCCAGGCGTGGTGAAGGTATGCGATTGCGCGCCGCCGTCCGACCACGACGAGAACGCCCAGAATCTTCCGTTCGCGTACTGCGGCGAGTCGACGCCCACGGAGCGGACGACGCCGACCACGCCGGTCGTGTCATGCGGTGCCGCGAACGGCCGCCCGTCCATCAGCACTTGCAGCCCGCTCGGCAGGCTGGTCACCTTGAGGGGGACGGTGACCGGGAGGACATCGCGATACGTCGTGTGGGTGAGGCCAATCGAGTCTCGCACCGTGAGCCGCAAGCGATACCAGACGTTGGCCGAGCTCTCGCCGATGCTCGGAATCGGCCAGCTCCCGCTCGCGATGCCGGTGGTATCGGACATGGCTGGATGCGTGTGGGTATCGTGATGAAAGGTGATGCTCCAGGTCATCGCGCTCGGCGGCAGCGCGCCATCCTCCACGTCGCTGGCCGAGCCGGAGAACATCAGGTTGGTGGCCGCGGTGTAGGTCGCTCCCGCGACCGGCGTGACAATGGTGGCCACCGGCGGTTGATTGGACGTCACCGTCAGCACCGCCTCGGCGCTGGTGGTCGAGCCAAGCCCGTTGGTGACGACTGCTCGGAAGCGCGCGCCGCTGTCGGCGAGCTGCGCGGCGTTCAGCGTGTAGCTCGGAGAGGTCGCGCCGGTGATGTCCACGCCGTTGCGCTGCCACCGATAGGTGAGAGGCGGCTCGCCGCTCGCGGACACCGTGAAGGTCGCCGGATTGCCGACCGACACCAGCGTGCTCGCCGGTTGCTGCGCGATGCTCGGCGGCAGTGAAGCCGTGTAGGCGATGCGACCCACCTGGCCCGCGCCGCGCGCCAGATAGTAGAGCGCGCCGTCGGGCCCCACGTCGAGGTCCACGGGCCCCGCGGCGGCCGTCGCGAAAAGCGAATTCGCGCCGGAGTTCGGGTCGATGCGCGAGATCCAATTGTTGGTGTAGTCCGCGAAGAAGTATTGACCGACGTACGCGCTGGGAAACGCAGGGACAGGTGGGTTGTAGAAGGCACCACCGGCGATGCAGTTGCCGGCGGCCGTGCCAGCGCCATGTGGGTACGCGAAGAACGGCTGCGTGAGCTCCGGGCGATTCGTGAAATAGCCTTCAGTCATCGGCCAGCCGTAGTTGGCACCGGCCTGGCCGCGGTTGATCTCTTCCCAGCCGCCTTCGCCCACGTCGTTGATGAACAGCGTCCCCGTGCCGGGCTGAACGTCGAAGGTGAAGGGGTTGCGCAGGCCCAGCGCCCAGGTCGCCTTGGCAAGCCCGGTGGCGGTCGCGTAGAACGGATTGTCCGTGGGAATGCTGCCATCCGAGTTGAAGCGCAGCAGCTTTCCGAGTGGCGTGTTCAGGCTCTGCGAGTTGGAGGAGACCGCGTTTTCCCCGACCGAAACGTAGAGCTTGCCGTCGAGTCCGAAGCGGACCGCGCCACCGTTGTGGTTGGCGGCGTCGAGCGTCGGAAGGTCGGCGAGCACCAGCTCGCTTCCGGGGACCGCCACATTGCCGTTGGCGGTGAGGCGGCTGACTCGATTGTGGATGCTGCCAGCGACCGACGTGTAATAGACATACAGATAATGGTTGCTGGCGAAGTTGGGATCGAACGCAACGCCCATCAGCCCACGCTCGTTGTCGTTGTCCACGGCGAGCGTCACGAACGGAGTCGCCAGGAGCTGGCCGTTCTCGACGATGCGCAGCGAGCCGTTCTTCTCCGAGACGAACAGGCGCCCATCGGGCGCGAAGGTCATGGTGGTCGGTCCCTGGAGGCCACTGACGAAGACGGAGTCGGCGAAGTTGGCGTCTAGAACGACCGCGCCCGCGCGCGAGACCGCGAGCTCCAGGGGCTCCGGCGTCGACGGCATCGAGCAGCCCACGACGAGGGAGATGACCGCGCACATGACGAAGAGCGGCCTGGGGCACCACGCTCGTACACTCGTTCTCACCTGTGATTGCATCGCTGCTTCTCCCGGTTGAACAGGCTCATGCGGCCCGTGGGCTGCGTGAACGTTGGTGGTGCTTTCAGGTATTACCCCGAAAGCACGTTGGCCGGGAAAACATATGGATATGAATGCCTGACCGGGCAGGCACAGGGGCATGTCAGGCCGTGTGGAAGGCCTTGGCGAAGAAGTTCTCGAGGCGCGACTTCTCGGGCGCGAGTGTGTTCGTGGTCGAGGCCACGCTGGTGGCGTTGGCGACTGCGGGACGCAGGCCCGACGCGATGCCCGGCTTGATGTGGTGACGGAGGTCGACCGCCAGGTCGGACTTCAGGTGGGTGCCCACACCCGTGGCGGCATGGATGTCCGCGGAGTGCCTGAGGAAGCCATTCTCCAGCCCCACCTTGCCGCCCGCCTGGGCCGCCGCGCCCGCCACCGCGCCCGCGGTGACCGAGCCGTGCAGCCGGCCCACGTGCCCGCCCGCCGTGGCGTACGCGCCCGCTGTGGCGGCCGCACCCACCTTGCCCGAGAGCATCGCCGTGGCGGTCTTCGGGTCCAGGCTGGCCACGCCCTCGGCGTAGGCGGTGGCGGAGGCCTTGCCCTCGCCCTTGATGTACCCGCCCACGTGCCGGTTGAAGTCATGGTTCGCGCTCGCCGCGATGCCCACGCCCGTCTCCGCCTTCGCCGTCAGCGCGGCCGTGTAGGCGTGCCCGTTCCTGTCGAGCGACACACCGGCCTGGGCCTGTCCCTTGAAGGTGTTCGCCTCGGCGGCGAGCTGGCCGCTCGTCACGCCCAGCCGTCCCGCGTGCGTCTTCTGCAACGCGTAGGCGGCATGGGGGCCGTTCACCTCGGCCTGGGCCGAGTAGTGGCGCACGCCACCGCCACTGTGGCTGGAGGTGGAGGCCTGCATCGAGCCCACGTTGCCGCTCACCGTGCCGCCAGCGAAGGTGTCCTTCTGGAAGGGGTTGCCCGGCCTGTCGACGAGCATGCTCTGCTTGGCTCCCGGGGGCGGCGTGAGCTTGTTGTCACCGCCGCTCACCCTCACGGCCGAGGCCTGGCCCGTGGTCTTCGCCCAGGGGCTGTAGGTGGGGCCACCCTCGGGCATGCCCGGGTGCTTCAGGGGCTTGGACTCCGGGGCCGTCGGCGCGCTCGCGGCGGGCCGGGTCGCCGCGGGCCTGAGGGTCTGCGAGGAGGGCGCCGAAGCGGGGAGCGTGGCGGCGCGCGCTGGCGGCTGGGGCCTGGACCCCGCGGAGGAGGGGAGGGTCGCGGAGCGGGACAAGGTCGAACCGAGGCGGGAGGCACGCATGGCAGGCTCCTCAAGAGGTGCGGCGGAGGGGGTCGGTGCAGCGACGTCCTGTCCGACTGCATCCGACATGCCATGCTCAAGTCACACGATGTGGACAAGGCGCCTCCCTGGTTTCAGAGGGTTGGCGGGAGGGGGCCCCGAAGGCGATGGGAGGGCCCTGGTGACTGCGGTCATCAGCGCTGGGACAGCAGTCATCGCCGCGAATCCCTCTGCGCGCAGCGGCAGCGACACGAACAACCTGGTGCCTTTAGCGCGCGATTGCGTCGAGCGCGGCGATGCTCCTTGCTGGCAGCACGAGTGACGCTGCGGCCACGTTCTCGCGCAGGTGCGCGACCGACGACGTGCCCGGGATGAGCAGGATGTTCGGCGCGCGGTGCAGCAGCCACGCGAGCGCGACCTGCATCGGCGTCGCGCCCAGCTCGTTCGCGACTTCCGACAGCGTCGAGGACTGGAGTGGCGTGAAGCCGCCGAGCGGGAAGAACGGCACGTAGGCGATGCGCTGCTTCGCCAGCGTGTCGATGAGCGCGTCGTCTCCGCGATGCGCCAGGTTGTAGTGGTTCTGCACGCACACGATGTCGGTGAGCGCTTGCGCCTGCTCGACCTGACGCGCCGTCACGTTGCTGAGGCCGATGTGGCGAACGAGCCCTTCGCGCTTGAGCTCGATGAGGACGGCGAGCTCCTTGTCGAGCGGGCCTTCCGTGGGCGTCATGCTCATCATGCGCAGGTTCACGACGTCGATCGCGTCGAGCCCGAGGTGGCGCAGGTTGTCCTGGAGGTCCGAGCGGATTTCGGCGGGCGATAGCGCCGGGAGCCACGACTTGTCCGCGCCACGCCGCCCACCCAGCTTCGACACGATCACGACGTTCTTGAGATACGGATGCAGCGTGGCGCGGATGAGCTGGTTCGTGACGTGGGGCCCGTAGGCCTCGCTCGTGTCGAAGTGGTCGATGCCGAGCGCGATCGCCTCGCGCAGCACCGCTGCAGCCGCTTCGGGATCGCGCGGCGGTCCCCAGACGTGCGGGCCCGCGAGCTGCATGGCGCCGTAGCCCATGCGGTGCACCGTGAGCGATGTGCCAGGGAACGTGAATCGGCCGCCGAGTTTGTCTGTGTTCGTCATGTGCTCGAATCTAACGATGGCCACACTTCACACCAGCAAATAGGATGCATGCCAATCATGAACGTTGTTCGTGCCAGGGATCTCGACCTCAACCTGCTGCGCGTGCTCGTCGCCGTCGCCGACACGGGCTCGGTCACGAAGGCGGCCGCGGGGCTCTACCTCACGCAGTCGGCGGTGAGCGCGGCGCTCGCCCGGCTCAGCGAGTCGCTGGACACGCCGATGCTCGTGCGCCACGGCCGCGGCGTGATCTTGACGAGCCGGGCAGCACGCCTCGTGACCGAGGTCCGTCCGCTGCTCGAGGCGATGCTCCAGGCGGCGCTCGCACCGGCGCGCTTCGATCCGACCACGAGCGAGCGGATCATCCGCCTCGGGCTCTCCGACTTCTCGGACGAGTGGCTGCTGCCGCCGCTGCTGCGCCGGCTCGGACGCGACGCGCCCAGGATGCGGCTCGTCTGCACGCCGGTCCAGTTCCGCACGGTGGTCGATGCGCTGGCGACCCGTCGCGTCGACCTCGCGGCCACGGTCATCGACAAGCTGCCCCAGACAATCCTGCGCACGCCGCTCATCCGTGGCCACTTCGTCTGTCTTTTCGACCCGCGCCACGTGCGCCTCGGCGCGCGACCCAGCAAGCGCACGTACCTCGCGCAGGAGCACGTCATCGTCTCCTACAACGGCGACCTCCGCGGCACGGTCGAGGACAGGTATGGCGTCGAGCGGCGCGTCCGCTGCTCGGTCGCGAGCTTCAGCGCGATTGGCGCCATCGTCGACGGCAGCCAGTTGGTGGCGACCTTGCCCGAAGTCTTCGCGGCGCAGCTCCTGCGGCAGCGGCCGCACCTTCGCAGCGCGCCCTTCCCCTTCGCGCACCGCGCGGGCGGCATGGACCTGCTCTGGCCCGCCGCGCTGGACGAGGACGACGCGTGCGCCTTCGTACGCTCCGCGATCATCGATATCGCCAGGCAGGTGCCCGCTCCTTCTTGACGAGATGGAGTAGGTGTTGACGGGGCGGCGGGGAACCGCGAGCGGTTCGACGGCCAGGGCGGGACTCCGCATGGATGACGCAACATGAGGTGTGGGGACGTCGGGCGTGAGTGATAGGAGATGTGTCGGCCCCTCTTCCAACACGGCCCCACACAAACTCCATGAGAATCCTCCTTCTGACTCCGCTCCTGCTGAGCGTTGCATGCATTCAATCCACCCCGGCCAGGGAGGCCGAGACGGCAAGTCGGACCGATCGCGTCCTGACGCATGATCAGATCGGACATCCCTACGGCAAGAACTCATCGCTGCCGTACAGGACGGTGTCCCTCACGTTCGACGATGGTCCGGATCGCGACCACGCCGACGGCGGTAACACCAGCCTGATGATCGCCCACTACCTTCAGCAGCAGGGCATTCGCGCGACGTTCTTCGTCAATGGCTGTCGGATTGACGGGATTGACGGTGGTGGGTGCTTCGACCGTCCCGACTTCCCCGAAGAGGTCGTCGCGATGGGACACCGCGTCGCCAATCACACCTACCTCCATGAGGACCTGCCGAGCCTGGATCCGAGCGATGGCGGTGCACCGGGGGCCCAGGCCGCCACGATTCACAATACCCAGGTCCTTCTTGATCCCCACATCAGCGACGGCATGTATTTCTTCCGGGCGCCCGGCGACAAGTGGGGTCAGAATCCTCACAACGACTACAATGCTTGCGACGGGTCGGCGGCGGTCGCGAACAACCTCCGGAGCGATCCACTGCTGTCCAAGCTGGCCGGCCCCTTCTGCTTCGACTGGGATGCCCACGACTGGGCCTGCGCGTCAAAAGTCGGAGGTGCGACGCCCGAGGAGTGCGCCGACGACTACGTTTATCAAGGTGAGGTCCCGTATGTCACCAACCTGGATGCTGGCTCCGTGGCGGGCCCCCGGGAGCGGGGCATCCTGCAGTTGCACGACGCAAGCCCGGTAGCGGGCCTCGCCGGAACGACCTGGTCCTACGACCTCGTGGTGTCCCTGGTCACCAAGCTGAAGGCCAAGTCGGGGACCCCGTATGTCTTCGTCCCGCTCGACGCGATTCCGGGCGTCCGGGGAACGCTCAGCTTCCCGTCACCGACCAACTGGACGACGGGATATCTGTCCGACGCGGACCTGTGGAACAACGACATCGGCTACCACGGCACCGTTCGACTGGGAGACATCAACGGGGATGGCCGGGCCGATGTCTGCGGTCGAGGCAGCGCGGGCCTCCGCTGCGCCCTGTCGAACGCCGACGGCTCCATGCAGGCGGAGAGCAATTGGCTGGACATCGTGTCGGACACCCTGGGCTACAAGCCGGGGGAGTACAGCACGACCTTCCAGCTCGCGGACATCGACAACGATGGCAAGGCGGATGCCTGCATTCGCGCCGCCGCGGGCTACCTCTGCTTCAAGGCGCTCACGGGGGGCTTCCAGACCTCGGCCTGGGCCGCGACGTCGTTCTCGAATGCGAATGGCTGGAACGCCGCGGAGTCTCGCTACGGCTCGATTCGCGTCGGGGACATCGATGGGGACGGAGATGGGGACATCTGCGGCAGGGACGCGAGCGGCGAAATCGTCTGCAGCCTCTTCAACGGGACGACCTTCGCGGCGGCGACATCGTGGAGTTCGGCGTTCACCGCGTCGCCCTGGTCGCAGCCGGAGTACGCCACCACCTTCCAGATCGCGAAGGTGAACAACGACAACCGCGCCGATCTCTGCGTCCGGGGCCCTGGCGGAATGTCGTGCGCGTTGTCGACGGGCAGCGGCTTCGGCACGCCGACCCTCTGGACGCAGATGGCCTTCGATGACGCGTCGGGGTGGGCCACGAGCCCGTCGCGCTACAAGTCCATCAAGCTGGGCGATGTGGATGGGGATGGCTCCGCGGACGTGTGTGGCCGGCACTCGACGGGAATCGTCTGCGCCTTCTCCACGGGCACTTCCTTCAGGAACTACCGCTACGTCCTCAACACGAACTTCGGAGATGCCGCCAACTGGTCGGGCGAGGAGTACGGCGCGACGCTCGCGCTGGGCGACGTCAATGGAGACGGCTACGCGGACGTGTGCGCGCGTGCCGTGGCGGGGCTGACCTGCATGCCCGCCACCACCCGGCTCGCGGAGTTCGACCCGGTGCTGCGCGTGGGCCACTGCTCGACGGTGGGTACGGCTTGTGACTCCGGGAGCTTCTACGAGGGGCGCGGAGTGGTGCACCCGGAAGCCAACCCGCCCAACACCCTGCAAGGCACCTGCGCGGATGGTGCCTCCGGCGACTACCTCTCCCAGCCCTCCATCGAGCGGGTTCGGGTCACCACGGTCGACAACCCGGTCGTGACGCCGCGGGTGGACCGGGAACTCGCGGTGGGCGAGGGCGTGCGTGTCGAGGTCAGCGCGTATGCCTCGGCGGCGGGAGAGCAACTGGAGATCTTCCGCGCGGCGAATGCCTCGAGCCCTGCCTGGGTGAGCCTGGGCACGACGACGCTGTCCAGCGCCGGGTACGCGTGGGTGACGAAGACCTATACGCTCCCGTCGGGCACCACGCAGGCCGTCCGGGCGGTCCTCCGTCCCTCCACCCTGTCGGGCGCATGCCCCGGCGGCAGCACCACGGACGTGGACGACCTCGCCTTCCATGTGAAGTGATTCGCTGAGCCCCAGGGCGCCCGGAGGCCGAGCATCGTCTCGACTCCGGGCGGCTCTGCACAGGCACCACTTGTCTGAATCATGGAGCGGGCTCCAAGCGCGTTACGTCACGCGCGGCGGCCCGAACCATCGGGTCAGGGCCTCACGCAGACCCTGGCCCGTGCCCTCCCCGACCCACGCGACGTGTCCGTCTGGTCGAATCAGCACCGCGACGGGCGCGGTGACCGCGCCGAGCACCGGGAGCTCCCACGCCCCCGTGTAGCGAGCAGCGACCCTCCGCACCCGGTCCGCCCAGGGCGTGACGTCGAGAGTGCCGGGCTCGCCCAGGTCGAGCAGCACCGGCCGCGCGTCGTGTAACAGGTGGAACACGCGCCGGGTGCCGTCGGCGGTGATCAGGTCGAGGTCCGGCATGCGGCGCCCGAGCAGCGGGTGTCCGTTGCCCAGGTCGTAGTGGACGTCCAGCCCCGACATCATCGCCGCGTACTGCTTGCGCGGTCCGTCCATCCGCAGCAACTCCGCCAGCGTCTCGCGTACGGCGTCCATCCGCGCGTCACCGCGGCTGAGCGCGGTCTGCGCCATTGTCTTGCGCAGCGCACGGGCCGCGATGGGGTGCCGCTCGGCCTGGTACGTGTCGAGCAGGTCCTCCGGCGAGACGCCGCGCACGACCTGGGCCAGCTTCCACCCCAGGTTCACGGCATCCTGCACGCCGAGGTTGAGCCCCTGTCCGCCCATGGGCGAGTGCACGTGGGCCGCGTCGCCGGCCAGGAGCACCCGCAGGTTGCGGTAGGACGCCGCCTGCCGCGTCATGTCGGTGAACCTGGAGAGGTACGTGGCGCTGCGCAGGCCGTAGTCCGTCCCGTAGAGCGCGACGAGCCCCTCGCGCAGGTCCTCGAGGGTCGGCGCGTCGCCCGTGCCGACCCGCTCCTCTCTCAGCACGACGCCCACGCGTCCGTCCTCCAGCTTGCCCATGGCGTAGGTGCCCTTCTCGTCCCGGCGGATGCCGAACGCCGGTGCTCCGGTCATCTCGACCTCGGCGATGAGGTAGCTGACGGACGCGTCCCACCCCGGGAACTCGATGCCTGCCGCCTTGCGGACGAGGCTGCGGCCCCCGTCGCACCCGACGAGGTACTTCGCCCGCAGTGCACGACCGTCGGACAGCTCGACGTCGACGCCAGTGTCGCCCTGCGCGAAGCCCGTCACCTCGCACCCACGATAGATGGGCACCGCCAGCTCGCCCACCCACTCCGCCAGGATGCGCTCGAAGCGCTCCTGCAAGAGCGCGAGCCCATGATTGTGACGCGTCGGGCAGTCGCTGAGGTCCAGAGGCGCCTGCCCGAACGAGACGTTCTGGACCGCTTGCCCTTGCGAGACGAAGCGCTCGACGACCCCGCGCTGATCGAGGACCTCCAGGCTGCGCGCGTGCAGGCCGCGCGAGCGCGAGCCGGCGACCACCTGACTGGCGCGCCGCTCGACGATGGCCACGTCCACCTGCGCCAACGCCAGCTCCGCCGCCAGCATCAGCCCGGTCGGGCCTCCTCCTGCAATCACCACCGCGTGCTGTGTCACCACGTCCGCGTGCATTTCTTCGTCCTCCTGCTTCTGGAGTGAAACGGGCGATGGTGGAGCACGACCGGGGGGGCTTGCGGCAACACCCGGGGTCTGGCATCTGCTGGCAGTGCAGAGAGCGTAGAGGGCTGCCGTGGCGCCTCCATCGCCCTTCGCGGACCCGGAAAGCGCGCACGCCAGCCCCCGCGTGGCGAGCCCAGGCGTTCGCCTCCGCTACCTCCCCGAAGCCTCGGAAGTTCTCGCGGGTCGCGGACAGCAGGACCCCGAACCTTGATGTTGCCCGGTGCCGTTGGCGACCCCGCCTACGCCTCGCTGGCATAGGAAACCGACGACCGCGCGCCTCGCTCACTCCTTCCCACCCTCGAAAGCGAACAGGCGGTGAGGAGGAAATACCGTTTCGCACGTTATTGCGTGCGGAAATGCAGAAGCGATTTCCGGAGCCCCACGCCCCTCCTGGGCGCGGAGGCCTCAACCTCAACCAACAAGCACAAGGGGATAACACCATGACGCGAGCGGCCATCTTTGTTTCGGCGGTGATGATGTCGGTAGGGTTTGCCAGCACGGCCCTGGCGGCACCCATCACCGTGAATGGCTACGTCTGCGCGGCGACGTACACCCGGCAACCCAACGTCTTCTACGGCCAGGGCTACGTGGTCATGCAGGTGAACACGGGGGCGAACTGCACAGGGAGCGTCGTCGGCAACTACTACTACCTGGGCTCGGGCGCCTCGTCCGCCGGCTACCAGTACAGCGAGGCCGAGCGCCTGGGCCTGTTCGAGCGCGCCACCCAGGCCGCCACGCAGGGCACGCGCGTCGGCCTGTACGTGGAAGGCGCGGGCGTCGGCATCCTCGACACCACCTACCGCGGCAACTGACGGCGGACGGGCTGTCGCGCTCCTCCGACGAGTCGCAGCGCCGGAGGGGCGTGGGTGTGCCCATGTATTGATGAGCAGCGTCCGGTTCGAGAGCCCCCGGAACAGGAGCAGGCCCAATCCCAGCACCGCGTACGTGCTGAGGATGTCGCCATACCAGAGGAGGAACAGGTGGGCGAGCCCCATCACCAGCATCACCGCCAGCCGCCGGACATAGAGCGGCGTGATGGAGGCCCCTCGCGCCTCGGCGCGGCCCATCTGCACCGCGAAGCCGAAGCCGAAGAGGAACGAGAAGAGGGTGATGAACTTCCCGCCCACCAGTACCGAGAACGCCTGCTACGTGACGGTGTCGGCGAGCGACGCGTTGTTCATCGCCGTGAGGACCTGCTCTCGCGGCAGGAACACCCTGCCGCTGAACCACACCATCACATTGGAGATGAACACGCCGCACAGGGCGAAGCCGCGCAGCGTGTCGAGAAGCGCCAGCCGCTCGCTGGACTCCACGGGACGGGCCTCGGCGCTGGGGGGCGAGACCTCGGAAGGGGCTGGGGTCATGCTTGAAGAGATACACCGACGGAGACCCTGGCGCTCCATCACCCTGTCGGGGGCAGGGGCCATGGCCCCTTCGACGTCAGGCCGAAGGGCGGCGGCCGCGCAAACCTGACACAGGGCTGTCATCGTTCGGGGGCAGGGTCGCACCCTCGAGCACCCAGGAGGTCGAACGTGAAGAGTCCCGTGGAAGTGGTGAAGGCGTACTTCGATGCGTGGGGCCTGAAGGACGAGTCGCTGTTGCGCAGCACGCTCGCACCCGATGTGAGCTTCGTGGGCGCGCTCGGCACGGCGGAGGGCGCTGAGGCCTGCGTGAAGGGACTTCTCAACGGCATGTGGAAGGTGTCGCCCCAGGTGACGGTGCTGCACCGCTTCGTGGATGGGGACGAGGTGCTGACCTGGTTTGAAATCCATCCCTCCGAACAGGCTCCGGTGCCGGTGGCCAACTGGAGTCACGTCGAGAACGGCCGCATCACCCGCATTCGCGTCACCTTCGACCCGCGCTCGCTCCTGGAGAAGCGCTGACGGACCCCGGGCGAGCTTTCCTGGTGTTCATGGAAGAGCGGGTGCGCTGTGTGCGCATCCGAGTCTGGCGATCAGCGCTGACTCGTCCTGGAGCTCGGAAGCCGCGCGGGGGCCACGAGTGACGACGGCCTGTCCGCGCTTCCCCGCCCGCCGCGCACCCTCATGCCGCTCCTTCTCCATCGTCAGGCTCGCTTCTAGACGAACGAGCCTGTCCGACTCTTCAGGGGGCTACACCACACCCCACGCGCACTCCGGCGACGCCGCGAGACGTTGGGCGACCGGCACCCCACGCGCCGCGCCGGCCACCGCATTCTCCTCGCGGTAGCCCCTCTCCCGGAGGAACGCCCATGCGTGCCGTGCTCCTGCTCTGCCTCATCCTTCCGCTGTCCCTCGCCCAGGCCCAGAGCCTCCAATTGCAGCCCTACGCCTTCCAGGCCCGCGACGGTCGCAGCGTTCAAGCCGAGCTGGGCACTGTCACCGTGCCCCTGCGCCACGCCCGCCCCGAGGGCCCGGGGCTGCCCCTGCGCTTCGTGCGCTTCAAGAGCACGAGCCCCTCTCCCGCGGCCCCCATCGTCTACCTGGCCGGTGGCCCGGGCGGCTCCGGTATCGAGGCCGCACGCAACGTCCGCTTCGAGCTGTTCCTCGCCCTGCGCGAGGTGGCCGACGTCATCGCGCTGGACCAACGCGGCACCGGCCAGTCGGACCCCCATCCAGATCTGGAGCAGCGCTGGGCCATCCCGCTCGAGCAGCGCATGGACGAGGCGCTGCTCACCACCACGGTGAAGAAGGCCGCCGCCGAGGCGAGCCGGACCTGGGCCACGGCCGGCGTGGATCTGGGCGCCTACACCACGGAGGAGAGCGCCGACGACCTGGAGGTGCTGCGCAAGGCGCTGGGCGCGCCGAAGCTCAACCTCTGGGGCATCAGCTACGGCACCCACCTGGGCCTCGCCTACCTGCGGCGCCACGGACAGCGGGTGGACCACGCCATCCTCGCCGGCATCGAGGGGCCGGACGACACCTGGAAGCGGCCTGCCCACGCGGAGGCCCTGCTCGAGCGCTGGGAGGTCGTTCTGCGCGCCGAAGGCGAGCGCGGGCCGGGCCTGAGACCGCGGCTGGCGAAGCTGTTGAAGTCGCTGAAGCGCGAGCCCCGCACCGTCGCGCTCACAGACCCGGCGAAGGGTGAGCGCCACACCTGGCGGGTCAGCCACTTCGACCTTCAGCGCGCCACCTTCGAGTCCCTTCGAGACCCCGCCACCTTCCGGCGCTTCCTCACCCTGCTTCCGGCGCTGGAGGCCGGGGACTATGCGCCGCTGGCGCCCTTCGCGCGCCAACTGCGCGAAGGGTGGCTGGGGCCCATGTCGCTCGCCATGGACGCGGCCTCCGGCGTGAGCCCGGCGCGACACGCCCTCATCCAGAGGGAGGCGGCGAAGGCACTGCTTGGTGGCAGCGCCAACCCGGGAGCACTGCGAGCAGGGGATGTGCCCGGCGTGGGCGACCTGGGCGAGTCCTTCCGCGGTCCGTTGAAGGCCGAGGTGCCCGTGCTCCTCATCAGCGGCACCCTGGATGGACGCACGAGCCCGGACAACGCGGAGGCCCTGCGCCCCGGGCTCTCCCAGGCCGCTCACCTGGTGCTGGTGGGCGCGGGACACGACGGCCTCTTCCAGTCGGACCCGCGCATCCTTGAGCGGATGAAGGCCTTCCTGAAGGGCGAAGCGCTCCGCGATGAGCGGCTGGAAGTCAAAGCGAAGCCCTGACGCCGATCACTCCCGCTGGCGTAGCCCCAGATGCTTCCGGTGCGGATGCCATTCGCGGCGTCCGTATCGGGCACCGGTAACGGCGGCGCCTACGCCTCCAGCCGCTTGCGCAGCGCTCCCAGTCGGCTGCGGCCCACCGGCAGCCGGGTGCCGTCCCGCAGCTCCACCGCGGTGCGCGAGCCCTCCGAGGCGACGAGCTCGCGGATGTCCGTCACGCGGACGAGATAGGAGCGGTGGATGCGGAGGAAGTCGGCGGGGAGCAGTTGCTCGAGCCGCTCCAGGCTCTTCTCGCTCAGCTCGGTGCCGCCTTCGCGCAGGACCAGCTCCGCGTAGTCTCCGGCGCCCTGGATGTACGCGACGGAGTCCAGGGGCACGAGGACCACGCCTCCGCCCTTTCTCACCGCGAGGGTGCGCAAGGGAGTGGCCGCGCGGCTTCCCACGCGAGCGAGCGCAAGGGCGAGCCGCTCCGGCGTGTATGGCTTTGGCACGAAGTCCAGCACCCCCAGCTCGAAGGCGCGCAGCGCCTGGTCGGTGTTCGCGGAGACCACCACCGTCTGGAATGCGCCCGCGGCCGCCTCCGCGAGCAGCGCGAAGCCGTCCTCGCCCGAGAGGTTCAGGTCCAGCAGCAGCACGTCCACGTCGCGCTCGGCCAGCACCGCGCGCGCCTCGTCCAGACTCGCGCACACGCGCGGGGGCGGGGCGCCCGGCCCCAGCCGCTGCTCGCACAGCCGAGCGAGGCGGCGCGCCGCCAGCGGCTCGTCCTCCACGATGAGCAGCCTCACGCCGGCACCTCCACTCGCGTCATCCACCCATCCTCCGTGGGCCCGTCCTCGAGCCGCCACGCACCGGGGAAGGCCTCCTCCAGGCGCGCGCGCAGGTAGCGCGAACCGGTGCCCTCACCGCCCCCCTGGCGTGTGCCCGTACCCAGGGGGGCGAGGAAGACGTAGCGCCGCCGCGGCCGGGCGCCCTCGGCGATGAGGCTGCTCTGGAGCCGGAAGGTGTGGGGCGAGATGTAGCGGTTGTGGCTGAAGGCGTTCTCCAGCAGCGTGTGCAGCAGGGCAGGGGGGACGGGGGCCTCCAGGTCCACGCCCTCGGTCTCCAGGTGGAAGGCCGTGCCCTGCCGGCAGCCCATGACGTCCAGGTGGGCGCGGCACAACTCGAGCTCGCGGACGAGCGGAATGGTGCGCTCACCCGAGACGGCAAGCAGGTGCCGGTACACCGAGCCCAGGGCCTCGATGAAGCGCACGGCCTGCGCGGGCTCCGTCTCCACCCACTCACTCAGCGCGCCCAGCGTGTTCATCAAGAAGTGCGGTTGCAGGCTGCGCTTGAGCAGCTCCAGTTGCAGGCGCTCCGCGGCGCGCGTCGCGCTCTCCAGCCGTTCCTGCTGACGGCGCTGCTGCCGGGCATGTACCGCCGTGAGGCAGAGCAACAGCCCTCCGAAGGCGAGGAAGAAGCCGCGCTCGGAGAAGCCCCAGGGTTCCAACAGGTAGAGCGCCCCGGCGAAACCGAGCCCTACCAGCGCGCCCAGGGCCCCCCACGGTTCCCCTCTCCGCCACGCGCGCACTGCGAGCGCCGTGGAGACGACGAGCGAGGCCCCGAGCGCGATGCTGTTCTTGCCATCGAAGCCCGGAACGAAGACGAGCGAGAGCAGCCCCAGTCCGAGTCCCATCCACCGCAGCCAGCGGCGTGGCTCGCCGAAGGCCGCGTGCACGGTCGCTGGCAGCAGTGCCGCCACCGCCAGCACGGCTGCCGCCTGCAGTCGCAGCCGCACTGCGTGCTGTGGATAGGGATAGTTGGCGAGCCCGCGCCACGCCTCCAGCAGGACGAGCGCCGCGGCGGCGAGGCACAGCACGCCGAGCAGCAGCGTGGCGAGCCCGCCGTGAGCGAGCCGCACGCGCGCGAGGTGGTAGAGCCCCATCAACACCAGTGCGCCCAGCATGCAAAGGGCTGGCACCAGGCCGAGCATCCGCGCCCGAGCGAGGGACGCGGCCTCGCCCACCTGCAGGTGGTGGAGGGTGCCCACGGGCTGGAAGCCGAGCCGGTGCGCGGAGATGCGCATCGTCAGCACGTGAGGGCCCGGCGCGCTGAATTCGGGCGGAAGCGGGAACAGGGCATCGACGCGTCCTGGTACCTCCTCCGAGGGTGTCCGCCCCACCTGACCGTTGCGCCCCAGGGGCCTGCCGTCCCACCAGGCCTCCCATGACCCGAGCACCGACAGGGAGAGGGCAGGCGTCGGGGCTCCGGCTTCACGCGGGGGCACCTCCACCTGCGTGCGCAGCCAGAAGGGGCCGGTCCCCTCATTCAACTGACTGCTCTCCACCGTGCGCCAGCCCCGCGCGTCCCCAGCAAGCGCTGCTTCCGCGGGGAGGTCCTCCGCGTGCACCTGCACCTGTCCCTGCCGCGCGGAGGGCAGGGCGGCCGAGGCGGCGAGCGAGAGCGCAAGGCATCCCGCGAAGAGGGCGGACGACGTCATGGGCCTCAGCATACGTAGCGCGGCGCCGCCCCACGCGCATTCCAGCGACGCCGCGAGACGTTGGGCGACGCGCACCCCTACGCGCCGCGCCGGCCACCGCATCCTCTTCTCCGTCCCCCTTCGGAGGAACGCCCATGCGTGCCGTGCTCCTGCTCTGCCTCATCCTTCCGCTGTCCCTCGCCCAGGCCCAGAGCCTCCAGGTGCAACCCCATGCCTTCCAGGCCCGCGACGATCGCGGCGTTCAGGCCAGGCCGCGCCCCCTCTCCGTGCCCGCCGTCGCGCCACCGCCGTTCGCCCAGGTCATCGAGCGCGAAGTGCCGGCCCTCATGAAAGAAGCCCGTATCCAAGGCGCGGCCGTGGGGCTGATTGTCGGAGGCAAGCTGGTCTACGCGAAGGGCTTCGGCTTCGCGGACCACGCGGGCAAGGTGCCAGTGACGTCCGGCACGGTGTTCGCCGCCGCCTCGCTGGCCAAGCCAATCGCCAGTTGGGTGACGATGCGTTTGGTCGAGCAGGGGCGCGTGCAGTTGGATGCGTCGGTGGCCGATGTGCTGTCGCCGTGGCCGCTGGCTCAGAGCCCGTTCGACCCTCGCCTGATCACGATCCGCCACCTGCTGTCGCACACCGCGGGCACGACCCTGGGCGGGTATCAGGGCTGGCTCGATTTCAAGGAGCTGCCGAGCCTGGAGGAGTCGCTGGCCGGCAAGACGAATGGACGCGGCGCGGTGGAATTGTTCGCGCCGGTCGGCGTGAAGTTCCAATACTCCGGCGGCGGCTACACCCTGATGCAGTTGGCCATCGAGCGGACCACGCGGCGCAAGTATTCGGACCTGGCGCGCGAGCTGGTGTTCCGGCCGCTGGGCATGAAACACAGCAGCGTCGCCATGACGCCGCAGGTGCTGGCCGGCGCGGCGCAGGGACACGGCGACGATGGCATGCCGGTGCCGATGCGCTACTACGTCGAGCAGGCGCCTTCGACCCTGACCACCACCGTCCGCGACTTCGCCCGCTGGATGATTGCCGGCATGGCGAACACCGCCGGCGCGCATCCACTGACCCAGGCGCGACTGGCCCAGATGTACACACCCGCGGAACTGAGCACGCCGCGCGCGCCCGATGAGGTGGTCTACGGCCTGGGCCACTTCATCGAACGCCTTGGCGACGGCAGCACCGCCGTCGGTCATGACGGGCGCAACCAGGCTGGCTTCCGCGCCAATTTCTTGATGCGTCCGCAGTCCGGCGACGGCATCGTCTTCTTCAGCAACTCCCGCAGCGGTCTGGCTTTGGATCGCGTCGTCTGCCTGTGGGGCGCCGACGTGGCCAGGGTCGACCCGGTGACGACCTGCAAGAAATAGCGTTGCGTTCTACCGGGTGCCCGAATGCGCGGCGCAGCTTCCACCCTTGCTTGACCCGACGAGAAAACCGACGGGTGGGAGCGCCTGAAGGACAACGCGGAAGACCTGTCGAGCGACGAAGAGCAATTGCCGCTCGGTGCCGGGGGACCGCGTGTAGAGTCCCCATCCGTCTCATGCTCTCAGCGAGCGCGCACTGTGCAGGAGGTCTTGATGTAGTCCACATCGTCATAGTAGGCGCATGAGAAATACACATCCAATCTGGCGGTCGCGGTGCAGTCCTGGCGCCCGGTCTGGGCGGTGAGGTCTGTGTCCAGATTCACGCAATCGCAGCCCTTGCAGCTCGCCTTCTTCTCCAGACATAGATGGCTCGTCACATCGGTGACGATGGTCGCGCAGTATTGGGTGGCGCGCTTGCAGCTTATGTCGCCACACTCAAGGGTCTCCGGGAACGAGTTGGTGTCCTCGTCCACTTCGTCTTCGTTCGAGCCACCACAGCCCACCGCCAGCATGGAGAGAAGCACCAGGTACCGCGTCGTCGCCGTCATGTCGTCATCCCGAGGAGTCACGGGGGGCATGAACGCCCCCTCCTGACGGGAAGAGACAGGCCGGGCGACACCGTTGCATGAAATCGACCGCTGCCCTCCCGGCTGGACCGGGGGCGATAGAAAAGCCCAGCAACTCCTTGAGGTTGCTGGGCTCCCCAGGTTGTCCCCGACGGGATTCGAACCCGCGGATCCGAACAATCCAAGCCCGAATTCTCGCGGCCGCGCTCGCCGCAGGCGCATGGGCGAGACACTGTCATCGGCGACCGAGAGGCGAGCAAAGGCGCTGGACGTGCGTGTGGGGAGGGCGCGAAGCTCGTGGAATGCCCATTGACCGTCTCATGCGCATCCACAGCCCTGAGTCCCAAGCGAGCGGGGAGAGGGTTCTGAGCCCTGAGTTCACGGCGATGAGTCAGAGGGTGCTGCGGGTCACCGAGCTGACGTCGCGCCTCAACGTCCTGCCTTTCGAGGACGAGGTGGGCAAGGCAGCGCTGTTCGAGCAGATCCTGGGCCGACCGCTCCCGAGAAGGGTCACGATCTATCCGCCCTTCTACACGGACCACGGCCTTCATCTGGACCTTTCCGAGCGTGTGTTCATCAATCAGGGCTGCACGTTCCTGGACTACGCCGGCATTCGGCTGGGCGAAGGTGTGATGGTCGGCCCGAAGGCCACGTTCATCACCGTCAGCCATCCGGTCGACCCGGGTGAGCGGCGGCTGTACCTCACGGGCGCACCCATCGATGTGGCGGAGAACGTGTGGATCGGCGCGGGCGCGACGATCATGCCCGGGGTCCGTATCGGGCGTGACGCCGTGGTCGCGGCCGGGGCGGTCGTCGTCGACGACGTGCCCGCGGCGAGTTTGGTGACCGGCCCCAAGGCGACCGTTCGCCGACGGTGGTGATGCACGAGCGCGCTTCAGGCGATCCTTGGCCCGGATGCTGTTGACGGCGCTCCTCACTGCGCTGGTGGCTGCTGGGAGCGCCTACGTGGACGTGTGGAGGTGGACGCGCTGGGGGACGGCGGCCTCCGTACCGGTTCCTTGGGTCTCCCGGCGAAGTGAATGAAATTCCCGGCTCCCCGTCATGAAGGACACAGTGCGAGAGGGCGGCGAGAGCTGACACTCCGCTGGAGACCTCAATGAAAAGGAGAAGTCCCATGTTCGCGGTTCGCAGTGGCTCCGAGGCTGGTCGTGCGCGTGAAAACCGATCGTCCGCGAAGGGCAGGGGATGGGCAGCGCTCGCGCTGTTGCTCCTGCCGCTGACGGCGGCGGCGGGGCCGGGCCCGAACTACCGCTGGGACGAGTCGCGCAACCGCTCCGGGCCCAACCGCTGCCACGATGCCTCGCAGTGCGATGGCGCACGCACGTGCAGCCCCGCGGGCTGGTGTCAGGGCGAGGCGCGCCCCGCGCCGCCCCCTCCGCCTCCTGGGCGTTCGGGGTGGGAGCCTGGCCGGGGAGGGACGCGTCCCCAGCGCAGCACCTCCATCCGCAGCAAGCTCGCGGGGCTCGTCATCGACATCGAGGGTGCCAACCGCTCGCCCGGCGCGGGGCTCGTCGCCTTCCGGGCCAAGTCCAACCGAGAGGGCAATGACAACCAGATGTGGGAGTTGGTGCCCACGCAAGGCGGCTACCTCATCCGCAGCCGGCTCAACGGGCTCGTGCTCGACGTGGAGGGGGCCAACGAGGCCGCGGGAACCCGCGTGATCACCTGGGAGGCCCACGGCGGACTCAATCAGGTGTGGCAGCTCGTGCCCGGTCGCGTCCGCGGCACCTACTTCATCCAGAGCAAGCTCAACGGCCTTGTGCTGGATATCGAGGGCGGCAGGACGGATGGCTCGGGGCGGCTCATCACCTTCCCCATGCATCGCAACGGGTCGGCGGACAACCAGCTCTGGCGGCTGGACATCTGACCCCATCACCCCTGGGGGCCGAGCGCCTCGAGCCCGCCCAGGAGGAGGCTGACGCGTGCACGAGTACGATTTGATCGCGGACTGGTATGCATCCCACCGCACAGGGCTCATGGGCGTCCCGGAAGTGACCGCGCTCGCGGCCTCACTTCCGGCCGGCGCCTTGGTGCTGGACGTCGGCTGCGGCACGGGACTGCCGCTGACGCGGGTGCTGCTGGAGCACGGCTGCCACGTGATGGGAGTGGATAGCTCCCGCGAGCTGCTGGCGCGATTTCAAGCGAACTTCCCCCACGTGCCGGTGATCTGTGCGCCCATCCAGTCGTGTGAGCTTCAGGCGCGGACGTTCGACGCCGCGATTGCGTGGGGAGTCCTGTTCCACCTGCGCCACGAAGAGCAGGAGCAGGCGATCGCCAGTATTGCGAGGGCATTGAAACCTGACGCCGCGTTCCTCTTCACCTCGGGCGACGTCCACGGCTCCCTCGACGGCGAGCCGATGAATGGCGTGCCGTTCCGCTATCATTCGTACAGCGTCGACGGGTATCGCGACCTGCTGCGCGCGCACGGGCTCACGCTGGACGCGACGCACACGGACCCAGGCGAGAACGTCTACTTCCTGTCGCGCAAGACTGGATAAGGCGGCTTCTCGCCATCATGGCCTGGGGCGCGGAGACCCAGGGGCGAAGCGCTGGCCGCGAGTGCCGCGGCGCTGGTCGCCTTGGGTAGACATTGGAGGAATGCGGTCAGGTCCTCTCGCGACGTTGCCGCGCCCACGTCTCGAAGCTCGTGGGCGAAAGGCCGTAGGCGCGTGCGATTTCGGGTCGTGCCAGCAGCGGGGCGACGTTCATGTAGGTCAAGCCCCGCGCCACGTCGGGATGCAGGCCGGCCGCGACGGCCTCCTCGACCGTGCTTGACTGGACCTCATACTCCTTGCCGTCGAGGCGCGAGAGGATCTCTGCGACTTGAGGAAGCGTGAGCACGTCACCCGCGAGCTCTAGCGTCACGCCGCTGAACGTCGCGGGATCGTTGAGCGCCGCCGCGGCTGCCTGACCGACGTCTTCTGGCGCGATCCACGCGAGGGGCCGTTCGGTCTTGATCACCGTGAGCAGTCGGCGCCCGTCGACGAACCCGGCGGGATCCAACATGGCGTGATCCATGAAGGTGGCGGGCAGGATGAGGGTCCAGTGCTTGAAGCCCGCGCTGCGTACGAGTTCGCAGGTGGCGAGCTTGTTCTCCCAGTACGTCTCGTGCGCGCTCCAGCGCCCCTCCGCCCAGCCCTCGACGTTGCGGTGGGTGCCAACGCCAGTCGTCGCCGTGTGCACGAACGTCTCGACGCCCTCGGCAAGCGCGGCCTCGACGAGGTTCCTCCCTTGCTGGCGCTCCTTGCTGAAGTCGATACCGGTCGCGGAGACGATGGGGGCCTGCATCGAGAAGACCGCCCGCGCTCCGGCGCAGGCGGCGCGCAACGAGGCCGGATCGTCGAGGTCCCCGACGACGACCTCGGCGCCAGCCGCCGCGAGGGCCCTGGCGTTCGCCGCCTCCGGGTTGCGCACCATCACGCGCACCGGAGTGTTGCCCCCGGCCAGCAGCGCCCGAGCGGTAGCGCCGCCCTGGCGTCCGGTGGCGGCGGTGACGAGGACGGGATTTCCGCGACTCATGGGCAGCTCCTTTGTAAGTGGGGGACCCCACCGCTTATTTTCGTGGTTAGATACGGAGGGGTACCCCGTTTGTCAAGCAAGGGGCTCATGAGGAGGAGCGCGCCGTGGAGCAGGTGAAGCCGTTGCGGGCGGATGGGCGACGCAACCGGGAGCGGATTGTCGCGGTCGCCGCGGAGCTGGTCGGCAGAGATGGCGCGCAGGTGTCGCTGGAGGAGATCTCGCGGCGGGCGGGGGTCGGCTCGGCGACCCTGCACCGGCACTTCCCGTCGCGGCAGGCGCTGCTGGAGGCGGTCTTTCGCGAGGGTGTCGCGCAATTGTGTGCGCGGGCCGCCGCGCAACCGGGCAAGGAGCCCGCCGCCGAGTTGGCGTCCTGGCTCGAGGAATTGACGGTCTACACCGCGACCCACCGGGGGCTCGCCACTGCGCTGCTGGCCGGCCCGGATGGCCTCTCCGCCGAAGAGATCTGCTGTACCGACATGCTGCTCGACGTGTTGAACGTCCTGGTCGTCCGGGCGTCATCGGCGGGCGTGCTTCACTCCGGCGCCACGTCGGAGGATCTGATAACCCTGGCGAATTCGATTGCCGTCGCCAACGAAGACGATCCGCTCACCGCGCGCCGGGTGCTGCGTCTCGCGCTCAATGGCATACGGCCGTGAGCGCCGCTGGGCGGCACACCTGCCAGTCTCAGGCTCTCCTTGCAGCGGCCGGGTCTGGCACAGGCGTGGGGATGGGATGGCCGGGGGATGCGTCCCTTGCTGAAGTTATCATGACAGAGCAGGCCACATGGCCCGACGACCCATCGCGGGGGAGTGGGCCTGGCGCCTGATCGAGGACAGACCGTGGAATTCCGACACCTCTCCGCACCCGCCTGGTCGGCGTTCAAATCCTGGCTGCTCAAGTTGCATGGCGTTCCCGTCTCCCACCTCCGGCTCCTGACCGGTGGCTGTCCGGCGGAGGAGCTGCCCGCGCTCGCGAAGGAACTCAAGCGCGTGCGGGCCGACTTCAAGAAGCGCCCCAACGTGGTCTCGGCCCCCGCGGACGAGCGCCTCCGGACGGACTACGCGGCGCTCGGTGTGCCCTGGTCCGCATGGAGCGAGGTGGCGCGCGAGGTCCAGCGCGACCTGAAGCGCAAACGGTACGCGCGCTGGACGGGGGCGGATGCGCTCGAGTTCCCCGAGGGGCCTTGCGCCGAGGACCTGGTGACCGTCTTGTTGTTCGGAGGCGTGGAGCAGGCACGACCCCATCTGCTGCGCCGCGCGTCGCTCGCCGCAGGCTCGCTCGAGGCGCTGTGGTGCCGCTGGCTGGCGGGTGAGCCGCTCGAACCCGAGACGCTGCGCTCGTTCGTGGGTGCGCCGGAGCGACTCGCCGAGCCCCTCTACACTCCAGGCATCGAGGAGGTGCTGCCGCTGTACTTTGTCGAGCCCGACCCCGCACGCGCCGAGCGGGCGCTGGCGGTCGCCTCGGCCCAGATGGGCTCGTCCCGGTCGCAACCGTTGATGGACTTCCTGCGCTCCCTGCTCGGCCTGTGGCGGCAGGACACTTCGGTGGAGGAGGTGAGGGCGCGCTTCGATACGTATGTCGCGACCGTCTCGCCCTCGGAGGTCGCCCATCTGAGCGCGCCCGCCTATCTGTATGGCCGATACATCGAGGCACTCCCCCCGCACGCGGTGCTGGAGCGGGTGGGCTCGCGTCTCGAGCGCATCGCCGTGCCTGCCCGGGTTGCCGATGTCCAGCCCGTCATGGAGGCCCTCGCCGCGCTCGAGGAGTTGACGGCCATGGGCCTGGGCCTCCGCGTGGAGCAGCGGCCCGGGGATGTTCTCCTCTCCGCACAGGAGCCGGAGACCGGGGGAGGGGACGAGTTCCTGTAGCGCTGCCGCATGCGATGAGCGTCGTGCTGTCGAGTTGATGAGGTCGGAGCACCCGGTTCGGCCCGGCGCTGCTTCCGGCACGGCCCCGAATCCGCGCCTGCCTCGCCTGCACCGAAAGTCGACGACCGTGCGCGCCTCGCTCACCCGCCTCAACGGTTTCATGACGCAGCGACCGAATTTGGGGTAGGCACAGGCCTCGCGTGTCTGGCTCCGACCTGGGGGGCGTGCGAGAGTGCCCATCCCCTTTGGACGATGCGCCTGATGAACAAACTCTCCGTAGCCATTGCTGGAATGATGCTGGTGCTGGCCGCTTGCAAGACGACGGGCCCTGCACCCGCCCGCGATATCCCCACGGCAATGAACCAAGCCGCGACGACCCTGCTGCAGTCACGACTGCTGCACGCAACGTCGATCGCAGTGGTCTATCGCGGTGAGGAGTTCATCCTGCATCGGGGTGAGCTGGAGACCGGCAAGTCCAATCCGCCCGATGATTCGACCCTCTATGAGATAGGGTCGGTCAGCAAGACCTTCGTCGGCCTGCTGTTGGCAAACGCTGTCCTCGAAGGCAAGGCGACCCTCGACGACCCGATACAAAAGTATCTGCCGTCCGCCTATCCGAACCTTCAGTCAGACGGCGGGCCGATCCGTCTGCGCCATCTGGTCACACACACCAGCGGCATGCCGGGGATGTTGCCACTGCAAGTGAATGAGGTGTTGAGGGACTTCACTGCGCATGCCACCCCGGCAAAGCTCAATGCCGCCTATGCGGACTACGGGCAGCCGCGGTTCTGGCAGGACCTGCACACCGTCAGCATCAAGGGCCCGCTCGGCAAGGACTATGCTTACTCGAGCGCCGGCACCGAGTTGGTCGCGCACACCCTTGAGAAGATCCACGGGGCTCCCTACGAGTCGTTGCTCGCGGAGTTCCTGGCGCGGGAAGCCGGTATGCACGACACGTGGCTGCGCCTGCGTGCCCAGGACGCCAACCGCTTGGCTCCTGGCTACCACAGCGACAACCCGGTCGGCACCACGCCGATGCCACTCCTGCCCTGGGGCGCGGCGGGAGCCTTGAAGGCGACGATGCCGGAGATGGTGAAGTACTTGCGCTTGCAGTTGAGCAACCATCCCGCGGTGACAGAGTCACACAAGCCGCTGGTGCGTTTCGCGGAGGACTTCAGCATTGGCTATTTCTGGAACATCGGCCAGAGCAGCCAGTTGGGCACCCACTACGTGCATCACGGCGGCGTGCCTCGCGCGCAATGCTATCTCTACCTCGTGCCGAAGTATCAGTTGGGGGTGTTCATCATCACCAACCAGAGCGGCGATGCGACCGCCAACGCCATGGAACGCGCGCTGGCGCCCCTCTTTGACAGGGTCGAATCCATGCAGGGGCGCTAGCATGGCGAACAACAGGGAGTGAGTACGCGTCGAGCCCCCGCAGACTTCTCTCAGCTCGACAAGTCGTCGGAGAGCATGTGGAGCAGGGAGGCCGCGCGCTACGCCGTCATCTTCGGTTTGCTCTTGGAGGCCGAGGGCTCACGGGTCGGAATCGAAGAGGCAGGTCAACGCGAGGCCCATGAGGGCCTGCCGGTGCGCACCGTCTACCTGCGTGGCCCCGTAGCTGTCCCGGCGGTGTCGTCCGAGACTGGCTTCGCCTGGCGCGGAGAGGCGGAGCGCTTCGGTCGCGCGCACGGTCAGGTGGCCGTCCTGGTGGGTCGCACCGGAGGTCCCGCGGAGTTGCTGCTGTGTGGCAACGAAGCGCCGCCATCCGCGCCATGAGTACGGGCGGCAGCCGCAGACCCGTGTCGAGACGAAGTCGGGGCGCGAGCTTCACCGTGCCGCCATGAAGTCGCGCCATCGTCCACGAACCAGAGTAGGTTCTTCCTCTTTGTTCGTTGGAGTTCCGTCGATGCCACAAGCCACACCGCGCTCGTCACTGCTGGAAGCGCGTCCCAGCGTCTTCCTGCTCGCCGGAGCGTTCGTCACCGGCATGTTCCTCTTCGCCCAGGGCGGCTGCGGAGGTGACGAGTGCCAGGACGCCGCCGACTGCCGTGAAGACAAGGGACCGCCGGCTTCGAACACGGAGTGGGTCTGCGAGGACAAGCGCTGTGAGCAGCATTCCGTCCAGGTGCCGACCCCGGATTCCGGCACGGACGCGGGGACGCCCGACGCGGGGAGACCCGACGCGGGGACTCCCGACTCGGGTCCCACCACGGTGAGCGTGCAGGTGCTCGCGTTCAATGACTTCCACGGGCAGCTCGAGGAGCCCGCGGGCCAGATTCTGACGGGTGTGGCCCCCGACGGTGGACCGGTGCGGGTGAACGCGGGCGGCGTGACGTACTTCGCCCGGCACATCGCGGCCCTGCGGGCCGCCAATCCGAACACGGTGGTGGTAGCGGCGGGAGACCTCATCGGCGCCTCCCCGCTGCTGTCGGGGCTCTTCCACGACGAGCCCACCGTCGAGGCGATGAACCTGATTGGCCTGGACCTGGTCGCGGTGGGCAACCACGAGTTCGACGAGGGCAGCACGGAGCTGTTGCGCATGCAGTCGGGCGGCTGCCACCCGGTGGATGGCTGCCTGGACGGGGATGGCTTCCCGGGCGCGAAGTTCAAGTTCCTGGCGGCCAACGTGGCCACGGGCGTGGACCGCACGCTGTTCCCCCGCTACGACGTGCGCGAGTTCGAGGGCGTGAAGGTGGCCTTCATCGGCATGACGTTGGAGGGCACGCCGGAAATCGTCACGCCCACGGGCGTGGCGGGGCTCACCTTCAAGGACGAAGTGCAGACGGTGAACGCGCTGGTGCCGGAGCTGCGGCGGCAGGGCATCGAAGCCATCATCGTGGTGGTGCACCAGGGCGGAATTCCGACCTCGGGCTCGCTGGTGAACGAATGCAAGGGCGCGGGTGCGGACGGCCTCATCTCAGGTGCCATCGTGGGCGTGGCCAAGGGCCTCAACGACGCGGTGGATGTCATCGTCAGCGGCCACACGCATCAGGCCTACAACTGCGTCATCGATGGCAAGGTCGTCACGAGCGCCTCGTCGATGGGGCAGCTCGTCACGGACATCGACCTGACGTTGAGCAAGGTGACGGGCGACGTCGTGGAGGCGCGAGCGAACAACATCATCGTCACTCGCGACGTGCAGGAGGTCGGCGCGGTGAAGGAGCTGGTGACGAAGTACCAGGAGCTCGTCACGCCGAGGGCCAACCGGGTCATCGGCTGGGTGTCGCAGACGCTCAGGACACAGTCGGACTCCGTGGGCCAGTCCACCCTGGGCTTCGTCATCGCGGACTCGCATCTGGAGGCGACGAAGCCCGCGAACCTGGGTGGGGCGCAGGTGGCCTTCATGAACCCGGGCGGCGTGCGCGCGGACATCGCCCAGGGCGAGGTCACCTACGGCGAGGCCTTCACCACGCAGCCGTTCGGCAACAGCCTGGTCACCCTGACGCTGACGGGCGCGC
Organism: Corallococcus terminator; assembly: GCF_003611635.1. Classification (GTDB taxonomy): domain Bacteria; phylum Myxococcota; class Myxococcia; order Myxococcales; family Myxococcaceae; genus Corallococcus; species Corallococcus terminator. Next base: position 1,828 of record NZ_RAVZ01000027.1, on the reverse strand, counting down.
AAATCGAGCAACTGCTGGAGCGGCAGTGGCGGCCGTCGGGAGCCACCCTCATGCAGCTTCCGTCGGCGGGCTTCACCTATGCGTTCAGCGCGTCGGCGCCCGTCGGAAGCCGCGTTGACCCGGCGTCCATCCGGATCAACGGCGTGACGGTGGACCCGGCGGCGAACTACCGCGTCACCGCGAACAACTACCTCGCGAGTGGGGGTGATGGCTTCCAGGTGTTCGCCGAGGGGACGAACCGGCTGGGTGGCGCCGTGGACAGCGACGCGCTGGAGGCATACCTGAAGGCACACAGCAGCCAGGCGAGCCCCTTGCCCGCCCCCGCGCTCAATCGCATCACCATGCTGCCCTAGCAGGCTGCTGAAGAAGTCGGTTTCGGGCCGGACGCGCTGCTCCACGCGGGTCCGGCTCGTCAATGAGAGGTTTTCGAGCGGTTTTCTGACGACCAGGGAGGCGCCCTGCGGCGGTTGCAGCCCCGTCCCCAGGCCCACCGGGGCGAACTGCTGCCCGGCAGGCGCGCGGCGTGTCAGGCGGGCATGAGTCGGGCCATGCGTGTCAGGTTGTAGGCGGCGGCGACGAAGTAGGCCCACAGGCCCGTCCTCGCCTGGCCTCGGTAGCGTGTCTTCCTGAAGCCGCCCACCGTCTTCATCCAGCCGAATATCTCCTCGACTCGCTTTCTGGCGCGCTGGCTCAGGGCATAGCCTCCGTGGCGTGTTGTGCGTCCGTCGACGCGGCTGGCGCGGCGCACGTCGCGCGTCTGGGCCACATGGGGTGTCACCCCGCGCTCGCGCGTGGCATCCACGAAGCGCTGCACGTCGTATCCGGCATCCGCCCCCAGCGTCGTGGGCACCAGCCCCCTCTGTTTCTGCCGGTCGAGCATCCGCAGCGCTCCCACCCACTCCGCTTCGCCCGTCGCCAACTCCACCGTGATGTCCGCCACCAGCCCGGTGCGGTTCTCCATCAGCACGCTGGCCGAGTAGGAGAGCTTCGCGCCGTTGCCTCCTTTGCGCGCCAGCCTCGACTCCGGGTCCGTCGTCGACTCGTGCGTGGCGTTGCCGCGCTTCTCCCCGTGGAAGTTGACGGTAGGGTTGCCCTTGTCGTCCGGAGGCCCCTCATCCTTGTCGCCCTTCTTCTTGAAGGACTTCACGCCGGCCCACGCCTCGATGAGCGTGCCATCCACCGTGAAGTGCTCCGCCGACATCAGCCCCTGGCCCTTGGCCTGGCCCACCACGCCCTCGAAGAAACGTCGAGGAAACGTCGAGCCGCGTCGGCCTTCAGCAGCCGCTGCTTGTTCTTCGCGAAGCTCGACGCATCGAAGCTCGGCTCGTCCAGGCTCATGTCCAAGAAGAAGCGAAAGAGCAGGTCGTACTCCAGCCGCTCGCAGAACTGCCGCTCGCTGCGCACGCTGTAGAGCGCGATGAGCAGGCACGCCTTGAGCAGCGCTTCCGGCGGAATCCCCGGACGCCCCGTGCCCGAGTACATGGCGTCGAAGACGGGCGAGAGCTCTTTGAGCTGGGCATCCGCGAGCGCCTTGATGCGCCGGATGGGGTGGCCCTGGGGCACCCGCTGCGCCGGCTGCACCAAGCTGAAGCTCGACTGACCCCTGACCTCTCCACGCATGTCCGCAACCCTCCAGGTCAGGAGGAGATCATGCCCCGGTGCGGGAGGTCGACCCCGCACCGGAGTTTTTCAGCAGCCTGCTAGTACTACTCAGTCAGTTGCGTCGAGTCGAGGGGCATGATCTACGTCGAGGTCATGACCCCTGCACAGATGCGCAAGCTGGACAGAGAGCTGCGCGAGTACCTGGAGTCGATGGTGGAGGGGATGG